>NZ_JBNPJT010000012.1:0-202700 GCF_050312595.1 Pseudomonas sp. UM16 | reverse complement strand
TACAACAGCCCCACCCGGATCAACCTCGACAAGGCGCGTGATGGCTGGAACCAAGAAAAGCTTCCCGGCGACCAGACTGCGGCCCTGCGCCAGACCTTGGTGCGAGGCAATCCGATGCTCGACATTCCCGATTACTACCGGATCGAACGCGAAGAGACGCCCAACGAAATCCGCGCGCGCCTGCCGGATGACCCGAACGAGTGGGACGCCAACAGCTATCACTCGGCCATGCTGCGCAGCCCGGAAAACCACCGTTGGGTCACCGCCATGGACATTGCCATCGGCCAGGCCAAGTGCCTTACCCATCCGGACACGCGCGAGGTGTTGGTGGCGATTGCGGATTGGAAGTTGGATGGAGAGCGCTACAAGAAAGTCATCGCTCTCCCAGGTTGGTCACGTCTGAGTATCGAGGCACAAACATTGGTGACAGCCAGCCATCTGTACTACCACCTAGGCGAGTTTCCTTCATCCGACCTGGTGTCACTGGAGCCGCCATCTCTACTTGCAGGCGCCGTTAAAAAAGGAGAGTTCCGGTGAAAACGCATCAGCGGAAACCGCAAACCAGACCGCGACTACGAGGCTATTTCTGGGCGCTAGTCATATTGACTGTGGCCTGGCTTGGCTTCACCGGGTTCATCTATTACAAGGCACAGGTAGATCACGTGAACATTGGTAACTTCAGTACCGTAGTGCGCTGGGGCCTCGTCAGCATCGTTGGGGCCCTGGCGCTGATCTATGCCGTCCACTGGTGGTCAAACGCCGTAGCCCACGAAAAAGCCAAGCTTGCCGCCTACAAAGCCCAAGTGATCGCCGATAACGAGGCGCAACGGGCCGACTTTATGCGAACTTATGCCTTAGAGATACGAGGTTTAGGGGTTGCAGTGGATGCTTGGCATCAGTCATCGATCTGGCGGCTGATACAGAAGACCAACAACAATTTCACGTCGATCTTTTCTCAAAATCCAGAGGACTACAAGGCCTCGGTGGATTCCCGCGAGATCACCCAAGGGATCAATATTGGTGCCGCATTCAAATACTCGGCAGGCAACGCCGTAGCTTACTGGCCCATCCCTACCTTCGCCATCGCCCCACCCAAACAACCTGACGACATCGGCGTCGTCAATAGCATTGTCAGTGGCCGCAATGCCGCCACCCTCGGCGTCACGCTGTTTCTCTGGCAAGCAGCCGAGAACACCACTCATGCTCAAGACATGATTGAGCGCGTATTTAAGTTCTTTGACACCAACCCTGAGGTCCCTCAAGCCTTCATGTTCAGCAGTGACGGCGATGTTACCCGCAGTGGCTATCGCGTCCCGGGCACCCCGGGATTGCAGAACGTCCACGTCGTTCCCAGCGTGTTCGAAAGCATGACCGGCTTGCTGCTCAGCCGCTCCGACAGAGTCGACCGCTACATCCGCCCTTATGCCGTCACCTCATCGGAAAGCAACCAAAACAAAAACACCGACCTCGGCAAATTGTGGGCGTTCTATTGGAAACACACACCGCTGTTCAGGAAAGCGTACGAAGCAAAAGAGCGTGCCAAAGGCATCAATATCCTCGTGGGCCCGACGACCCTGTCCAGCGCCTACTGGCACGCCCAATTCCCCACCCTCCGACGCACCCTGGACAACCGTGGCCCTGGCTACTTCGAGCCCTCGCCCTGGCTGCCCGTGCGCTGGGCGCAGCACCAGCTCAAGGAATTCGACGCCTCCCCCGTGCTTGGCTACCTGCACCGCCCGATCAAGGTGCCGATGGTCGATGAACAGGGCAAACGCCTGAAACCCGCATTACGCGCCAAAGCTTTGCAGGCCGGCTGGTTGCAGGCCCTGGCAACCTTGCCGGAGGGCGAAAAACCGCTGCGGGTGTTCTACGACAGCACCGACAACGTCGACGCCGAAATTGCCCTGACCCTCGCCCTGCACGCCCTGAACAGTGACGGCCACGGTATCGAGCTGGGCAATGTCGATGAGGGCTACGACATTGGCCGACGCCTGGGCAACACCGGTGTCAGCAGCACCCTGGTGCAAATCAACCTGGCGACCATCGCCAGCTACAAGGATGGCGGCGTCAGCGCCGTGGTCTATGCCGGTGCCGATGGCAGCCTCAGCGTGCAAATGGTTCGCCCACCGGATGCGGTGCGCAAAGCGCAAAACCAGCAGACCCGTGGGGATGATCCGTTTGTGTATGGCATGCCCGGACCAAGGACATGAGCCATCCCATTTGCCTGGGCGACGCCACCAGCAGCGGCGGCCGCGTGGTGTTCTGCCAGCTTGCCGGCACCCACCGCCTCAACGGCAAGACACCGGCAGTGGTCGGTGACCGGGCCAGGTGCCCGCTTCATCAAGGTGAGTTCATCTTTGTCGAAGGCCACCCACAACGACGCCTGAATGGCCTGGCAATCGTCCTGCAAGGCCATCGGCTGGCGTGTGGTTGTCATGCGCTGGCGAATACGGCGTTGAACGTGAAAGTGGTTTAGCCCGGTACAAGACACAGGTAGATCACATGAACATTGGTAACTTCAGTACCGTCGTGCGCTGGGGCATCGCCAGCATCGTAGGGACCTTGGGGCTGATCTACGCGATCCACTGGTGGACCAATGCCGTAGCCCATGAAAAAGCCAAGCTTGCCGCCTACAAAGCCCAAGTGATTGCCGATAATGAGGCGCAACGGGGCGACTACCTACGGACTTATGCCTTAGAGATTAGAGGTTTAGGGGTTGCAGTGGATGGTTGGCATCAGTCTTCGATCTGGCGACTGATACAGAAGACCAATAACAATTTCATGTCGATCTATTCGCAAAATCCAGAGGACTATAGAGCATCTGCACGCTCACGCGAGATCAAACAAACGATTAATATTGGCGCTGCATTCAAATATTCGGCAGGCAACGCCGTAGCTTACTGGCCCATCCCTACCTTCGCCATCGCCCCACCCAAGCAATCGGAAGACATGAGCGTCGCCAATTACATACTCGGTGGACGCAATGCCGCCACCCTCGGCGTCACCCTGTTTCTCTGGCAAGAGGCCGAGAACACGACCCATGCCCAAGGTATGCTCGAGCGCCTGTTCGGCTTCTTTGAGGCCAATCCTCAGGTCCCTCAAGCCTTTATGTTCAGCCGCGATGGTGATGTTACCCGCAGCGCCTATCGCGTACCGGGGACTCCCGGATTGCAGAACGTCCACGTCGTTCCCACCGTGTTCGAAAGCATGACCGGTTTGCTGCTCAGCCGCTCCGAGCGCGTGGACCGTTACATCCGTCCTTATGCCACCGATTCGCGGGAGAACAACCAGAACAAAAACACCGATCTGGGCAAGCTGTGGGCGTTTTATTGGAAGCACACAAGAGAGTTCGGAGCACAGTTTGAAGCAGCAGAACGCGCTAAAGGCGCTAGAAACCCTGTAAGTCCCGGCACCATGCCCACTACCTATTGGCACGCCCAATTCCCCACCCTCCGACGCACCCTGGACAACCGTGGCCCTGGCTACTTCGAGCCCTCGCCCTGGCTGCCCGTGCGCTGGGCGCAGCACCAGCTCAAGGAGTTCGACGCCGCCCCCGTGCTTGGCTACCTGCACCGCCCGATCAAGGTGTCGATGGTCGATGAACAGGGTAAACGCCTGAAACCCGCACTACGCGCCAAAGCCTTGCAGGCCGGCTGGTTGCAGGCCCTGGCAACCTTGCCGGAGGGCGAAAAACCGCTGCGGGTATTCTACGACAGCACCGACAACGTCGACGCCGAAATCGCCTTGACCCTCGCCCTGCACGCCCTGAACAGTGACGGCCACGGTATCGAGCTGGGCAATGTCGATGAGGGCTACGACATTGGCCGACGCCTGGGCAACACCGGTGTCAGCAGCGCCCTGGTGCAAATCAACCTGGCGACCATCGCCAGCTACAAGGATGGCGGCGTCAGCGCCGTGGTCTATGCCGGTGCCGATGGCAGCCTCAGCGTGCAAATGGTTCGCCCACCGGAGGCGGCGCGCAAAACGCAAAATCAGCAAACCCGTGGGGATGATCCGTTTGTGTATGGCATGCCGTGACTCAGGACATCAGCCGCCCATGCCGTTTCAAGCCGCCAGCAGCCGTCGGTACTCGGCCTCCAGGTAACCGTCCACCGCCTCGCTATCCAAGTCACCCTGGCGGTACCAAGCCTTGAGCTCTTTGAGCGCCAATGTGCCAAACCGCGCCCAGGCCACCAGGTTGCTGCGCAGCATGAACTGAATCATGTCACCCCCGGAGCGCAGCGCCGCATCGGTGCCGTCCACCAGGCACAAGGCACCATGGCCGATCAACAGCATACGCCGCAGTTCCGGATTGGCCGCCGAGGGGATGCAGTCGGACCAGGGTTGCTGGTGATAGAAGCGCTGTTTGACCGTCCACATCAAGCGGGTCAGCAGTTCGGTCACCAGCACCGGGATCGCCAACGCCATGCCATGGCGTAAATCGTAACCGCGTTCGAATACCTGGACGGCAACGGTGGCAAAGGTCTGACGGTGCTGGCCGAATTCGCCGACATTGATGAACTGCAACAACGAGAAAAACGGCATCGGAATACCCGAGCCCCGCCCCGCTGCCCCAGACGAGCCGGCCATGTCGGAAAACAGGTGGCCAAGCCAGTTGGCGAACGCGGCAAACAGCTTGGTTACCAGGTTCGAGCCCCTGAGCTCGAAGGTCTTGGTGTCGACGCTGATCAACTGGCCGCCGTCGACAAAATGCGCCGTGCTGGTGAACTGGTCGAGGATCGAGAAAAACAGCCCGACAAGATCCGGCGAATGGGCCAGGCTCTTGATGTGGTGGTTCTTGGTGCTCATCTTGAACAGATGATCGACGTCCCCACCGTGGCGGTGGTCGTAGTTAACCTTGTAGCGTCGCTCCAGAAAGCCGATGGCACTGGCGGTAGGGTCTTTGCCTTCGTTGGGCCCGGTCCAGCCGTTCCAGGCGGCAAACTTCTGCACGGCCTTGTCGGTCATGTCGTCGCTGAACTGCGTCAGCGGCCCCTGCCCCGGCAAGCCAACGAAAAACACATCGATCAGACCACCGATCAAGCCACAGGTGGCTGCGATCATGTAGTCGTACTTATCGCAGTTTGCCCCTTTAAGGGAAAACTCGTCTTTGATGCGTTTTTCCAGGGCGATACGCTGGCTGGTGCTCATCAGGTGCTGGAAAGGGTCTTCGGCGACGGCCAGTTCATGCCGCGCGGCGTAGGCCGTCACCTCATCGAGGTAGCCTTGCCAGTCGCTGGCGTCGGCCCGCTCGACGCTGTCGAGCACGGTAATCTGCGCATGCACCGGCGTGACCTCTTCAACCTGCAGGTAGAGGCTGCTGTCGATCAGCAACGCCTCGTCCGCGTCCATTTCGAAGACGATGTGGTTTTCACAGGTCATGGCCTGCGCCTGGGCCAGCATCTGCTGCAGTTGCAACTGATTCTGCCGTTGCTCGGCGAGCATCTGCTCCAAGGCGCCATCAAGACGCCCGAGCTGGGCCTGCCCGGCGTCGAGCTGGTGGTTCTGCACGAGCATTGCCAGGGCCTGATCGTGCAGCGGCGGTTTGTTGCTCACGAGAACAGACCGGTGAGTTTGTCCTTGGCCTTGCCGGCCACATCGGCCGCCGTGCTTTTGAGGACATCGCCGACATTGAAATAGCCAACTGCCTCAAAGGCCTTGGCCAGGTTTTCCAACTCCTGCAGTGAAGCCCCAGGCTTGACTGCAAGCTTGCTGACCTCAGTTTTCTGACCGTCTTTCTCCAAGGTAAAGGCACGTTCCTCGTAGAAGCCGCGAATGAAGGTAAACAGTTCAGCCTTGGTCGGCTCGGCAGTCAGCACGCGCAACTTGCCTTCATCCAGGAACGGCGCGCAACGCAGTTTGGTGGCGCTGCTCTGGGTAGCGCTGGCCTTGTTGTTGAGCACGGTACCGGCGCTGGTCATCTGACTCAGGTGGCTCATCAGCTTTTTGATCTGCGCATCCTGATCACCGTGAGCGGTAATCGCCTGGTTGAGGCGCACGGTGATGTAGTTGATGTCTTCGATGAGCAGAGAAATCGTCGCCTGGGTCTGCTTGATGACTTCATTGAGCATCAGTTCGCGGCGCTTGGAGCGAGTCAGCTCATTGGCCCCGGTGAGCTTGCGGATGCCGGTGTAGGCGCCCACGCCGATCAGTACAGCGACACCGATGCCGGTGGCCATGCTCGACAGCCCGAGCATGCCACCCATGCCCAGGGTGGCCAGCCCCGAGGTCAGGCCTGCGGCGGACATGCCCACCACCGAACCCGACAGGTAGACCGCCGCCAAGGGTGTGCCTACCGCAGCGGCCTTGGCCGAAAGCACCTTCATGGCCTTGGCGAATTGGTCGTCGGTGACATCGTCCTTGAGCATATTGTGGTCATGCACGATGGCCGCAACGGCCAGGTCGATCTCGCCATCGCTCACTTGCAGCAGGCCCCGGTGCTTCTGCAGAAAAGCGAACTGCTCGATCGAGGTGCCGCCGGTGCAGAAGAACAGGTTGATCAAGTCCTTGGTCAGGGAAATATGCACGGACTTGATCTGCCCGGCCGGGCATTGGCTATCGATCAGGCTGAGCAAGTCCTCAAGGGGTGTCACCTCGCCACTTGCGGTCATGTAGGCACGCAGGCTCAAGCGTGACTCGCTGCTCAGGTTCAGGCGCGTCATCAGCAAAAGGATTTCGGCGAACTCCTTCTCATCGATAACGGCATCGTTGTCATAGGCCATGTTGATGATCGCCTTGACGTAGGCGACCTTGACCGACTCCTGCATCTCATCGATGGGGATCAGTTGCTTCTCTTCCTGAAAGTCGTCGAAGTCGCTGACAACCCCCTGCAACACCGTGGCCAGCACTTCATAGTTGCAGTCGAGCAAGTCTTTGATCAGCACTTCACTACCATCCTCGCGCACCACCACGAGGGACTGTTCAAGTTTGTCCTTCTTGCTCCCCACCCAGGTTTCCAGCCGTTGCACCGAGGCGATGGCGGCAAAGCTGATCGCTACAGGGTCGGAGAAACTGGCCCGGTAGATCATCTGCTCGCCGGTAAACAACAGGCCATCCTTGCCGCTGCCGAACAGGGTGTTATCGAACAAGGCGACAACGTTGCCGGGGTTGTCGCTGTAACCGAAGGCTTTGACGGCGTTGTTGAGCTTCTTGTCGTCGATGCCAGGGGCGATCGAGATGTTTTTCGCGGAGACGGCGGCGAGGTGTTCACGCAGGTAGATGTTGACGCTGGCCATGAAAAGTCCTTGGAGGGAGCGCTGCTCAAAATGTGTCGATCCTAGCGACACTAAAGGCATATTGCCACCACCAAAGATTGGCTCTGACACGAATTCTTGCCGATAAAAATCGATTACCTATCATCGATAAAGGACACAGCGTCGATTTTATTAGACATCCACCAAAACACATATATCGACCGCATGCAGTGAGATAGAGCCATCAAAGCAAAAACATCTGAAACATCACTGAAACAATTTGTCAGAATTTAATTGACACACATCAGGCGCCTTCTTATTTTCCCCCTGCCTCATCTCTGCAAAAAAATAATTCCAAACAAAATACGGGCAAGTGCCATCCATGATGCCAGTCTCTTCACGCGCACCCTACCAGCAGAACAAAGGACCCGTTCTCACCGCTACACCCCGCTCCCTCGGAACCCAGGAGCGCAGCCAGCATGTCTGTTAACCACGCCGCAGTACCCGACACGCACTTCAAAAAGACCCTGAAACTCTGGCAAGTGGTGATCATCGGCCTGGCCTACATCGCGCCAATGACCGTGTTCGACACCTTCGGAATTGTCTCCGGCATCACCGACGGGCACGTGCCCAGTGCCTACGTGCTGGCCCTGCTGGGCATCCTGTTTACCGCCGTAAGCTATGGCGTACTGGTTCGGCGTTTTCCCGAATCCGGCTCGGCCTACACCTACACCCGCCGGGCGATCAACCCGCATGTCGGCTTTCTGGTCGGCTGGTCGTCACTGCTTGACTACCTGCTGCTGCCGATGGTCAATGCCCTGCTGGCCAAACTCTATTTGTCGGTAATGTTCCCGGAAGTACCGGCCTGGGCCTGGGTGGTCGGCTTCGTGACGATCATGAGCCTGATCAACATCCGCAGCATCAACCTGGTAGCTAACTTCAACACCCTGTTCGTGGCCATCCAGGCGATCATCATCGGCGTGTTCATCTACCTGACCGTGCGCGGCCTGCACAGCGGCGAAGGCCTGGGCACGACCTGGAGCCTGTTGCCGTTTGCCGGTGCAGACACCCACTTCAATGCGCTGGTCGCCGGCGCCACCATCCTGTGCTTCTCGTTCCTGGGCTTCGACGCGGTCACCACCCTGTCGGAAGAAACCGAGAACGCCGAGAAGGTCATCCCACGGGCGATCTTCCTCATCGCGCTGATCGGCGGGCTGGTGTTCATCATCGTGTCGTTCTACATCCAGTCGTTCTTCCCGACCATGGAGCGCTTCCAGGATCACGAAGCCGCCCTGCCGGAAATTGCCCTGTATGTCGGTGGCAAGCTGTTCCAGTCGATCTTCATCTGTTGCACCTTCATCAATACCCTGGCCTCGGGCCTGGCTTCGCAAGCCAGCGTCTCGCGCCTGCTGTATGTGATGGGCCGCGACAATGTCATTCCACGCCGCTACTTCGGCCGTCTGCATGGCAGGTGGAAAACCCCGGCGATCAACATCGTTATTGTCGGTTTCATTTCGCTGTCGGCGATCTTCTTCGACCTGGTCACCGCTACCTCGGTGATCAACTTCGGCGCCCTGGTCGCGTTCAGCTTCGTCAACCTTTCGGTGATCGTGCACTGCTACCTGCGCGAAGGCCGCAGCAAGACCCTGGCGGACAAGATCAAGTACCTGGTGGTGCCGACCATTGGCTTTTGCATCATCGCCATCCTCTGGCTGGACCTCGATGAGCACTCGCTGTTGTTCGGCGGCGTGTGGGCCGCACTGGGTGTGTTATATCTGGCGTATCTGACCAAAGCCTTCAAGGTTGCGCCACCGAGCTTCATTGCCGAGTAGTGCTTCAGCGTGAAACAGCCCGTCGTTAATGACGGGCTTTTGCATTCAATACCCTCCAACAATAAGGACGTCCCCATGTTGCTGCGCCGCCTCCTCATTCAATGGAAGATCACCCTGCTGGCCGGCCTCTGCCTGCTGGCCATCGTGGTGCTGCTAATGGGGTCCGCGCTGTATCAGTCCAGCCGCAGTGCAGCGCTGGTCAACAGCGCCAACACGCAAATGCTCGACCAGAATGCCCGTCTGCGCCTGCACACCTACGCCCAGTTGCAGGCCGTGCGCATTCAACGCTATTTCAAGGATGCCTACCTGTATGGCAACGGCATCGCCCACCTGATGACGGTGCTCAAGGCGCAAGGTGCCGACAACCTGCGTCAGCTACTGACCGCGCAAGCAAAAACGGCACTGGCTGATAACCCTGAGTTGCTAGGCCTGTACGTGGTGTTCCTGCCCAACGCGCTCGATGGCAAAGACCGCGCGTTCATCGAGCAAGCGGATGTCGGCAGTAACGAATCCGGGCGTTTCTCCCTGTATTGGTCGCAGCCGCAACCGGGTCAACTGGACGCTGAGGCGATGCCCGAATCGATGCTCGCCGACACCAGCCTCGGCGCCAACGGCTTTGCCTACAACCGCTGGCTGACCTGCCCACTGGAGACCGGTGAAACCTGTGTGATCGACCCCTACTTCGACACCGTAGGCGACCGCACACCGCTGATGACCAGCATTGCCATCCCGCTCAAGCAGGACGGCAAGGTCATTGGTGTGGTAGGCCTGGACATCAGCCTGGACAACCTGCAGCAACTGAGCCTCGACGGGCGTCAGGAACTGTTCGACGGCAATGGTCAGGTCAGCATCGTCAGCCCCGCGGGCCTGCTGGCCGGGCACAGCCGTGATGGCAGCCTGTTGAGCAAGAAAATCGAAGACGTGTTCGGTGCGCAAGGCACCGCCCTGAGTACTCAGATGCGGGCTGGCAAGGCGGCTGAATTCAATGACAACGGCATGCTGCAGGTCAGTCAGTCATTCGCCCCAGTGCCTGGCGCACAGCCCTGGAGCGTGTTGCTGGAAGTGCCCGAGCAGGTCTTGCAAGCCCCGGCCATCGAACTCAATGCGCGCCTTGATGCCCACAACAACAGCGCCAACCTGACCAGCCTGCTCATGGCCCTGGGCGCTGCGGTGCTTGGCCTGCTGGTAATCTGGATGACTGCCCGTGGCGTGACCCGGCCGATCCTCAACGTTGCAGCGATGCTCAAAGACATCGCCAGTGGCGAAGGCGACCTGACCCGCCGCCTGGACTACTCACGCGAAGATGAACTGGGTGAACTGACGGGCTGGTTCAATCGCTTCCTAGACAAGCTGCAACCGGTGATTGCCGACGTCAAAGCCTCGGTCCAGGATGCTCGGGGCACTGCCGACCAGTCGGCAGCCATCGCCAGCCAGACCAGCGCCGGCATGCAGCAGCAGTACCGCGAAGTCGACCAGGTGGCCACTGCCTCGCAAGAAATGAGCGCCACCGCCCAGGATGTTGCGCGCAATGCCGCACAAGCGGCCGAGGCTGCTCGCGGGGCGGACGTGGCCACCCGCGAAGGCCTGGAACTGATCCGCACCACCACCCGCGCCATTGAGCAATTGGCCTGCGAAATGACCGCTGGCATGGAAGAGGTGCAACAGTTGGCCAGCCGTAGCGAACAGATCGGTTCGGTACTTGAAGTGATCCGCTCGATCGCAGAGCAGACCAACCTGCTGGCCTTGAATGCCGCCATCGAAGCGGCGCGTGCTGGTGAGGCCGGTCGCGGTTTTGCCGTGGTCGCCGATGAAGTACGCAACCTGGCCAAACGCACTCAGGACTCGGTCGATGAGATCCGCGTGGTCATTGAAGGCTTGCAACAAGGTACGCGCGAGGTGGTCGGCTCGATGCACAGCAGCCACCGCCAGGCGCAGGGCAGCGTCGCCCAGGCCGAACAGGCGGTGCCAGCGCTACAGCGGATTGGCGATGCGGTGGCGGTGATCACCGATATGAACCTGCAGATCGACTCGGCAGCGGAAGAGCAAAGCGCGGTGGCAGAAGAAGTAAACCGTAACGTCGCCAGCATTCGCGATGTGACTGAATCGCTGTCTGGCCAGGCGCAGGAGTCGGCGCAGATCAGCCAGGCGCTGAACCGCCTGGCCAATCATCAGCAGGGGCTGATGGCGACGTTCAAGGTCTAGTCTTATCGTGCCGCGTACCTCACCCATGCTGCGCCCGGTCACGCACCGGGCACTGGGCGCGATGCAGATTGAGTGCGGTGTTGATGATGCCGATATGGCTAAAGGCCTGAGGGAAGTTACCGAGCATGCGCCCGCTCAACGGATCAAACTGCTCGGCCAGCAGGCCAACGTCATTGCACAGGCCGCTCAGGCGCGCATACAGCGCTTGTGCGTCTTGATCGCGGCCGAGTAATACATAGACATCTGCCAGCCAGAACGAGCAGACCAAAAACGTGCCCTCCCCCGGCGTCAAGCCATCGCAACCGCTGTCGGTGTCATAACGCAACAACAGGCCATTGCGCAGCAATCGACCTTCGATCTGCTCAAGCGTGGCGAGAAAACGCGGATCGTCGGCGGGTAGAAAACCCGTCAGGGCGATCTGCAACAGGCTGGCATCCATCTCGCTCGAACCATAGGCCTGAACGAAGCAACCCAGCTCAGGGTTGAAGCCCTGCTCACAGACTTCACGGTGAATCTTCGCCGCCACTTGCCGGTAGTGCCGGGCTCGGGCCTGGCCTTCCTCGGTGGTCTCGCTCACGCTCGCCGCACGGTCGAAGGCCACCCAGGCCATGACCTTGGAATGGGTGAAGTGCTGGCATCCCCCGCGCACCTCCCAAATGCCTTCATCCGGCTCACGCCAGACCGTCTCCAGGTACGCCAGGATCACCCGCGAGATCGCCGCGCTACGCGGGTGGCGCGGCAAGCCGCTGCGAATCGCCTGGCTCAGGGCATCGGCCATCTCGCCGTAAATGTCCAACTGGTGTTGCAAGGCGGCGGCGTTGCCGACCCTTACCGGTAGCGAACCTTCGTAGCCGGCCAGCCAGGGCAATTCGTACTCCGCCAAGTGCCGCTCGCCAGCCAGGCCGTACATGATCTGCATCTGTTCCGGGTTGCCGGCCACCGAGCGCAACAACCACTCGCGCCAGGCCTGGGCTTCTTCGAAGTACCCCAGGTTCATGAACGCCAGCAAGGTCATGGTCGCGTCGCGCAACCAGCAGTAGCGGTAATCCCAGTTGCGCTCACCGCCCAGGTGTTCCGGCAAGGAGGTGGTCACCGCCGCGACGATGCCGCCCGTGGGCGCGTAAGTCATGGCCTTGAGGGTGAGCAACGAACGTTTTACCTGCGCCGTCCAAGGCCCCACATCAGGACAGCGCCCGGCGAAGATTTGCCACTGTTGGGCGGTGTCTTGCAAAGCCTTTTCCATGGCAAAGGCTGGCGGTACTGGCAGGTGCGAGGCTTGATGGGTGAGGCTGAACACCACCTTTTGGCCCGACTCGACAGCAAAACGACTGCCCACATGGTGATCATGGAAGTGGCTTGCCACTTCGCTGCGCAGGACCAGGCGATCCGGCCCGACCACGGCGGTCAGCACCTGCGGCTCGCTCTTTTCCACCCAGGGCACACTGCTGCCGTAGTCAAAACGCATGACCAGGTCCATGGCGAACGCCACCTGGCCTTCGAGCCCTTCAACCACACGCAGCACCGTGTTGTGATCACCCAGGGGCATGCAGTCGGTGACCCGGGCGCGGCCGCTGGCAGTGACAAAGGTGGTCCGCAGGATCAAGGTGTCGTGCAGGTACTCACGGCTGACCTGCTCCACCTCATCGCTCGGCGCCAGGCGCCAGCGCCCGTTTTCCTCATCCCCAAGCAAGGCGGCGAACACCGCCGGTGAATCGAACCTGGGCAGGCACAACCAGTCCAGTGAACCGTCACGCCCTACCAGGGCGGCGCTGCGGCAGTTGCCGATCAGCGCATAGTCTTCGATCAAGCCAGGCATCCGCCCTCCTCATGCGTGTTCAACCAATGCTGTGCCACACCCGCCGGTCACGCCCCAGTAACTCGTCGGCGGCCGCCGGACCGTCTTCTCCGGCGGCATAGGGCTGTACCTCTCCCGCCTCTTTCCAGGCATCGAGAAACGGTTGCACCGCACGCCAGCCGTTCTCGATGTTGTCGGCACGCTGAAACAGGGTCTGGTCACCGGTCAGGCAGTCGTAGATCAAGGTCTCGTAACCGGTGGACGGTTGCATCTTGAAGAAGTCTTTGTAGGCGAACCCCAGCTCGACGTTCTCCATGGCCAGCGCTGGCCCTGGCCGTTTGGCTTGCAGGTCGAACCACATACCTTCGTTGGGCTGGATCTGAATCTTCAGGTAGTTGGGTTTGAGTTTTTCGACCTCGGTGTCACGAAACTGCGCGTAGGGCGCCGGCTTGAAGCAGATGGCGATTTCGGTGTCACGCACACTCATGCGCTTGCCGGTGCGCAAGTAGAACGGCACACCCACCCAACGCCAATTGTCGATCATCACCTTCAGGGCCACATAGGTTTCAGTCTGGCTGTGCGGGTCGACCCGTGGCTCTTGCCGGTACCCCGGCAGTTTCTTGCGGCCCAGCTTGCCGGCGGTGTATTGCCCGCGCACCGAGTTCTTCAGGGCCATGGTCTTCGACCAGGGCCGGATGGCACCGATTACCTTGGCCTTTTCACTGCGCACGGCATCTGCACCAAACGCCGCAGGCGGTTCCATGGCAACCATCGCCAGCAGCTGGAACAGGTGGTTGGGCACCATGTCGCGCAAGGCACCGGTGTGGTCATAAAACGCCCCGCGGCTCTCCACGCCAACGGTTTCCGCCGCAGTGATCTGCACATGATCGATGTAATGGTTGTTCCAGAAGGCCTCGAACAGACCGTTGGAAAAACGACTGACCAGGATGTTCTGCACCGTCTCCTTGCCCAGGTAATGGTCGATGCGATAGATCTGCTTTTCGTTCATGACTTTGAGCAGGCAGGCATTGAGCGCCTCGGCGCTGGCCAGGTCCGAACCAAAGGGTTTTTCCACCACCACACGGCGAAAGCCGCTGCTTTCATCCAGCAACCCGGCAGCGCCCAGGCGCTGTACTACTTCGCTGAAAAAACGCGGTGAAGTGGCCAGGTAAAACACCGCATTGCTGCTGGGGTTCTTTTCGATACGCCGGGCAATGGCCTGGTAGGTGGCGTCGTCGAGAAAGTCGCCGGTCAGGTAACCGATTCGCTTGGCCAGACGACTCCAGAGCTTGTCGTCCAGGCATTTGTCGGCACCTTCACTGGCCTTGTCGCGCTCGCGCATGAACGCCTCCAGGCGCTCGGCAAACTCGGCGTCGGTGGCGCTGTTATGGTCCACGCCAACGATGCGCAGGTTTTTATCCAGCAGCCCGTCGCGACTGAGGTTGTACAGGGCCGGCATCAATAGACGCTTGACCAGATCGCCATTAGCGCCAAACAGGAACAGGGTGCAAGGGGGTGCGGCTTCGACTTGTGCATTACTCATTCGGCTTTCTTCTCGACATGGCCACCAAAACCAAAGCGCATGGCCGACAGCATCCGGTCAGCATAAGTGCCCTGCTGCTGGCGTGAACGAAAGCGCGCGAACAACGCACTGGACAGCACCGGCACCGGCACTGCCTGCTCTACTGCGGCGTCAATGGTCCAACGCCCTTCGCCACTGTCGGCCACTGAGCCGCTGTATTGCTTGAGCTGCGGATCAACCACCAGGGCATCGGCGGTCAGGTCCAGCAACCAGGAGGTGACCACGCTGCCACGGCGCCAGACTTCGGCGATTTCCGCCAGGTTGAGATCGAAGCGCTGCTCCACCGGCAAGGCATCGCTGCCCTTGCTCTTGAGGATGTCGAAGCCTTCGGCATACGCCTGCATCAAGCCGTACTCGATACCGTTGTGAATCATCTTCACATAGTGCCCGGCACCCGCCGGCCCGGCGTGGATATAACCTTGTTCGGCACGCTCGGGGGCACCCTGACGCCCACGGGTACGCGGGATCACACCGACGCCGGGGGCCAGGCTCGCGAACAATGGATCAAGCCGATCGACCACGGTCTTTTCGCCGCCGATCATCATGCAGTAACCACGCTCCAAGCCCCAGACCCCACCGGAAGTGCCCACATCGATATAGTGCAGCTGGCGTTTGCCCAAATCGGTGGCGCGGCGGATGTCATCTTTATAGAAGGTGTTGCCACCATCGATGATCACATCGTCAGCATCGAGCAGGTCGGCCAGTTGCGCGATGGTCTGCTCGGTGGGCTCGCCGGCTGGCAACATCACCCAGACTGCTCGCGGTTTTTCCAGTTTGCCAACCAGGGCGCCAAGGTCATGGGCGCCCTGCGCGCCTTGCGCCACCAAGGTTTCCACAGCTTTGCGCTCGCGGTCGTGAACCACCGTGCGGTGGCCGTCGCGCATCAAGCGCCTTGCAATATTGCCGCCCATGCGGCCCAGCCCGACGATTCCCAGTTGCATGTGCCGATGCTCCCGTTGAAATGAAAACTGACCGTTCAGGCCTTCAAGGTTAGTCCAGCCTGCGCGGGCTTGGTTCATCGACGAGCGGCAAGACAGCGAGAAACAAAAAAGTTCCAATGACAGAAAAAAGAATTCAGAATCCCGCCCGATCGAGCAGCTACGCTTGTAACAAAGACCAGCCCTTCACGAGGTGTGCAATGGCAACCCTTCTACCGAAAATGCCGCCCCAGACCCTCTACGTGACGGTTCACCGGGACGAATTGCGCCGTTTGCGCGAAGAACGCGACCAGCTCCAGCAACAGGTGGCCAAGCTTAGCCTGCAATTGCAGCAAGCCCAGGCCGGCACGCCCGCCACTCCCGCTTAAGCCGGGAGTTGCCCTCCCGCCCCTCGCGTCAGCAGCCCTGCTGACGCGCGACTTCCTCGACCGCAGCCCACGGTGATGCACCGTTATCGGGCAGCGCGCAACAAAAGTGACCGACGGGTCACATCTCTTCCGTTATCTCTCCTACACTCAGTATTCGGCCACGAGATTGTCTGGAAAAATCGACTAAAAAAAGTCGAACTTTCTGAAATCGCAGTAGGTCAGCAAAGAAGGAGGCCCACGTTTCTGGCTATCCAGGCGCGGCCCACCCACCCCAACTAGTTACCACGCCGTCGGTCGGAACGCCGATTAGCGTAGCGCTTGCGCGCAAGGTTTCGGCGCATGGATTGCAACGCAGTTTCATTCACAGAGAGATGCCGTTAAGACACACAACAAAATGGGTGGCTACACCCGCAACATAGGGACGGAGAGAAGTATGATCAGTGCCGCTGTCGAACCTCATGTAGAGCATTTCAACCCGGACAACCGTGTGCCGCTGGCCACGGACTTCAGCACGACAGCCAAGGCACCCGGCACCGATTCCCGACACAATCCGCACAAGCGCAGAGTATTGTTCGTCACTTCGGAAATCGCTGATCTGGTCAAGACCGGCGGTTTGGGAGACGTTTCCGCCGCCCTGCCGCGGGCGATGCGCCATCTGCACGACGTACGTGTATTGATTCCTGGTTATCCGCAGGTTCTGGAGAGTGAAAACCCCATTCACCTGGTCGGGGAGCTGGGCGGCCATGCCGCCCTGCCGCCCTGCAAGATTGGCCGCATGGACCTGCCCGACGGCCTGGTTATCTATGTACTGATCTGCCCGGAGCTGTACCAGCGCGAAGGCACTCCCTATGGTGCCAACAACGGCCGCGACTGGCCGGACAATCACATCCGTTTCGCCCGCTTGGGCCTGGCCGCTGCCGAGATCGCTGCGGGCGAAGGCATGGTTCACTGGAAACCTGACCTGGTCCATGCCCACGACTGGCCAGCGGGCCTAGCACCCGCCTACATGCATTGGCGCGGCCTGAAAACACCGACCTTGTTCACCATTCACAACCTGGCCTACCAGGGCGTGGTCAGTCGCGCCTGCTGCCCGGAACTGGCCATTCCCGACCATGCCCTGCAACAGGAAGGCATGGAGTTCTACGGCAAACTGTCGTTCCTCAAGGCCGGTCTTGCCTACTCCAGCCATATCACCACGGTCAGCGCCACCTACGCCCGGGAAATCACCACACCGGCCTTCGGCTGCGGCCTGGATGGCTTTCTCGGCAGCAAAGCCCAACAAGGCTTGCTCAGCGGTATCCCCAATGGCATTGACGAAAGCTGGGATTCGGCCAGCGACCCACACCTGACCCACCCCTTCAGCCTCAATGACTGGGAGGGCAAGGCGGCCAACAGTCGCCAGGTCCGCGAGTTGTTCCAGCTCGAGCCGTCCACCGGGCCGTTGTTTGCCGTGGTGTCGCGCCTGGTCTATCAGAAGGGCTTGGACCTGACTCTGGGGGTTGCCGACTACATCGTCAGCCAGGGCGGGCAGATCGCAATCATCGGCCGCGGCGAGCCGGAAGAAGAACACGCCATGCGCGATCTGGCGCTACGCCATCCCGGGCAGATCGGCGTACGCATCGGCTTCAATGAAACCGATGCCCGGCGCATGTTCGCCGGCAGTGACTTCTTGCTGATGCCTTCACGCTACGAGCCCTGCGGCCTGAGCCAGATGTACGCACAGCGCTTCGGCTCATTGCCGGTAGCGCGCAATACCGGCGGGTTGGCCGACACCATCGACAATGGCGTAACGGGCTTTTTGTTCGACGAATCCAGCGTCGACAGCTACCGCGAAGCCTTGAGCCGGGCGTTTTATGTCTATGGCAAAAAAAACCTGCTCAACGCCATGCGCTGCCTGGCCATGACCCAACCGTTCAACTGGTGCCAGGCCGTTGAACCTTATGCGCGTCTTTATGAGGAACTGGTCGAGCGTTCCCAAGTCATGGCCCGCTGAGGTTGAGGTGTCAGCTATGCCCTTGAGGTCAGATCAGCTCGCGACCCACGGGGCGGTGATGCTCGACAGCAACACCGTACGCTTCGCCCTGTGGGCACCTGATGCCCATAGCGTCGAGGTGCTGTTGGAGTCCGGGCAGCGCCTGGCATTGCAAGCGGGTCGCGACGGCTGGTTCAGTGCCACGCTGGCCGTTGTTGCCGGCAGCCGATACCGCTTCTGCATCGATGGCCACCTTGAAGTTGCCGACCCGGCCTCACGCTTTCAACCCGAGGGCGTGCAGGGCCCCAGTCAGATCATCGACCCTGCAGCGTTTAGCTGGGAGCACAGGCATTGGCAAGGCCGCCCCTGGCATGAAGCCGTGATCTACGAGTTGCACGTAGGCCTGATGGGCGGTTTTGCCCCGCTGATACAGCAATTACCGCGGCTGGCGGCTCTGGGGGTGACGGCCATCGAGCTGATGCCATTGGGGCAATGCCCCGGTGAACGCAATTGGGGCTACGACGGAGTCATGCCTTTCGCCCCGCAGCACAGCTACGGCACACCGGAACAACTGCGCCAACTGATTGATCAAGCCCATGGTCATGGCCTGATGGTGCTGGTGGATGTGGTCTACAACCACTTCGGTCCGGACGGCAACTACCTGAGCCAGTATGCCAGTGGCTTTTTCCGCCAGGACCGGCATACCCCCTGGGGTGCCGCCATCGACTTTCGCCGCCGCCAGGTACGCGACTTCTTTATTGAAAATGCCCTGATGTGGCTACACGACTATCGCGTCGACGGCTTGCGCCTGGACGCTGTGCACGCCATCAATGATGCGGATTTTCTTACCGCGTTCAGCCGACGCGTGCGCCAGTCGATCGCCCCAGGGCGTCAAGTGTGGCTGGTGCTAGAAAACGAGCACAACCAGGCCGAGCTGCTGGCGGATGCGTTTGACGGGCAATGGAATGACGATGGCCACAATGCCCTGCATGTGCTGCTCACCGATGAACAAGAAGGTTATTACGCCGACTTCCACCCCAAGGCGATCGACAAACTTGCCCGTTGCCTGAGTCAAGGGTTTGTCTTCCAGGGCGAACCTGATCGCCATGGCCGCCCGCGCGGCACCCCCAGTGCACACTTGCCGCCCAGCGCCTTCGTGCTGTTCCTGCAGAACCATGACCAGGTCGGCAACCGCGCCTTGGGTGAACGCTTGACGCAACTGTGCCCGCCGCCAGCGCTGCGAGCAGCTGTTACCCTGCTGTTGCTATCACCGATGATCCCGTTGCTGTTCATGGGCGAGGAATGGGGCAGTGAGCAGCCGTTCCTGTTTTTTACCGACCATCACGATGAGCTGGCCAATGCTGTGCGTGAGGGTCGACGTGCCGAATTCGCCGGGTTCAAAGCCTTCGCCGACCCTGGCCAAAGGGCAGCGATTCCCGATCCTAACGCGCTCGCCACCTATAGTGCCTCACGCCCACAAGCGAGCGAAGGTCGTCAGCACCAGTGGCAGTCGTTGTACTGCGAACTGTTGCAACTGCGCCAAAAGCACATCAGCGCGCACCTGCCTGGTTGTCGCGCCCTGGGTACCCACATCATCACTGACAAAGCACTGACGGCGCACTGGCAGTTGGGCGACGGACGCGTACTGCGCATCGATATGAATCTTGGTACTGGCGCAGTGCCGTGCATGCTGCCGCTGCCTTCGACGCGGCTTTTCTGTAGCACAGACCCAGTGCCAGGCCGCGATCAGTTGGCACCTATGTGCACCTTGGTCAGCCTGCTACCTTCTCAACCGCCGGAGCATGCCCATGACTGAACCTCTGCTTGAGCAACTTGCCGACCTGGCGGGCATCGCCGTGGATTGGACTGACGCCAACGGCCGGGCGCAACGCGTCAGTGATGCCAACATGCGTCGGGTATTGGCTGCTCTTGGCCACCCGGCAGATGATACCCAACAGATTGCCGCCAGCCTGCTCGCACTGCAGACTGCCCATGATGCCCGGCACTTGCCGCCACTGTTCACGGTCGATGAGCAGCAGGTGCTGGATTTGTCCGCGTACTTTCCCGCAGCAAGTCCGTGCCAGGTGAAATTGGAAAATGGCGCCCTCCAGCAGCTGCAACTGGACGCCCACGCTACGTTGCCACCCGGCCTGCCGATTGGCTACCACCAGGTGGAAATCGGCGATCGGTACTTTACCCTGGCCGTTGCCCCGACACGCTGCTTCAACCTTAACGACGCTCTCGATACGCCCACTCCGCGCTGCTGGGGGATCAGCGCCCAGCTCTACAGCCTGCGCCGTAACGGTGATGGCGGTTTCGGTGATTGCCTGGCCCTGGAGCAACTGGCCCGCAGTGCTGGCGAGCGGGGTGCCGACGCTCTGGCCATCAGCCCGTTGCACGCCATGTTCGCCAACGATCCCCAGCGCTACAGCCCCTACTCTCCGTCCAGCCGCCTATGGCTCAACAGCCTGTACGCCAGCCCTACCCTGTTGCTCGGCGAGCGCGCCGTGCGTGTGGCGATCGAGACATTGGGCCTGGAAGATAAACTTCAGGACCTCGAGCAACGGCCACTGATCGATTGGCCCGAGGCAGGCGCGGCACGCTACCAATTACTGCAAGTGCTGTTCGAAGACTTCGTCGATGGCGACCACCCCTTGCGCGCCGATTTCGACAGCTACTGCACCCAGGCCGGCGACGCCCTGGAACAACACTGCCGGTTCGAAACACTGCTCGGCGAAGCTCAGGAGCGCGGCCTGGGCCAGGACTGGCGGCAATGGCCTGACGCCTGGCACGACCCGCACAGCGCTCAGGTGGCCGCCTTTGCAGCGCAACATCGGCAACAGATCCAGTTTCATGCCTTCTGCCAATGGCTGATCGAACGCAGCTTGCAGCGCGCTCAGGACGCCGCCCGCAGCCACGGCATGGCCATCGGCCTGATCGCTGACCTGGCTGTCGGTGCCGATGGTGCCGGCAGTCAGGCCTGGAGCCGTCAGGATGAGTTGCTCTGGGACCTCAACGTCGGCGCACCGCCTGACATCCTTAACCGCGCCGGGCAGAACTGGGGCATCTGCGCCTTTTCTCCCGAGGGCCTGCGGCGTAACGGCTACCGCGCTTTCATCGAAATGCTGCGGGCCAACTTAGCCCATGCCGGGGGCTTGCGCATCGATCACGTCATGGGCCTGCAGCGTCTGTGGCTGATTCCACTGGGGGCACAGGCCAGTGACGGCGCGTACCTCAACTACCCGTTTGACGACCTGCTGCGCCTGCTGTGCCTGGAGTCAGTGCGTCATCGCGCGATTGTCCTCGGTGAAGACCTGGGCACCGTGCCCGAAGGCCTGCGGGAAAAACTCGCTCAACGTGCCATATTGGGTATGCGCGTGTTGCAGTTCGAGCAAGACCCGCCGGGCCATTTCAAGCCCATCCTCGACTGGCCGGACAACGCCCTGGCCACTCCCAGCACCCACGATCTGCCGCCCTTGGCCGGCTGGCTGCAGAGCCGCGATATCGACTGGCAGCAGCGCCTTTCGCTGATTGATGCCAGCACCGAACGACACTGGCGCGACAGCCGTCAGCAAGAGCGTCAAGGCTTGCAGCACTGCCTAGAACGCAACTACGGCGAGCTGGCCGACAGCGAACAACTGGTCGACGCCTGTATCCGTTACCTTGGGCATACCCGTGCGCCTTTGGTGCTGATCCCCCTGGAGGACCTGTTGGGGATCGACGAACAACCCAATCTGCCCGGCACCCTTGATAGCCACCCCAACTGGCGCCGACGCTTCAGCTTGGCGGCCACTGCGCTGCTGGACGATGCCGATGCCGCCAGGCGCCTTGAACTGCTGGCACAAGCTCGCGAGCAAGCCTGGGAGCGCGACCGATGAAGCCCTTGAGCGCCACCTTGCGCTTGCAGTTTCATGCCGGTTTCACCTTGGACGATGCGCTGCCCCTGGTGCCCTACTTCGCCCGCCTGGGCATCAGCCACCTGTACGCCTCACCGCTGCTCAGCGCCCGCCCCGGTTCGGTGCACGGCTATGACGTTATTGACCCAACTCAGGTCAATCCAGAGCTTGGCGGCGAAGCCGCATTGGTCAGGCTGGTTGGCGCATTGCGCGCGCATGGTATGGGCCTGATCCTCGACATCGTCTCCAACCATATGGCTGTCGGCAGTGACAACCCCTGGTGGCAGGACCTGTTGACCTGGGGCCGACGCAGCCGCTACGCCAGCTTCTTCGATATCCAGTGGCACTCAACCGACCCCTTGCTGGAAGGTCAGTTGCTGCTGCCGTTCCTCGCCAGCGACTACGGGACGGTGTTGCAATCCGGGGACCTGGTGCTGCGCTTTCAGGCCCGCGATGGCAGTTTTCATGTTGCCCATCACGAACACCGCTTTCCCATCAGCCCCACCGACTACGGGCAGATCCTGTGCCTGTGTGGGGACACTGAAGTCCAAGCCCTGGGCATGCGTTTCGCAGCCTTGCACAGTGCCAATCCAGCGGCTGACAAAGCGCCGCTGTTGCAGCAAGAACTGGTTGCGCTGGCCGAGCGCATCCCCGTCGACGATCTGCTTCTGGCCTATGACGGGCGCAGCAGCGAAGGCTTCCAGCGCCTGCACAGCCTGCTCGAACGCCAAGCTTACCGTCTGGCCAGCTGGCGCACTGCAGCCGATGACATCAACTGGCGACGTTTCTTCGACATCAACGAATTGGCGGGCTTGCGCGTTGAGCGCAGCGAGGTGTTCGAAGCCACCCACGAGAAGATTTTCGCCCTGATTCGCCAGGGCCTGGTGGATGGCCTGCGTATCGACCACATCGATGGCCTGGCCGATCCGCGGGGTTATTGCCGCAAACTACGGCGGCGCGTCGATGCTCTGCTGGCAGAACGCCCGTTGAATGCCGCACTGGAACACCTGCCGATCTACGTCGAGAAAATCCTGGCTGCCGACGAGCAGCTACATCGCGACTGGGGCGTGGACGGCACCACCGGCTATGAGTTCATGAACCAGGTCAGCTTGCTGCAACACGATCCGGCTGGCGAAGCATTGCTGGCCGAGGCCTGGAGCAGCTTGAGCGAACGCCCGGCCTTTGCCGAAGAAGTACGCCTGGCCCGCCAGCAAGTGCTCAACGCCAGCCTGGCGGGTGATTTTGAGTCGGTGGCCCAAGCCCTGCTGCAGGTCGCCCGCGATGACCTGATGAGCCGCGACCTGACCCTCGGTGCGATTCGTCGGGCGTTGCAAGCGCTGGTCGAGCATTATCCGGTGTATCGCACCTACCTGAATGCGGCCGGTAGGCCTGAGCAGGATGAAGGTTTTTTTCAACAGGCCTACAGCGCTGCCCGGCAAAGCCTGGGCGAAGGCGACTGGCCGGTGCTTGACTGGTTGCAGCACTGGCTCGGCGGGCAACCCTGGCGCAGTTTGCCCCCTGGGCGCGCACGCAAGCACCTGCGCCATGCCTGCATCCGCTTCCAGCAACTGACGGCGCCAGCGGCCGCCAAAGCAGTCGAAGACACCGCCTTCTACCGCTCAGCCCTACTGCTCTCACGCAATGATGTAGGTTTTGATGCTGAGTGTTTCAGCGCACCGCTCGAGGCCTTCCACCAGGCATGTGAGCAACGTCTGCAACAATTCCCACATAACCTGTTGTGCACCGCGACTCATGATCACAAGCGCGGCGAAGACAATCGCGCACGCCTGGCGGTGTTGAGTGAACGCAGCCGCTGGTTCGTCAGTCGGGTCGAACACTGGCGTGAACTGGCCACGCCGCTGCGCACCGCGTTAAGCGACGGCGTGGCACCGGCACCAGGTGACGAATGGATGTTCTACCAAACCTTGTTGGGCAGTTGGCCACTGGACCTTGAAGAACATGACCCGGTGGCCGTGCAGACTTACCTTGAGCGCTTGCAGCAATGGCAGCGCAAGGCTTTGCGTGAAGCCAAATTGCACAGCAGCTGGAGCGCCCCCAACGAAGCCTATGAGCAAGCGTGCCAGGCCTTCATTCAAAGCCTGCTACAAGACGCGCAAAACCAGCAACTGCGCCATTCGCTGGCCCAGGCGGCGCAGTCCATTGCCTGCGCTGGCGCGCTGAACAGCCTGGGTCAGTGCCTGTTGCGCATGACCGTGCCGGGCCTGCCCGACCTCTACCAGGGCAATGAATTCTGGGACTTTAGCCTGGTCGATCCGGACAATCGCCGCGCCGTGGACTTCACCACGCGTCGCCAAGCGCTGGACGAAAGCACCCACACTGCGCAGCTGCTTCAGCAGTGGCGCGACGGCAGGATCAAGCAGGCACTGATCAACCAGGTGCTGGAGCGTCGCCAAGCCTATCCCGAGCTGTTTGCCCAAGGCCGCTACCTACCGCTGCAGGTGCAAGGTAGACACGCCGCTCAAGTGCTGGCGTTTGCCCGGGTCACTGACAACGCGCGCGCAATTGTCGTCGTGCCACGCCTGGCCTGTGGCTTGCTTGCTGATACCCCGATCCCGTTGATCCCGGCGCAGACCTGGGACAACACCCGGCTGCTATTGCCGTTTGCCCTGTCACCTGCCAATTGCTCGGGACTTTTTGCCGGCAGCGCAGTCACAGCCTCAAAGGAGCTGTTGCTCAGCGCGGTACTCAAGGAGATTCCGGTCAACCTGTTGATTGATCATGCCTAAGCCTTAAGGAGCGTCGAGATGAGTGTCGAAGAAAAACGTGTTCGCGAATTCGCCTACCAGATCTGGGAATCTGAGGGCAAACCCGAGGGCCAGGAAAGTCGCCATTGGGAAATGGCGCGCAAACTGGCCGAAGCCGAGGCCCTGGCGCCCAAAGTCGCTCCACGCAAAGCCAAAGCCAAGCCTGGAACGCCTTTGGAGGTCTCTGCGAGCAAACCCGCTGCGGTGAAAAAACCGCGAACGACGAAAAAGCCTCCAGTCGCCTGATTTTTCAAGCCACCCCTGCGGGAGCCGGCTGCCTCCTGCTCCCTAGGACAGCCGGCCATTCTTGACGTCGCCAAGGAGTCCCATGAGCAAGCCAAAACCCGCCGCCGCCCCCGTCGTCGAACCTTCACGCATCCGCGAAGGCCTGCCCTTTCCCTTGGGCGCCACCTGGGATGGCCTGGGCGTCAACTTCGCACTGTTCTCGGCCCACGCCACCAGGGTCGAGTTATGCTTGTTCGACTCCAGCGGCGAGGTAGAACTCGAACGCATCGAATTACCCGAGTACACCGACGAAATCTTTCACGGTTACCTGCCCGACGCACATCCCGGGCAGATTTATGGCTACCGCGTGCATGGCCCTTACGAGCCGCAACATGGCCACCGATTCAACCCCAACAAGCTGCTGATCGACCCTTACGCCAAGCAACTGGTGGGCGGTCTGAAATGGTCCGAAGCGCTGTTCGGCTACACTATCGGCCACCCTGATGGCGACCTCAGCTTCGATGAGCGTGACAGTGCCCCGTACGTGCCCAAATGCAAAGTCATCGACCCCGCCTATACCTGGGGCCGTGACCAGCGTGTCGGCGTGCCCTGGGACCGCACCATCCTCTATGAAGCTCACGTGCGCGGCATCAGCATGTGCCACCCCGCGGTGCCCGAGGACAATCGCGGCACCTTCGCCGGCTTGATGTGTGATGAGTTGCTTGGCCATATCAAACAGCTGGGCGTGTCCTCGATCGAACTGTTGCCGATCCATGCCTTCGTCAACGACCAGCACCTGCTGCAAAAGGGCCTGAACAATTACTGGGGCTACAACAGCATTGCCTTTTTCGCCCCCCACCCGCGCTATCTGGCCAACGGCAAGATCGCCGAGTTCAAAGAGATGGTGGCGCACCTGCACGATGCCGGCCTGGAGGTGATTCTCGATGTGGTCTACAACCACACTGCCGAGGGCAACGAGCTGGGCCCGACCCTGTCCATGCGCGGCATCGACAATGCCTCCTACTATCGGTTGATGCCGGATGACAAGCGCTTCTATATCAATGATTCCGGCACCGGCAACACCCTGGACTTGAGCCACCCGTGCGTGCTGCAACTGGTGACCGATTCGCTACGCTACTGGGCGGGTGAGATGCATGTGGATGGCTTCCGCTTTGACCTGGCGACCATCCTTGGCCGTTACCACGAAGGTTTCGATGAGCGTCACAGCTTCCTCGTGGCCTGTCGCCAAGACCCGTTGCTCAGCCAGGTCAAGCTGATTGCCGAGCCTTGGGATTGCGGCCCCGGTGGCTACCAGGTAGGTAACTTTGCCCCCGGTTGGGCCGAATGGAATGACCGCTTTCGTGACACTGTACGAGCCTTCTGGAAAGGCGATGAAGGCCAGCTGGCCGACTTTGCCGCGCGCATGACGGCCTCCGGCGAACTGTTCAATCGCCGCGGCCGCCGGCCCTACGCTTCCGTCAATTTCATCACTGCCCATGACGGCTTCACTCTGCGCGATCTGGTTTCGTACAACGACAAACACAACGAGGACAACGACGAAAACAACGAAGACGGCAGCAACAACAACCTGTCCTGGAACCACGGCGCCGAAGGCCCCACCGACGATGCCGAGGTCAACGCCCTGCGATTGCGCCAGATGCGTAATTTCTTCGCCACCCTGCTGCTGGCCCAAGGCACGCCGATGATCGTTGCCGGCGACGAATTCAGCCGCACCCAACATGGCAACAACAACGCTTATTGCCAGGACAGCGAGATTGGCTGGGTCAACTGGCAACTTGATGACGAAGGCGCCGCCCTGCTCAAGTTTGTCAAACGCTTGACCAAACTGCGCCTGGCGTACCCGGTGCTGCGCCGCTCGCGCTTTCTGGTCGGCGACTACAATGAGGCGATTGGGGTCAAGGATGTCACTTGGTTGGCGCCAGATGGCGACGAGATGAGCGTTGAGCAATGGCAAGACAGCCAGGGCCGATGCCTGGGCATGTTGATGGATGGCCGCGCCCAGGTCAGTGGTATCCCGCGTCCGGGAGCCGATGCCACCCTGCTGCTGATCGTCAATGCCCAGCATGACGGCGTCACCTTCACCCTGCCACAGGTACCGGAAGGCGAGTACTGGAACTGCCTGATCGATACGGATCGGCCCCAGTTACGCAAGGGTGAACGGCATGAGTTCGCCAGCCAGCTTGAGCTGCCGGGGCGCTCGCTGTTGTTGTTGGAGTTACATCGCGAAGACGACAATTGATGCACGGGAACTGAGCACGCTCAACGCCAGTCCCATGCAGTAGGCTTGAAGACCAGGAGCAACCGTGAACGTCGAACCGGACCCCATACGCCTTTGTGCCACCCAACAAGCACCGGCGGTCCGGCGCTTGCAGGTACTCACCGTCAATACCCACAAGGGCTTTACCGCCTTCAATCGCCGTTTCATCCTGCCGGAACTGCGCGAGGCGGTGCGTAGCACCCAGGCCGACATTGTCTTTCTCCAGGAAGTGCTCGGCAGTCACGACCGCCATGCCGCCCGCTACGCCGGTTGGCCGCAAACCTCACAATACGAATTCCTCGCCGACAGCATGTGGACCGACTTCGCCTATGGCCGCAATGCGGTGTACCCCGATGGCCACCACGGCAATGCGCTGTTGTCCAAATACCCGATCATCGAGCACCGCAACCTGGATGTGTCGATCACCGGTCCCGAGCGCCGTGGCCTGCTCCACTGCGTGCTGGATGTGCCCGGTCAGCCGCATGTTCACGCGGTCTGCGTGCACCTGTCATTGCTGGAAAGTCATCGGCAAAAGCAACTGCAGTTGTTACGCCGGTTACTCGACTCGCTACCGGCCGACGCGCCAGTGATTATCGCTGGCGACTTCAATGACTGGAAGCTGCACGGCAATCGCGCCCTGGGGTTGCACCGCGGGCTGCATGAAGCGTTCGAGCGTCATCATGGCCTGCTCGCCCGGACCTACCCGGCGCGCCTGCCCTTGCTGCGCCTGGACCGCATCTACCTGCGCAATGCCAACAGTCATGCGCCACGAATCCTGGGCAATAAACCCTGGAGCCACCTCTCCGATCATCTGCCGCTGGCGGTAGAAGTGCGGCTTTAGCAATGATTCGGCATAGCCGTGTTGGCTGAAAGAGCCGGCACGACTATGCATTATGAATAATCGTTAATTTTCAGCCGATTAAAGCATCCAATAGCTTGACAACGGTTACTTCACGTCTTCTTGACGCCCGCCCCGTACTCTCCTTAGCTACAAGTAATGCCGCACCTCTATTCCGAGCGTCTAGCTCGCGCCTTTCAGCGCGCGGCAGGAATTTTTTTGCTGGTTTGGGTCGCCCTCTGGTTTTGTCTTACAGCCCGTGACATCAGGCCAGATCCTTGGCTGTAACAATCAGAGGAGATCCGCCATGAAAAAAACTCCGAATCCTACGGGCTTTGAGTATGTTTTCTATGCGGTTTCCACGTCGCTGCTATTGGCAACCCCGTTGGAAACCCATGCGTTGGGCCTGGAGGATAACGACCCGTTCAACACCTTTGTACAAATGCAGACGCAGACTCTGCAAGGGCTGACACTGACACCGGTGAGTGCCCGCGGCCTGGGTCTGAGCACCCTGAGCGCATTCTCCGAGCGCATGGCCGAGCGCAACGCGTCACAGCAGACTGACGTCATCGCCAGCCAATGGGCGCCGTACTTTCCGGCCCCAGGAAAAATTGGTGCGCCGGCACCCGCCCGCCTGGAAATGAACAACCAGAGCCTGCAAATCAGCCCAGACATATTCGTCCGTGAAACCAGCGCCGGCAATGTTCATCGGGTGGGGTTCTTCGTCGGCCACAGCAACCTGCAAAGTGGCTTTGATGGCATGCGCAAACCGCAAGTTGGCGACAAAAAATCCAACGTCAGCCTGGAAGGTGAAAGCCTGGGCATGTACTGGAGCATGACCCACGAACAGGGCTGGCATGTGGATGCGGTGGCCATGGGTACGCGCTTTGATGTCAACGGCCGTAGCGAGAACGGACAGCGCCTGGATGGCGATGGTCATGCCTTGACGTTATCGGTCGAAGGTGGCTACCCCATTGCCTTGGGTAGCAACTGGATCCTGGAACCGCAGGCGCAGTTGATCAATCAACAATACTTTCCCGGCAGCCAGACCCAGACCGACACTCGCCAGGCCTTCGAGCAACAGCCCAACTGGACCGGTCGGGTCGGGGCCAAGTTGTCTGCTCGCTACAACGTTAACGGTATGCCCATCGAGCCTTTCCTGCGCACCAACGTCTGGCACGATTTCTCCAACAACGACACCGTCAACCTGGAAAAAGTCGACAAAATCAACGCAGCCAACTCCACCACCGTGGAGGTGGGCTTAGGGCTGGTCGCACGGGTTAGCCCTAAAGTGGCGTTGTTTGTCAGTGCCGACTACAGCAGTGACGTCGCTGACAGTGACCTCAATGGGGTGATTGGTAATCTGGGGGTCAGGGTTCGCTGGTGAGTGCTCAGGCACGACCTGGGGATACGTTCAAGGCGGCGATTGTGCTGTATTTTGTGCCTGTACGCCGCCAGAACCATAGGATGTGACGTTCAGTGCTGAGAGTGGACCTCAATCAAAACCACTGAAACGAAAAAAGGCCCCGAAGGGCCTTTTTCAATCGCTACAGTACTCTGCTGAATACTGTAGCGCTAAATCTGGAGCGGGAAACGAGACTCGAACTCGCGACCCCGACCTTGGCAAGGTCGTGCTCTACCAACTGAGCTATTCCCGCATTTGGTGACGGCCATTCTATAGGATCATCGAACGCCGTCAAGCCCTTGATTCAAAAAAGCTTTATTTTTGTTCCGAACCTTCGCGCAGGTGCGGCCAGGCGGCGCGCAGGTAGTGCAGCATCGACCACAAGGTCAGGCCGGCGGACAGCATCAGCAAGACGTAGCCAAGGATCACCCAGAAGGTCAGTACCGGCGGGTTGGCCAGCAGGATCACCAGGGCGAGCATCTGCGCCGCAGTCTTCCACTTACCCAGGTTGGAGACCGCCACATGCGCCCTCGCCCCCAGTTCGGCCATCCACTCGCGCAGCGCCGAAACGACGATCTCTCGGCCGATGATCACTGCCGCTGGCAAGGTCAACCAGAAGTTCGCATGCACTTGCACCAGCAGCACCAGGGCTACAGCAACCATCAGCTTGTCGGCCACCGGGTCAAGGAAGGCACCGAATGGCGTGCTTTGCTGCAGGCGACGGGCCAGGTAACCGTCAAGCCAATCGGTGGCTGCGGCAATCGCAAAGACGCTGCTCGCTGCGATATAGCTCCAGTGATACGGAACATAAAACAGCAAAATGAAGATCGGGATGAGCAGGACGCGAAGAACTGTAAGTAGATTTGGGATATTCATCGGCACAACTGGCTGCAAAGTGAGCGTGCATTCTACTCGCTATGCAGGTTGGCATAAATCAACTCGGCAAGCTTTTTACTGATTCCTGGCGCTTTAGCGATTTCTTCGATGCTGGCGCGGGTCAATTCCTGCAGGCCGCCGAAGTGTTTGAGCAGGTCGCGGCGACGCTTTGGCCCTACCCCGGCAACGTCTTCCAGACTTGACGTACGCCTGGCCTTACCGCGCCGGGCACGGTGGCCGGTAATGGCAAATCGGTGCGCTTCATCGCGGATCTGCTGAATCAGATGCAGCGCCGGCGAGTCTCCCTTGAGGGTGAACTCATGAGCGGCGTCGTTGAGGTAAAGGGTTTCGAAGCCGGCCTTGCGCGTCACCCCTTTGGCCACACCCAGCAGGATCAGGTCGGGCACCGCCAGTTCCTGCAGTACCTCGCGGGCCATGTTCAACTGGCCTTTGCCGCCGTCGACCAACAACACGTCGGGCAGTTTGCCCTCACCGTCCTTGATCCGCCCAAAGCGCCGGGTCAGGGCTTGATGCATGGCGGCATAGTCGTCGCCGGGCGTGACGCCTTCGATGTTGAACCGCCGGTAATCGGATTTCAACGGTCCTTCCGGGCCAAACACCACGCAGGACGCCACCGTCGCCTCACCACTGGAATGGCTGATGTCGTAGCACTCCAGACGCTGCGGCGTTTCATCCAGGGCCAACACCTGGGCCAACGCTTCGAAGCGGGACGCCATGTGTAGACGGTTGGCCAGGCGCGCACTCAATGCCTGCTCGGCATTGGTCACCGCCAGTTGTTGCCAGCGCGCGCGGGTACCGCGCACGCGGTGACTGATGGTCAGCTCGCGCCCACGCAGCGCTTCAATCGCGGCACTGATGGCGGCGAAGTCTTCGTGCACGACGTTGACGATCAGCTCGCCAGGCAGGTCGCGCTCGGCATTGCCGATGTAGTACTGGGAAAGAAACGCGGCCATCACTTCGGCCACTTCTTCTTCGATACCGACCTGAGGAAAGAAGTTCTTGCTGCCCAGGACCCGCCCGCCACGCACGCTAATTAGGTGCACACAGGCACCGCCGGGGTTGACGAACGCCGCGACCACATCAACATCGCCGCTGCCGCCTTCCATGCTCTGCTGGTCCTGGACCCGGCGCAGCAAGGCAATCTGGTCACGCAGCTCAGCGGCTTTTTCGAATTCCAGGGCCATCGCCGCCTGCTCCATCTCGGCATTCAGTTCGTTGGTCAACTGGTGACTGCGGCCTTCGAGGAACATCACCGAGTGACGCACATCGACGGCATATTCCTCAGGCTCGACCAAACCGACACAAGGCGCCTTGCAACGCTTGATCTGGTATTGCAGGCACGGCCGGGTGCGATTGCTGTAATAGCTGTCTTCGCACTGACGGACGAAAAAGGTTTTCTGTAGCAGGCTCAGGCTTTCACGAATGGCGCCAGCGCTGGGGTAAGGCCCAAAGTACTTGCCCTTCTGCTTCTTCGCGCCGCGATGAATCCCCAAACGAGGGAACGGGCCATCGGAAAGAAACACATAAGGGTAAGACTTATCATCACGCAGGAGGATGTTGTAGGGCGGCCGCCATTCCTTTATCAGCGTTTGCTCGAGCAGCAGCGCTTCGGTCTCGTTGGCGGTGATCGTGGTTTCGACCTGGACGATGCGCGCCACCAGGGCAGCCGTCTTCGGCGCCAGGCCGGTTTTACGAAAATAGCTGGCGAGACGCTTCTTGAGGTTTTTCGCCTTGCCGACATACAGCAGCCGAGCGTCACCGTCGAACATCCGGTAAACGCCCGGGCGACCGCTGCAGGTCGCCAGGAAAGCACTTGAATCGAACACAGAGGTCATGAGTTCAGAGACTGGCGTCAACCATGCCGTGGCGGACCGCCAGCAGCGTCAGCTCGACGTCGCTGGTGACCGAGAGTTTTTCGAAGATCCGGTAACGGTAAGTATTGACCGTTTTCGGTGACAGGCACAGCTTGTCGGAGATGATCTGCACCTTCTGGCAACCGACGATCATCAGCGCAATCTGGATTTCCCGCTCTGACAGCGCATCGAACGGCGAGCCTTGTGGTTGGAACGACTTGAGGGCCAACTGCTGGGCGATCTGTGGGCTGATGTAACGTTGCCCGGCAAACACCAGACGAATGGCCTGGACCATTTCATCGAGCCCCGCACCTTTGGTCAGGTAACCGGCGGCCCCTGCCTGCAACAGGCGCGTGGGAAACGGGTCTTCTTCACAGACCGTCACCGCCACCACCTTCACATCCGGATGACTGCGCAGCAGTTTGCGGGTGGCTTCAAGGCCACCGATCCCGGGCATCTTCACGTCCATCAGGACCACGTCGGGCTTGAGTTCACGCGCGACCTTCAAGGATGCCTCGCCAGAGTCGGCCTCGCCCACCACCTGCAAGCCATCGATATCGGCCAGCATACGAGTAATGCCCGTACGTACCAGATCGTGATCATCGACCACCAGGACCCTAATCAAGCAGACACCTCGCACTGCGGCGGCAATTGGATCCCGCCACCTTAGCAAAAAACCAAGCGCTAGAGCTAACGGAACACGTCATCGCATCGCTGCAATTTTGCCCTTGCCCGTCGCACGCCTGAATACCGCCGGATCCTGCCCCGAACCCGGCGCACAGCCCTGAGACAATGCAGCGGCCAGACTGCCAAGCAATTGCTGGACTGCGGCCTGATCGACCGAGGGCAAGCCACGGAAAGCGCCGAGCAAGCGGTCTTCCTCCGGGCTCAGACTATTTTGTGGCATCGGCGTGCGCCGACCGCTCAGTACATACAGGGCATCAACCCCACGGGCTGTGACGGCTGCCAGATAATCAGCCTTAGGCGTCCGCTCGCCACTTTCGTACTTGCCCTGAGCGTTGGGCTCGACGCCACCAATATCACCGAATACACGTTGGGTCAGGCCCAGACGCTCCCTTTCTTCTCGTAACCGGGATCCGATTCCGTTCATTGCCACTCCCTGTCCTTGCTGCACCACCCTTACAGGTAACCCCCTAAACCTGCGGGATAGGGCCGTTGGGACAGCACTATGCACAAGAACGCGTACCGGGCACAAGCCAACCGGCGCGACACCTGTCTGTAGTTGTCTGTACAGGATTGTTATCGAACATTGAAAAGACCGATGCAGGCGAATTATCCGGACAACTTTGCACCCACTAAAAAGGTCACTGCACAGACAATTACTGACGATAAAAGGCAACAACTTAGCGCGCCAAAAAAGTTAAATGAAAGCAGCAAACAGCGGAGCCAAAAACGTCAGAAGGTCGTCGAACGAAACCACAACTACATTTTATTGGCGCCATAGACTCGACAGTCAAGGGTTGATCGGTTTTTTGACACACAACTTATTGACAACTTTAAGTCATTGTTTTTAAACGGTTTTTAAAACTTAACAAACAAATATCAAACTGTTTTGAGTTACTAACAACAGAGCGCTTGCTTAACTAAAAAAATCCCCCTTAGGATAGAAATAAGAGAACGAACAACACGGCCATCGCCTGTTCAGCGCGCGATTAGATTATGCGTGCTTGCCACGTCACTACTTTCGATAAACCGAGTAACCGAGTCAGCCTTGCTGAGCGCGGAAGAGGGAACTATGAACATCAGTATTTTCGGGCTGGGTTATGTGGGCGCTGTGTGTGCCGGCTGTTTGTCTTCACGTGGCCATCAGGTAGTGGGGGTCGATATTTCCCAGGACAAGATCGACATGATCAACCAGGGCAAGTCGCCGATTGTTGAGCCTGGGCTTGAGCAACTGCTGCTAGATGGCGTCAATCACGGTCATCTGCGCGGTACCACCGATGTTCAAGCCGCGGTGTCGGCGACCGAAATGTCGCTGCTGTGCGTGGGTACGCCAAGTAAGAAGAACGGCGACCTGGACCTGGTCTACATGGAAGCGGTCTGCCAGGAAATCGGCATGGCCCTGCGCGATAAAGCCAGCCGCCACACCGTCGTGGTACGTAGCACCGTACTGCCAGGCACGGCGAAAAACGTCGTCATCCCGATCCTCGAAAAAGCCTCGGGCAAACGCGCCGGGATCGACTTTGGTGTCGCGGTGAACCCGGAGTTCCTGCGCGAAAGCACCGCCATCCAGGATTATGACTTCCCGGCCATGACCGTCATCGGCGAACTCGACCAGCAATCTGGCGACCTCCTCGAGTCGCTGTACAAAGGCTTGGACGCGCCGGTGATCCGCAAGTCGATCGAAGTCGCCGAGATGATCAAGTACACCTGCAACGTCTGGCACGCGACCAAGGTCAGCTTTGCCAACGAGATCGGCAACATCGCCAAGGCCTCCGGCGTCGACGGCCGCGAAGTGATGGACGTGGTGTGCCAGGACTACAAACTCAACTTGTCGCGCTACTACCTGCGCCCGGGTTTTGCCTTCGGTGGTTCATGCCTGCCCAAAGACGTGCGCGCCCTCACCTACCGTGCCGGACAACTGGACGTTGAGCACCCACTGCTGGCGGCGATCATGGACAGCAACCGCAACCAGGTGCGCAACGCCTTCGAATTGATCGCCCGGCAGGACAAACGCCGCATCGGCCTGCTCGGCCTGAGCTTCAAGTCCGGCACTGATGATCTGCGTGAAAGCCCACTGGTAGAGCTGGCGGAAATGCTGATCGGCAAGGGTTACGAGCTGAGCATCTACGACGCCAACGTCGAGTATGCGCGTGTCTTCGGTGCCAACCGCGACTACATCGAGTCGAAGATCCCTCACGTTTCGTCACTGCTGTGCAATGACCTGCGCAAGGTTATCGACGGCGCTGACGTAATCGTGCTGGGCAACAACGACGACAGCTTTGCCCAAGCCCTGGATGTCGCCGAAGGCAAGCAAGTCATCGACCTGGTCGGCTTTATGCCCCATGGCAGCAACGACAGCCAACAGGGTATCTGCTGGTAACGCCAAGCGCTCCGTAGAGAGCCCACGGCAAGCATCCCAGGCCTGCGCCTGATCGAATTGCAAACCTGCCTTTGACTGCCTGCCGCAACCCGGTCGGGCTTGGCAAGTGCGCTTTTCGCTCAGGCTCAGGCGCCTGTACAACGGAGCAACGGTTAGATGGAACGACAGCAACAACCGCCTTCGGGCGCACGACGGGCAGCCACCAGCTTCTGCGCTTGGGCCTGCCTGTTCGCCCTGATTGCCCTGGCTTCGGAGATGATCGCCCCGGCGTATCTGGACCCCAGCCATCACAGCTTCATCTTCATCATCGGCACCTTGGGCATGTGGCGCTATGGCAATGCCATCGTCCATTACTTGCGCGGCATGTACTTCCTGCATTGGAAGTTTCCGCGCATCCGCAAGGCGGTTGAGCGCATGGGTGATGCGGCGTTGCCGGCGCACATGTTCATGGTGGTGACCAGCTTTCGTATCCCCACCCACACCACCTTCAAGGTCTACCAGTCAGTGTTCCAGGAGGTGCAGCGGCTGAAGGTGCCGTGCACGGTGATTGCCTCGATCGTCGAGAAAGGCGACGAACAGTTCATCAAGCAAATCATGCGCGACGAGGTCAAGGACCGCGACGACATCAAACTGGTGATCGTGCGCGCGCGTGGCACCGGTAAGCGCGACGGCCTGGCCCATGCTTTCCGCGCCCTGTCGCGGCAAATGCCACTGGAAGATTCGGTGGTCGGCGTGGTCGATGGCGACACCATGATGCTGCCCGGCTGTGTCGAGCGCGCGGTCAAGCTGTTTGCCTATCTGCCCAAAGTCGGCGGCCTGACCACCAACGAGTTCTGCGAAGTCGAAGGCAGCAACTTGATGCGCCAGTGGCACTCGATGCGCTTCGTCCAACGCCACATCAACATGTGCTCGATGGCCCTGTCGCACCGGGTGCTGACCCTGACTGGACGCTTGTCGTTCTTTCGCGCCAGCGTCATGACCGATCCGGATTTCATCCGCGACGTTGAAGCCGACTTTCTCGAGCACTGGCGCCTGGGGCGTTTCCAGTTTCTCACCGGTGACGATAAGTCCTCGTGGCTGAGCCTGATGCGCGCTGGCTGGGACACGTTCTATGTGCCCGATAGCAACACCCTGACGGTCGAGCATCCACCAGACAACAGCTTCTGGCGCGCCACCCGGTTGCTGATGTTCCGCTGGTACGGCAACTCATTGCGCCAGAACTTCCGGGCCACCGCCCTGCTCGGCCGGGCGCGCCTGGGCCTGTTCACCCTGTACGTGCTGCTCGATCAGCGCGTGTCGATGTGGACCTGCCTGATGGGCCTGACCGCCTCGGTGGTGGCTGGCCTGGTGTTCGGCATTCAGTACCTGCTGGTGTACCTGTTCTGGGTGCTGCTGTCGCGCAGCATTGTCACCGTGCTGTTCCTGTTCGCCGGCCACCCGGTGAGCCCGGTGTACCCCTTCGTTCTTTATTACAACCAGATTGTCGGCTCGGTGATGAAGATCTACGCGCTGTTTCATATGGATCAACAGCGCTGGACCCGCCAGAAAACCACATTAAGCAACGGCAACGTCGACTTCGATGCTGCCCTGAACCGCTGGTCCTCCAAGGCGATGTTGTTTTCATCGATCGCCATCTTCTTCGGAGTCATCTCGGTTCTTCTCGAACTCACGCAACGTTAAGGAAAGGCGCCTGCCATGAGTAGCTCAAGTACACCTACCGTTCCCGCCAAAGCTGCAGCCAACGTCGTTCATGAAGCGATCGACGAGCGCCAGTACGTACGCACCCGGATCAACGCCAAGGTCACCCTGGCAGCGGACGGCCAGCCGCCCCTGGAAACCACCTTGCAGGACATCTCGCTGGGCGGCATTGGCCTGCGCCACGACAAGCCGCTGACCATCGGCAGCCTGTACAACGCCTCGATCCGCCTGCGCCTGAATCAGGTCGACCTGAGCCTGGACAGCAAAGTGCGCATCGTCTCCCAGCGCGGCGAAGAAGTCGGCGCCCAATTCGTCGACCTCGATGCGCAAAAGCGCGACATCCTGCGCTACATCATCAGCGCCTATCTGTCGGGCGAGATTGCCGACATCAACGGCCTGTTCAACGTGATGCAGCGGGAAAACTACATCAAAGAGCGCAAGCAGCAGCACGCCAGCGCGCGCAGTGGCGGCGATCGTCTTAAAGCGGTGGCGGGCACCCTGCTGTACACCGCTGCCGGCCTCGCCGCTCTGGGCTTCGTGGCTTACAAGAGCTACCTGCTGTTCTTCCGCATTCCAGCGGTGCAGGCTCAGGTCTCGGCCAACGCTCAGGTCATCAGCATGCCCGACAACGGTTATGTGAAGTTCCTCCTGCAGCCTGGCCAGACCGAAGTGAAGGCCGGCCAGCCACTGGCCAATATCTCCACGCAGCTGGCCACCAGTTTCACCAGCCCGGCCGACATGAAAGCGGTGGCCGACCTGTCGCCAGGCGACCTGCAAACCCTGCTCGGGCGCGCCACCATCGAGACGGTAATCAACAGCCCGTGCGATTGCGACGTGTACTTCCCGACTCAGCCACTTGATGGGTATGGCTACAAGCAGGCGCCGCTGATGCATTTGCTGCCGCGCGACCAAGGCCTGTTCGTTACCGCCAACGTGCCGTTCGACAAGCTCGCCGACATCTCCCGGGTGACCTCGGTGGACCTGAAAGTCTTCGGCCTGGATGAGCACTTCAGCGGCAAGGTGGTCGATTCGCGCGTCGATGAAGCCAACAAGAACCTGGCCCTGACCATTGCGCCGGACACCCCGCTGCCGCGTCAGGCCTACCAGAAGCCCGTGGCGGTCGACCTGTTCCTGGGCTTGCCGTTCACGGCGTCGCGCTGAGCGCAAAGGAAGGATTGGCGATGAACGCGATGATGCCCTCCCGCTTGCTGTTGGCAAGCCTGTGCGTAGCTTGTGCCGGTGCCGTATCGGCCGGCCAGAGCCTGGAGCAGATCCGCTATGCGCTGTACAAGGACCCCAGTGCCAATGTCAGCGGTGATCTGCGCCTGCTCGCTGAGCGTGGCGACCTGGCCTCCAAGCTGCTGCTTGGCGATGTCCTGGCCAACACCGACGGTGCCAGCCGCCAGGAAGTGATCAGCCTGTATAAGGAGGCGTTCGCCGATGGCCGCGGGCAAATTCCGGCGCTGGCCTCGCTGGCACGCCTGCTCGACCGTACCCCCAGCCTGCAACCGGGCCAGCGTGATTGGTTAGCGCAGGCGCTGACGCGCTACCCGGCGACCCTCGACCCGCGCAACGCCAGCACCACCCTCGAGGTGTTTTTGGTGTACCCGCAATTGGTCTCCACCGATCAGGCCCAACAGTTGCTCGCGCTGTACCAACAGTCGTGCCTGCTCAATTGTCGCCCTGAGCTGTACAGCGCCGTACTGGCTGAGCGTCAGGGCGACCGTCAGCAAGCCGAACACTGGTACCAGCAGGCTGCGCGCGTGGATGTGCGGGCGATCGATCGCTATTACCGCTTTCTCGGCGACGACCAGGACCGCGCCTTCCCGGCCTTTGCCCGCAGCCTGGAAGCCCAGCGGCCGACCCTGCCGGTGGAAATTGTGCACCGCATCGGTTCACTGCTCGACAGCATCAACAGCCTGCAGCGCGCTGAACTTGAAGCCGACCGTTACGAGCGCCAGACCAGCGCCATGGGCCCAGCCCGGGTGCAAGCGGATGCCGCGCAACTGGCGGCGGAAAAAGCCCAGAGCGACACCCTCGACGTGGCCCGCGCCGAAGCCCAGCGCTGGCGTGACAACGCCGCCGAACGTGGCTTCGTGCCGGCGATGGTGTCCAAGGCCAACTTCATGATCTCCAACCCCACCGAGCACAACGCCGAGGAAACCCAGGCGCTGATCGACCAGGTAAAGGCCCGCGAAGCGACCCGCGCCAAGGCCCTGCAGGCGTCGTTCTACATGGTCAACAACTGGCTGACCCTCGACCCGCAAAAAGCCCGGGCGCTGATCGATGAACTGATCGCGAGCCATTACCCCGATGCCCAACTGCTGCTAGCCGAGTACTACAGCAAAGGCGTCGAAGACGAGCCGGATCAGGACAAAGCCCTGCAGATCTTCCAGGCCCAGGCTCAGGCCGGCTCTACCGCCGCCTGGTACCGCATGGCCACCCTGCACGCCTACGGTCGCGCCATCTGCCATGACCCGGTCAAGGCCTACACCTACGCTCAGGTCGCGGTGGAATTGGGTGAAAACGGCGCACGCAGCCTGCTCAAGCGTCTGCAAAAGACCCTCAAAAAGGATGACATCGAGCGTGCCCTGGCGGCCCGCGCCGATCTGTTGAAGGAGACAACCCTGTGAAAGCGCATCACTCCCTGTTCGGTGCCCTGCTGGCCCTGACGCCGCTGTACCCGGCCATGGCCGCAGAAGAAATCACCGGCCCCGAAGCCGACAGCACTGAACCGGTACGGGTGATGCCCAGCGACGGCAGTGAACCGATCATCACCTCGGAGTTCTTCAACAAACTCACGATGCAAACCGGCTACGGCCCGGAGAACTCCGAGGTCGGCCGCAGCCGCGAAATGTTCTACAGCCTGCGCTACGAGCCGTCGTTTGCCTGGTATTCGCCAGAAAAGCGCTGGGCCAAATGGATGGTCTATGGCCGCTTGTGGCTGAACTATGACTCCAGCCAGTCGATCAGCACCCAGAACGAGAACAGCAACAGCTTCGACCGCGAACAACCGGAAGGCTGGTACGCCGAACTGCGCGAGCTGTACGTCAAACGCAACCTGCTCGGCGATGACCCGCGCTTCTCGCTGTCGGTCGGCCGCCAACGCTATTTCGATGACTACGGCATCTGGTGGGACGACAGCCTGGAGTCGCTGCGCTTCAACTACAACGACACCTTCTCCCGCGGCTTTTTGGCGGTGGGGCAAAAGTTCTACAACTACAACAGCGACGTCAACAGCCTGGCCGACAGCGAAGAGCGCACTACCTACTTGATGGGTGAATACGCCTACCGCTGGAGCGAACGCAACTGGGCCGGCGTGCGCCTGATGCACGAAAACGACCACAGCGGCCACGACGCCGAAGATCGCTACGACTTCAAGGGCATGCGCTACGGGCTGTTCTTCAAGGCCGATGACCTGGACGTGACGCCGCTGTTCAGTGACTACCATGTAGAACTGGCCGGGCTCGATGGCAAGGTCGACAACACCGAAAACAACGGTGTCACCAGCACCGGCCACAACGCCAGTGGCTGGGCAGCGCTGGGCGAAATCGGCAAACGCTTCCACGACCTGCCCTGGACCCCGCGCGTGGCCTTGCGCGGTGGCCTGACCGACAAGCCGAGCAACGAGAACGATGGTTTCCGTCTGAACGCTATCCAGTCTGACCGTATCACCCGTCAGGGCAGCTACAGCACACGCCTGACCAGCTCGTTCGTCAGCCTCGATCTGCGCAACCTGAGCTACTACGGCATCAGCCTGGAAACCAACCCGACCCCACGCAGCGCCCTCGACCTGCGCGTCACTGACCTGAAGCTGCGCGATGCCGACGGCACCTTGCCGGTGCGCATCGACGGCGATCAGCGCAGCGAACGCAACCGCGCAATTGCCCAAGGCAACAATGGCAGTGGCAAGGACGTCGGGCAGATGTACGACCTCAACTACTACTGGAAGATGTTTCCGGTGGCCATCGACGGCAAACACCTGGACGTCAACGCCCTGGTCAGCGCCAGCTACCTCAATGCTGGCAACGCCCTGGACAGTGGCGATGACTACCAGCTGAGTGTCGGCGTCGTGATCAGTTACTAAGGACGGACCCTTCGATGATCTTCGCCTCCAACGTCTTTCTGTTTCTGTATTTGCCGCTGTTCCTCGCCGTTTACTTTCTGGCGCGGCCACAGTGGCGCTCGACCGTAATCGTGGCCGCCAGCTACATTTTCTACGCCTGGTGGCGGCCGGACTTTTTGCTGCTGTTTGTCGCCATTACCTATTGGAACTACTGGTTCGGCCTGCGCATCAAGGCGCGCCTGGACGCCGGTGACAAGCGCTGGGCGCTGCGCCTGCTATGGATCGGCATTGTCGGCAACCTGTCGACCCTGGGGTACTTCAAATACGCCAATTTTGGCGCCGAAGTGCTGGCCGCTTTGCTGGCGCCGCTGGGCATCAACACCTGGAGCCTGGAGACCATCTTCCTGCCGCTGGGCATCTCCTTCTATGTGTTCCATGCCCTGAGCTACATCGTTGACATCTACCGCAAGGACGCGACGCCGACAAACAACTTTATCGACTTTGCCGCCTTCGTCGCGCTGTTCCCGCACCTGGTCGCCGGGCCGATCCTGCGTTACAGCCAATTGGCCCCACAGCTGCGCCAGCGCACCCATTCCCTGGAGCTGTTTTCCCTGGGGGTGTGCCGTTTCATGCTCGGTTTCATCATGAAAGTGCTGATTGCCGACCAATTGGCGCCGATCAACGCGCTGTTCATCAGCGAAGGCACCCTGCAGCTCAGCGATGCCTGGTTTGGCCTGGTGGTGTCGACCCTGCAGTTGTACTTCGACTTCGCCGGTTACAGCCACATGGCCCTGGGCCTGGCGTTGATGATGGGCTTCCGTTTCCCGGAGAACTTCAACCAGCCCTATGTCTCGCAGAGCATCACCGAGTTCTGGGCACGTTGGCACATGACCCTGGCGCATTTTCTGCGTGACTACGTGTACATGCCGCTGGTGCGCAAGCGGGTGGCCGGGGCGCTGCCGGCACTGGTCTATACCATGCTGCTGTCGGGCCTGTGGCACGGCGCCAGCTTCGCCTTCATTTTCTGGGGCTTGTTCTTTGGTGTGGGGATGGTCATCGAGCGCAAGTTCAACCTGGCGACCAAGGTCACCACGCCCTACCACCTGGGCCGCAACCTGCGCACCTTCTTCCTGATCATCCTGAGCATGCCGCTGTTCTTCACCAACGACCTGCGCCACAGCCTGGACATCTACCAGGCGCTGTTCGGCCTCAATGGTTTCGGCTCGCTGGACCTGTATGTGCTCGGTGCTTCGAAGATGGCCATGTCGTTTGCCGCCGTCGCCCTGTGCTGGCTGGTGCTGGCCGGCAGCAACAACGTGCGCTACTACGCCGGCAACAAAGAGCAGTACTTCATGCGTCATGTCGGTGGCCTCAAGGCCCTGCTGCTGTGGGCCGGTTTCGCCCTGGCCCTGAGCAGCCTGGCGGCGAACTCCTTTTCACCCTTTCTGTACTTTCAGTTCTAGGAGACGGCCATGTACCCGGTCATGAATTCGGCGAGCAAGGTCAACGGCATTCTCTTCGCGGGGGTATTGGCGGGGATGTTCGTCTACTCGCTGCCGCCGGTGTTCAGCTTCGCCAAAAGCCAGAGCGACGCCTGGAACCTGTTCGTCGACGGCAAATTGCTGCGCAAGTTCGAGCAGGTCTACGACAAGCGTTTCTTCCTGCGTGAGCCGTCGGTTGAGCTGTGGGCCAACGCCCAGTACCGGTTGTTCGATGAAGGCACCAAAGGTGTGGTGCTGGGCAAGGACGGCTGGCTGTTCACCAACCAGGAATACCGCGTACCGAACAACCTGCAAGCCAACCTTGAGGGCCAGTTGGCGCAGATTGCCGAGGTCGAGCAGAAGCTCAAGGCGCACAACAAGCGCCTGATCCTGCTGCCGTTGCCGATGAAGGTGGATGTTTATGGTGCCCATGCCGAACGTGCGGTCGATCCACGGGCGATCAGCCTCTATGACCGTTTCGTCGCGGGCTTGCAGGCCAACAAGATCGAGGTCACGCCACTGCGCTCAGCATTCTTGAGCCACCTTGCCGGCCCCGAGCTGTTTCTCAAGTCTGACACCCACTGGAGCCCCGAAGGCGCGCGCCTGAGCGCCAATGAGCTGGCGCGCCAGCGCCCGGACTTGATCGGTGATGAGCGCTATGTGTCGACCAAGGTCGCGGAGAAAAGCGTCAAGGGTGACTTGATGAACTACATCCAGTTCAACCACGCCCAGTTGGCCCCGCAGTTTGGCCCGAGCCATATCGCTGTGTACGAAACCCTCAAGGCCGAACAGAGCACTGACGCGCTGTTCGCCGATGAGCAACAGAGCCTGCTGCTGGTCGGCACCAGCTACAGCAAGATCGATGACTGGAACTTCACCGGCTTTCTCAAAGAGGCCCTCAACCGTGACCTGCTCAGTGTTGCCGTGGAGGCCCGTGGTCCGTTCGAGGCGATGAACCAGTTCCTCGCCAGCGACGACCTGAACAACCCGCAGATCGACACCGTGGTCTGGGAGTTCCCCCTGCGCACCCTGCTCGCCCACCGCCTTGGTTCGCTGAGCCGACCTGGCCAGACCCAACATTTCTGAGACTTTCAAGGAGATCACCATGAACCGTTCGCTCAAGTGCCTGCTCACCGCCAGCGCCCTGCTGCTGATCAGCAACCCGGGCATCGCCGCCGAAGGCAATGCTGACCTGTACGACGCCGTGGCCCCGGCCGATTCTGCGTTCGTGCGGGTGCTGAACCTGTCCGACAGCAACATCGACGTGACCTTGAGCGGCAAGGTCAACCCGCAGCGGGTCGCCGCCGGGCAACTCAGCGGCTACCGCTTCACCCCGGCCGGCAGCCACAAGATCGCCGTCGGTAACAAGGCGATCGAACCGCAACTCAAGGCCAATGCCGCCAGCACCGTGGTGTATGACGGCAGCAGGCTGACCTTGATTGCCGACAAGTACGTCAACGAGCCGAAAAAAGCCCAGATTGCGTTCTACAACCTGACCCCGGCCAAGGTCGCGCTGAAAACCGTCGATGGTAAAAGTGTGGTGGTCGACACCCTCGGCCAGGACCAGACCGGCAGCCGCATGGTCAATGAAATCAAGATTGGTTTTGCCGCCTATGACGACCAACAGAAAGTTGCCCAATTCGACGAACTGTTCCTCAAGAAAGGCCGCTCTTACAGCTACGTGTTGCTGCCGCAGGGCGCCGGCTATCGCAGCATGAGCCTGGCCAACAGCATCGACCCGAGCGAGTGAGTGGCACCATGAAGAGCCTATTCGCCCTTGGCCTCGCCGCCGCAGGTGCGCTGTTCAGCGTGCAAGGCGTGGCCGCCCAGACGCCTGACCAGGCCACCTGCAAGGGCCTGGAATGCCTGACCTGCCCCGGCTTGAGCAACCCTCAGCACTACGCCGAAGGGCGGATGAAACTGATGCGCGAGATTGTTCCGGGCAAGGATCGCTGGCTGTTCCGCTCGGCGGTCGACCTGACCAACGACTTCGGCATCCCCGCGCCCATGCGCCCGGAGTTTGCCCGGCTGATGGACACCTTCCATCGGCAGGGCATCCAGGTGGCCATGGCCATCCAGCCAACCCGTGGCCTGATGCACCGTGACAAGCTGTACGCCGACAAACTGCACGGCTTCGACTACGCACGGGCCAGCGGCAACCTGAGCAGCTACCTGCAACAGTTGCGCAACGGCGGTGCGATTGTCGCGCCGATGATGCAGCTGGTGCAGACGCCGCCCAAGGGCGAGTTCTTCTTTCGCCGCGATCACCACTGGACGCCAGCCGGTGCTGAAGCCACCGCGCGCCTGCTGGCCGAGGAAGTACGCAAACAGCCGTTCTATGCTGCGCTGGAGAAAAAGCAGTACCGCACCGAACCTGGGGTGATGGTGCCCAAGGACGGTACCTTGAACCTGGCGTTGAGCTACATCTGTGGCAACAACTACGGGTTCCAGTACGTGCGCGGCTTTCAGACCATCCCTGAGGATCAAGGCGCCGAAGCCTTATTCGATGACGCGCCGGACCCGCAGGTGATCCTGGTCGGCGACAGTAACGCCGCCGCTCGTGAAGACGAGAGCAAGCAATTCAACTTCGACGGCTACCTCAAGCAGTACCTGGACGTCGACATCCTCAACTATGCGCTACCCGGCGTCGGTCAGGATGGCTCGTTGCTGGAGTACCTGCTGTCGGAGAACTACAAAGCCAAGGCGCCGCCAAAGCTGATCATCTGGGAGCTACCGGCCAACTATCAGCTGGAGTCCGAGCTGATGTACCGCCAGCTGATTCCGGCGATCAAGGGTGGTTGCCCGGTGTCCACCGAGGTCATGGCCAACCGCTTGCAACGGCCGGCGCTGAAGGTCAACGAGCGTATTGAGTTGCTCAGCAATGCCGGGGAAGCGCGCAAAGCGGTCAACGGCGGCTTCCTCGATATCCGTATCAGCGACAAGAACGTCAAGGATTTCTACGTGATCGTCTATTACGACAACGGCGCCCGCGACAAGGTCTGGTTCCGCCGCGAGGCGGTAGTCACCGGGGGGCAGTACTACCTGGAGCTGAGCCGCGCCAAGGAGTTCGCCGGGGCTAACCTGCTCTCGGTGTTCATGGAGCCGACCAAGCCCGGCAGCGCGGCGACCCAGGTGGAAACCCGACTATGCCTGTAAAGACCTGGAGCGCCCTGGCCCTGGGCCTGTGCGCCAGCCTGCAGTTGAGCCAGAGCCTGGCGGCCAGTTCGATCTGGCCGCCACGGGCTACCGCGCAGTCGGCGATGATCGCCGACTACCGCACTCTGCACTGCACTAAAGAGCCGCCACCGCCGTATACCGGCAGCCTGCAGATGCAGAGCAAGTACGACCAGCGCGATGCGAGCAAATCGACCCTGCGCAGCAGCCCCGATGCCGACAGCGAAAAGATCGGCAAACAGGTCAAGCAGTTCATCGGCGGCCTGATCTATGCCAGCAAGCGCTTTCAGCGAGCAAAAACGCCGCAGGAAGCGAACATGGCCCTGGCCTGCCAGGACCAGTGGCTGCAGCGCTGGGCGCAGGCTCAGGCCCTGCTCAACCCGGACGCCAGCAGCACCGGCATGGCGGCGCGCAAGTGGGCGGTGGCAGCGATGGCCTCGACCGTGCTGATGACCCAGGCCGCCAGCGACGGCAAGCTACAACTGACGCCACAACAGCGCCAATGGTTCAGCCAGCTGGGCGAACGCATCATTGCCGAATACCAGCCGCGCCGTAACCCCGGGTTTGCCTGGTTCAACAACCATGACTATTGGGCGGCCTGGGCCGTGGCCGCGACCGGCATGCTGATCCAGCGCGACGACTTTATCCAGTGGGCCGACGGTAACCTACGCCGTGGCCTGCAGCAGGCAGTCAAGGCCAGCGATGGCAGCTACGCCTACCTGCCGCTGGAAGTTGCCCGCGGCAAACTGGCCGCCACCTACAGCCAGTACGCCCTGGTGCCGCTGGTGCTGCTGGCCGAGTCGGCGCGGGTCAATGGCCTGGCGTGGAGCGCCGACGACCAGCAAACCCTCGACCTGCTGGCCAACTTTGCCGCGCGCAGCATCCTCGATCCCGACGACCTGCCGGAACTCAAGGGCAAGTCGCAGACCTCGGTTGCCCCGTACAAGCTGGCCTGGCTGATCCCCTTCCTGCAGCGCGCGCCAGACAACCGCCTGGCGCGCCAGTTGTATGACAGTGAAGACGGCGACGTCGACAACTACAGCCAGATTGGCGGCCCGCTCAAGCCGCTGTACCCCAAATTGCCGTAACCCAAGGACGAATCGCCATGGCCATGCGCCCTCTTCCCCTTTGCCTTGCTGCCTTGCTGTATGCAGGCACCCTCCAGGCCGCCAGCCAAAGCCTGCCGCTGCAGCAGTCGCTGAGCGTGATCAGCACCAGCGAGCACCACGCGCAATTGCAGCAGCTGCAGCAACACGCCCTTGAGGCCGTGCAACTACAGGTCAAGGAACGCCCGCGCCCGGCCGGGCGCGCCAGGGTCAGCCTGCAACCGATGTTCTCGGCGCAGACCGGCAGCTGGCCGTTCGAGCCGTTCGTCAACAATGGCCTGTTCCGCGCCATTGCCGGTTATCAGGCCCACCACCCACAGGTGGTAGAAATTCGTGGCGGCAGCATCACCCTGGCGCAACTGCACACAGCCCTGAACAACCCACGGATCCTCAAGCCCTACAAAGACGGCTACCTGCTCAGCTATCCGCTGATAATCGGCAGCGATGGCGGCCTGGTGCTCGAAGGCACCAGCCTGTACCTGTACACCTTCTCCGGCACCGCGCTGATCAACCAGGGCTGGCTGGGCCTGAACCAGTCACGCCTGGAAAGCGTCGCTGGCGACAAGCCGAGCAGCACTGACCGCGCCTGGCGCCCCTTCGTGGTGGCCTGGGCGGGAAGTCATACCCAGGTAATCGGCTCGACATTCGAACGCCTGGGCTACAACGCCAACCTGTCCCGCGGCCTGACCACCGCACTGAGCAGCCAACAGGCGCCGAGCACGGCCAAGGCTACGTTGATCGTGCGTAACAGCCAGTTCAACGAGCTGTCCAGCGCCGTGGAGCTGCAGCACAGTCAGGCGCAGATCAACGACAGCCGCTTCGAGCAGTCCCAGCAGTACGCCATTGATGTGCGCGACAGCCAGGTCAACTTGGTCAACAACCAACTGCGCGGCATCGACAACAACAGCGGCATCCGCCTGCGCGGACAAAGCGTGGCGCGGGTCGAGCGCAACTTGATCCTCGGCGCGCACAAAGCCGCTATCGAAATCAGCGACCAGCGTGGCGCTGTGCTGCTCAGCGCCAACCTGATCGGTGACAGCCGTGGCAACGGCCTGCAATTGCGCAACCTGGCGCCCACAGCGCAGGCACCGCTGTTGATCGAGGACAACCTGATCGGCAACAGCCAGGGCAGCGCCGTGGATGCCAGCGAAGTCAGCGGCGCGACGCTGGTCAACAACCGCATCGGCAATACCCCGGAATATGCCATCAGCCTGCGTAATGCCGCGCCGCTGGCAGGGCCCTTGACCCTCAGTGGCAACACCCTGGGCAAGGCTGGCAAAGCGGTGGTGCGGGTCGAAGGCTTGCAGCAGGTGGTACTTGGGCCCAATCGTTTCGAAGGCAAGCCGCTGCTGCAGAACCTGCTGATTGGTGACTTGCTCAGCGTGCAGGGGCCGCTGCTTGATGCGACTCAGCGTCAGGGCTGTGTGGTACGTGTCAATCAGGTCGCTCAAGCGCTTGCCCCGAGTAACCCGCTGTGCGTGCAAAGCGCTAGCCAATAGCCCGTTGCATGCGCACGAAGCATTCATCCTCACCCATTGCTTCGAATCCCCGGCGTCGGTACAAGGCCTGCGCCGGGTTGCTTTTGAACACCGTCAGGCGCAGCAGCGGTAGACGCCGTTCGTCAGCCCAAGCGGCCAGCAGCTCCAGTACCTGCCCCCCCACACCCCGCCCCCGTTCGCTCTCGAGCAAATGCAGCTCGCGGATGTACAGGGCTTGACGGTCCTGGCTGAGGCTGCAAAAGCCCAGGACCTTGTCGTCCTCGACCACCAACCATTGCTCGCGCCAGCGCCAGGCCTGGTCGAAGGCCTCTTCGATCCACAACAGGTCGAACTCGTGGTAGTAGCGCATCATTGCCCGGCGGGTGAGGTCACGGGCGAAGGCGCAGTATTGGTCGGTGGCGGGGGTGAGCTGTAGGGGCATGGGGGTCCAGGTTGGGCCGTGTAGGAGCCGGTCTTGCCGGCGATGGGCTGCGACAGCAGCCCTTGCTTTCAGGTTTTCAATTCTGTGGCATAACACACCGGCGAACTCATCGGCCCGTGGCGCTCCAGTTCATCCTCCAGCCACTGGGCCAGTACCAAGGCATTGTTGTGCGCGGTGTCCTTGCCAGCATATAGCAAGGTCAGGTCACCCTTGCCGGCCATCTCCAGCAGCTTCCACCAATGCCCGGGCTGCGCTGTCAGCTCTTGCCGATAGCGCCGGGCAAAACCGGCAAAGTCCAATTCAGCGTTATGAAAGGCCTGACGCAAGGCGGCCGAAGGCGCCACCTCTGGCAACCACAACGCCTGCAGCTGATCCTTGCGCGTGTTGCGCGGCCACAAACGGTCGACCAGTACACGCTGACCGTCTTCAGCCTCAAGGGGATCATAGACACGCTTGCAGCGAATCATCCGCACATCTCCGGCTTTTCTACTAGCCTAGTTCTTTCATTGACTAGGATCAGGTCGAAATCCGCGTGTTTTTTTATCCTAACCGTCTGAGGTAACGTAACCCGGAGTCATCATGACTACCCCGACGCTGGCCAGCGATTCATCGCCGGCCGCATCTGATCCACGGCCGCGCCTGCACCACAAGCCCGGTCGCAGTACCCTGATCCTGTTCTTCGGCCTGCTCCTGGCCGGGCTGTTGTTTACGGCCTGGAGCCTGGTGCACGACATCGATGCCAGTGGCACGGTAGTCACCACCTGGACCCCGTTCCTGTTACTCGGGCTGGCCTTGGTGATTGCCCTGGGCTTCGAGTTCGTCAACGGCTTTCATGACACCGCCAACGCCGTCGCGACGGTGATCTATACCCATTCGCTACCGGCCTCGGTAGCAGTGGTCTGGTCTGGATTTTTCAATTTTCTCGGCGTACTGCTGTCCAGCGGCGCGGTAGCCTTCGGCATCATTGCCCTGTTACCGGTGGAGCTGATGCTCAAGGTCGGCTCCGCAGCCGGGTTCTCCATGGTGTTCGCCCTGCTGCTGTCGGCGATCATCTGGAACCTGGGGACTTGGTGGCTGGGCCTGCCGGCCTCCTCTTCACACACCCTGATCGGCTCGATCATCGGCGTTGGTGTGGCCAACGCCTTAATGCATGGCCGCGATGGCAGCAGCGGTGTCGACTGGGCCCAAGCCAGCAAAGTGGGCTATTCGCTGTTGTTGTCACCGCTGGTCGGGTTCGCCTGCGCTGCGCTGCTGCTGCTGGCTCTGCGCCATCTGGTCAAACGCCGCGAGCTGTACCAAGCGCCGGTCGGCAATACACCACCGCCGTGGTGGATTCGCGGTGTGCTGATCCTGACCTGCACCGGGGTGTCCTTCGCCCACGGCTCCAATGATGGCCAGAAAGGCATGGGCTTGATCATGCTGATCCTGGTGGGCACCCTGCCCATGGCCTACGCCCTGAACCGCACCATGCCCGCCGAGCAATCGCTGCAGTTTGCCGCGGTGGCTGAAGCCACCCAACACGCCTTGCAGCGCGGCACCCCGCAACTGTTGAGCAAAGACCCTAGAGCAACCCTGACCGAATTTATTCGCCAGCCCCAGGCCACGCCAGAACTGGTGCCAGCGCTGGCCGCCCTGGCCGGTGCCATCGGTGCTGAAGTCGCCGGCTACGGCTCGTTGAACCGAGTGCCCGCCGAGGCCATGGCCAACGTGCGCAACGACATGTACCTGACCAGCGAAACCATTCGCCTGATCGACAAGCACCAATTGGTCGAATTCAATGCCGATGCCCGCGCCCATGTGCAGCTGTTCAAGCGCCAGCTAGACGACGCCACCCGCTACATTCCGCTATGGGTCAAGATATCCGTGGCCATCGCCCTTGGCCTGGGCACCATGGTGGGTTGGCGACGCATCGTCGTCACCGTCGGCGAAAAGATCGGCAAGACCCACCTGACCTACGCTCAAGGGGCTTCAGCCGAGTTGGTGGCAATGTGCACCATCGGCGTCGCGGATATGTATGGGCTGCCGGTCTCGACCACCCATGTGCTTTCCTCGGGGGTAGCCGGAACAATGGTGGCCAATGGCTCTGGCCTGCAGATGAAGACCATCGTCAACCTGCTGATGGCCTGGGTGTTGACCTTGCCAGCGGCGATTATGCTGTCAGGTGGGTTGTACTGGGTGTTGCGTCACGTTTTCTAATGGTTTGAATGGGCCCATCACCAGGATGGGCCCGCTGTGCCATCAGCTGCGGTCGCTGACCGCATTACTGCCGTGAGAAATGATCACTTCCACTCGGCGATTGAGTTGACGCGACTGCGCATCGGCATTCGACGCCACCGGATACTCTTTGCCGTAACCGGCCACCCTCACCCGCTCCGGTGCGACGCCAGCACGGCGCAAGGCATTGGCCACAGCAGCAGCCCGACGCTCTGACAACTGCCGGTTGAACTCATCGCCACCGGTAGAATCGGTGAAGCCTTCGACCCGTACCTTACGCTCTGGGTTTGCCCGCAAGTACTCGGCCAGCTGATCCAGGTTACGCAGGCTGCCAGCCTTGAGCTCGGCCCGAGCGGTATCGAACAACACATCACCGAAGGTAATTACCGCACCACGATCAGTCTGCTTGGCATTGAGTTGCTGCAACGCCTTGAGCTGGGCGGTACGCACATCCAGACGCGCCTGGGTGCGTTGTGCCTCGATACTCTGCAGGCCGGTTTCGGCCAGGCGCAGGTCGATGGTCTGTTCGGCAATGGCAATTTTCTGATTGGCCAGGTAGGCCAACTGTTCGACCTCAGGTGCCTTGCGATCCTTGATCGAGGCAAGCTCTGCCTGCCCCAGGGCGGTAAAGGCCGCTTTGGTTTCCAACGCCGCCAGGCGGCTGGATTCAGGCTTGCTTTGCAGCGCACTGAAGTGCTCGCGCGCCTCCAGCAAACCGGCATTTTCCGGCGTGGTACCACAGGCACTGAGCATCAGGCCTGCCGCTGAGGCGATAAGCAGGTGTTTGAATTGCATAAAAGCGCTCCTTATTGGCTAAGCGGAACAATGGCGTCGGGGGCTTGCAGCATTTCCTGCTTGAGCACCTCGATGCCCTGCCGGGCTTCTGTGAGCTGTTGCTTGGCCCGCTGGGCACGCGCTTTGCGTTCGGCCAGGTTGGCATCGGCTTCAGCTTGCTCGGCAAGCAAGCGTGCCTGGGCGAAGTCCTGTTGACCCAATGCGCGCTCGAGCAGATTGAGCTTGTCTTGGGCGGATTGCATTTCCACCGGGGCAAACTGCGTCGCGTCGGCGGTGACTGCGCGACTGACTGCATTGCGGGTCAACTCGACCTGTTCGCCAGGGGCTACAACACTGGCACAGCCGCTAAGCGTGGCGAGCAGCGCCACCATCAGGCCGGACGCGGCCAGGTGTTTTGAGGTGCGTTTTACAACCATAAATTGACTCCATTACAGCGTTTAATCAGCTCGCACACCTTTCAAGCACGCAGACACCTGCGTTGCCCTGCAGCACAGGGCAATAGCTAGGTCGATAGGTCTGGGAACCGGAGGGATAATCAGCGCAACCTATGCGTGATACACAACAGAAGGTGGGAAAAGCTGAACATCGGCGACAGCCGTTTAGTTAACACGCCGCCAGCGTATTCCTACAGAAAAGGCTTACCAATCGGAAAGCCCTTTGAACTGAGTAGGAGTTTTCAACAAAGCAGTGAAAGGCTCGCTGCGCTGGCCTGGAGCCGTCCGGCTATCGCCCCGCTAGCGGCGACGAAACAGCGGGCGCGGTTCGATCACCGAACGCCCATACAACACGCTCATCCCCGCCAGCCCCTTCAGTGCGTCCTCGGCGCACTTATCTTCGCGCACCGCGAAGCTGTCGAAACCGCATTGGCGCATATGGCTGAGTTGATCGCGCAGCACATCACCAATGGCGCGCAACTCACCCTGCCAGCCGAGCCGGGTCCGTAACAGGTAGGCCTGGCTGTAGCCGCGGCCATCGCGAAAGCTGGGGAAATCAATGGCGATCAGCGGCACATGAGGTAGCCACGGCTGCAACGTTTCAATCTCGTCATCCGGCCCCAACCAAAGGCCATTACGACCATTGGGCTGTGCCAGCCAGGTGTTGAGCGGCACAATCAGCAAGCCCTCGGGCAAGGCCGTTACCGGCTCGCGCACCAACTGCCAGGCATCCTCACTCAGCCGCTGCGCCTCGCCGTTGCGCAAGGCGATCACATTACGCATATCAGCTCCTCTGGGCGCTTGGCATACACCCGTTCCTTGAACGGCTCCAGGCCAACGCGGCGCACGGTGTCGACAAAGGGCTCGTCCAGCTCGCGATAGGCGCAGTAGGTGGCGATGATCTGCTCGATGACACTCGGAATTTCGGCGGCGCTGAAGGACGGGCCGATGACTTTACCCAAGGTACTGTGCTTGCCCTGCGCGCCCCCCAGGGTCACCTGGTACCACTCACTACCGTTCTTATCGACGCCAAGGATGCCGATGTTGCCGATGTGGTGATGGCCACAGGCATTGATGCAACCGGAGATGTTCAGGCTCAGTTCGCCGAGGTCATGCAGGTAGTCCAGGTCCTCGAAGCAGCGCTGGATCGACTGGGCAATCGGGATCGACTTGGCGTTGGCCAGGGCGCAGAAGTCGCCGCCGGGGCAGGCGATGATGTCAGTCAGCAAACTAATGTTGGCGGTACCCAGGTCGCGCTCGCAGGCCAGGCGCCACAACGCGTGCAGGTCCTGCTTGCGCACGTCTGGAAGGATCAGGTTCTGTTCATGGGCAATACGGATTTCGCCGAAGCCAAACTGCTCGGACCAATCCGCTACCGCCTCCATCTGCGCGGCGGTCAGGTCGCCCGGTGGCGAGGCGGCGCCAGGCTTGGTAGACAGCACCACGCTGGCATAGCCAGGAACCTTGTGCGCTTTGACACAGCACGACACCCAGCGCGCGAAGGCGTGGTCCTGGGCCAGGTGGGTTTCGTACTTCAGCTCACTGTCGATCACACTGGCGTAAGGCGGCGGTTCAAAGGCAGCAGCCACACGCTGGAACTCATCTTCAGTGAGCTGCGCCGGGCCATCCTTGATGTGTTGCCACTCCTGCTCAACTTCCTGCGCGAAGGCCTCGATGCCCAAGGCTTTGACCAGAATCTTGATTCGCGCCTTGTACTTGTTGTCGCGTCGACCGTGGCGATTGTAGACGCGCAGAATCGCCTCGACATACGACAGCAGATGCTGCCAGGGCAGGCCTTCGCGGATCTGCAGGCCGAGAATCGGCGTGCGTCCCAAGCCGCCGCCAACCATGACCCGCAGGCACATCTGCCCCTGCTCGTCGCGGTAAAGGTACAGGCCGATGTCGTGCATCATGATCGCCGCGCGGTCTTCTACGGCCGAGCAGATAGCGATTTTGAACTTGCGTGGCAGGAACAAGAATTCCGGGTTGATCGTCGACCACTGACGCAGGATTTCGGCCAGCGGCCGTGGGTCGAGCAGCTCATCGGCGGCGACCCCGGCGAAGGCTTCGGTGGTGATGTTGCGCACACAGTTGCCGGAGGTCTGGATGGCGTGCATCTCGACCTCGGCCAGGCGTTGGAGAATGTCGGGCACCTGGGCCAGCTCGATCCAGTTGAATTGAATGTTCTGGCGGGTAGTGAAATGGCCATAGCCGCGATCGTAGTCGCGGGCGATCTGCGCCAGGGTGCGCATCTGGCGGGCGCCGAGGGTGCCATAGGGAATCGCCACGCGCAGCATATAGGCGTGCTTTTGCAGGTACAGGCCGTTTTGCAGACGCAGGGGCAGGAACTCTTCTTCACTCAGCTCGCCGCCCATGAAACGCTGCACCTGATCGCGAAACTGCGCCACGCGCTCGAACACCAGCGCACGGTCATACTCGTCATACTGATACATGGTTCGGACCTCATCACGGAGGCCGTTACTATGGCGCTGGGGTGTATTGAGTTACAGATTCAGGTTTGGGGGATTTATACGGATCAGATGGATAAGGGCCGACGCGTTACAAGGCCGCAACCCACTGTGCAACCGCCGTCATCCAGACACCTTGAGCGCCTGGATGACGGCCACTGAGTCAAGTGCTACGCATCGACGACATCGTTGCGGTGGCCGTTGAACCCAGGGGCGATGCAGGTGCATGCACGCCTTCAGCCATGCCATGGCACGCGACAAAATCCTCCTTACGCAACGCCACCAAAGCGATCAGCGACACAATCCCGGTACCGATGTAGAAGTACCACGGCGAGGAAATATCCCCGGTCTGCTGAATCAGCCAGGTCGAAATCAGCGGCGCACTGCCGCCAAACACCGCCACAGGAATGTTGTAAGCCACCGCAATCCCTGTGGAGCGAATTCGCGTAGGCAACAGTTCACTCATGGTTGCGTAGGTAGACGAGGCATACAGCCCGAAAAAAATCGCCACCGCCATCAACGGCCAGAAGAATGACGCCGGCGTGGCCGTGGGCGCAGCCTTGAAGAACCAGAACATCGCCAGCGTCGCCAACACACCTACCACCATCAAGAACGGTTTACGCCCGTACTTGTCGGTGAACATGCCGCCAAACGGCATGACGAACGCCGCTGACAGGCTGGCAATGAACACGTAGAGCAAGGTGGTGCCACTGTCGAACTTGAGGATCCGCGACATGTAGGTGGAAGCGAAGGTCAGCACCAGATAGAAGATCGAGCTGTGCAGGGTGATGATGAAGAACACCAGGGTGATCGCCCGCTTCCACTGCCAGACTTCCCGCAGCGGCGCCTTGGAGGTTTCGCCGGCTTTCTGCAGGGCGAGAAACTCCGGGCTGTCTTCGAGCTTGAGACGGATGTACATCGAGATCAGCCCCATAGGCCCGGCCACCAGGAAGGGAATGCGCCAGCCCCAGGCCTGCATCAGGTCGGCGCCCAGCATCCAGGTCATGCCATTGGCGACCACGCCGCCGAGCACCAGCCCCAGTACGGCGGTAACCATCAGCCAGCAGGTGGAAAAACCCCGCCGTCCAGGCCCGGCATATTCGGAAATAAAGCTGGTGATGGTGCCGATCTCACCGCCGGCAGAGAAACCCTGCACACAACGAATCAGCACCAACAAGATCGGCGCGGCAATGCCGATGGAGGCATAGGTGGGCAGCAAACCCAACAGGCAGGTAGAGCCCGCCATCATCACCAGCACGGTGATCAAGGTTTTGCGCCGGCCGATCTTGTCGGCCAACGGCCCAAAGAACAACCCGCCCAAGGGCCGGATGAAAAAGCTCAGGGCGAAGGCGGCAAAGCTGCTGAGCAAACTGGTGGTCGGGTCGTCGGAGACGAAGAACGCTTGGCCGATGTACACCGCCAGAAAGCCATAGACGCCATAGTCATACCATTCGATCAGATGCCCTGAAGTGGCGCCAATAAAGGCGCGCCGCCGTTGCCGGGCCGGGTTGTGCTGATGCGTTGCCATAGAGGTATTCCTGTCTTGTTCTTATTGATGGAAAACAGTCCCGGGGGCGCCCCTCACGGGGCAACAACAGTGTCGGCAGCCTCCTGCAGCCCTTGACGCAGTGTGGTTTTGAGCACCTTGCCGTAGCTGTTCTTCGGCAGCTCGTCGAGGAACAGGTACTTCTTCGGTTTTTTGAACGAGGCCATGCGCTCGGTGAACCAGGCGGTGAGCGAACGCTCATCCAATGGCTGGTTATCACGGGTAACCACAAAAGCCACCACTGACTCGCCCCACTGCGCGTCCGCTTCGCCGACCACGCACACCTCGAACACCTGTGGGTGCAGCGCCAGCACCTCTTCTACCTCGCGCGGGTACACGTTGCTACCGCCGGAGATGATCACGTCCTTGCAGCGATCGGTGAGGGTCAGGTAGCCCTGATCGTCGAGGTAACCGATATCACCCGTCAGTAACCAGCCATCGACCAACGCCTCACCGGTTGCGGCTTCATTGCGCCAGTAGCCATGCATCACCGTCGGCCCGCGCACGGCGATCTGGCCCGGTTGCCCTGCGGCTAGCGGGCACAGTTGCGCGTCGAGCACGCGAAGCTGCACGCAGGAATGCGCCAGCCCCACCGACGAAACGATACGTGCCCAGTCTGGGCGCTGACGATCGGCGATCAACTCGCGGGGCAACGCGCTGATGGTCATTGGGCTCTCACCCTGGCCGTAGATCTGCACCAGGCGCGGGCCGAAGGTACTGACGGCGGCCTGCAGGTCGGCCAGGTACATCGGCGCACCACCGTAGACGATGGTTTTGAGGCCTTCACCGGCATAGCCCGACAGCCGTGCCTGCTCGACCATGCGCTTGACCATGGTTGGCGCTGCAAACAACGTCACATCGCCCAACTGGGTGGCCAGTTCGAACAGCTCATCAGCATTGAAACCACGCGATTGCGGCAGCACATGCCGGGCACCACAGCGCACATGAATAAAGTTGTACAGCCCGGCGCCATGGGACATCGGCGCGGCATACACCACGGCGTCCTTGGCGCTGACCGCATCGACATCCAGCGGATAACACAGCGACATGGCCACCAGGTTGCCGTGGGACAGCATCACCCCCTTGGAGCGCCCGGTGGTGCCGGAGGTGTAAAATAGCCAGGCCAGATGATCAGTCTTGCACAGGTAAGGTGTGGTTTGATGATCGCCTGCGCCCTCCACCTCCCGTCCACGTCCGGCCAACTCGCGGCAGTTCAGGGCCAGCTCGCCTGGCGCAAACACCTGGCCGTCATCGGTAAAGATCACCCGCGCCTGAGCGTTGTCGACAATCCAGCCGGCCTCACTGCGGTGCAGCTTACAGTTGATCGGCACCACTACGGCACCGATCCACCACACCGCATACATCAACTCCAGATACTCGCAGCAGTTCTTCATGAACAGTGCCACGCGATCCCCCGGCTCGACCCCGTGTTCGTGCACCAGTTCATGGGCCAAGCCACGCACGTTAGCGGCGAAACCTTGGTAGTCGGCAACCTGCCGAGCCCCCTCGAACAACGCCGGGCGCTGGGGCCAGCGCTGGGCGGCAGCGTGCAACCAATTGGCAATATTCACGGTCACGCCCTCCGCGCTTGCAGCACCGAGGCGTAGTTGGCCACCGCCATCCCGCCCATGTTGAACAGCAAGCCGAACTCGGCATTCGGCGCCGCCAGGCCAATCGGATCTCCCGTCAACTGACCAAACGCCAGAGCGTGCATCGACACCCCTGTCGCCCCCACTGGATGCCCTTTGGCTTTGAGACCGCCAGAGAGGTTCACCGGCAACGTGCCGCCGTGCTGAACAATACCCTCCTCCAACGCCCGATGGCCCTGACCGTGCGGTGCCAGGCCCATGGCTTCATAGATGAGTAATTCGGCGATGGTGAAACAGTCGTGTACCTCAGCAAAATCCAGATCGGCGAGGGTCACCTGCGCCTTGTCCAAGGCTGTCTGTATCGCCCGTTGCGGCCCCTCGAAAGCCAGCAAGTTACGCTGCGACAGCGGCAGAAAGTCGTTGACCTGGACCATACTGCGCATCGCCACCTCACGGCGGAACTGCTTGGCGCGCTTGGCTGAGGCCAAGACAATCGCCGCCGCGCCATCGGTGACCAGCGAACAGTCGGTCAAACGCAGCGGCTGGGCGATGCAGGGATTGCTGTCAGACACTGTATTGCAGTGTTCGAAACTCATTGCCTTGTGCATCTGCGCCAAGGGGTTGGCCATGGCATTAGCGTGATTCTTCGCGGCAATGGCGGCCATGGCCGCCAGCGGGCTCTGAAAAAGCTGCTCGTACTGTGCGGCAGCCAGCCCGAACAACTGTGGGAAGCTCAGCCCTGCTTCTTCCACATCATGCTGATAACCCGCTCCGGCCAGGGCTTGAGTCACTTGCGCAGTGGAGTTGGAGGTCATCTTCTCCACCCCCACCACCAGTACCAGGTCTGCGCTGCCAGACAGAATCGCATTGATCCCCGCCTGAATCGCTGCCGCGCCAGAGGCACAAGCATTCTCGCAGCGGGTAGCCGGTTTGAAGCGTAATTCCGGATCGGCCTGCAACATCAACGAAGCCGCAAACCCGTCAGGCACCAGCCCTGAATTGAAATGGCCGAGAAACAGCGCATCGACCTCCGACGCCGCCACCTCAGCATCCGCCAGGGCGGCACGGGTGACGCCGACAATCAGGTCTTCCAGGGTAGCGTCGCCGAGGCGGCCAAACCGCGAATGCGCGGCGGCGACGATGCTGACAGAATCGGTAGCCATGGTTTTTATCCTTCTGGTTGAACAGGCGTTCCTTACAATGGCCCCAACCCCAAAGCCCTCGCTATTCGTGCAACTACGTATAGGGATGAGTAGCCCGACTGATGGATACTGCGAGGCAACACATCATCAGCATGCGGGAGGCCTGCGCCATGACCGACCCAGCCCGACAACTGCAAGACCTTGAACGCCTGGCCTTCCAGGTATCGCCTGCACCGCAAGTGATCACCGGCAACCGGCGCATGCTCGACCTCAACGAAGCCTTCCAGAGCCTGTTCGGCTACCAGCGCGACGACCTGCTGGGCGAACTGATCCTCAAGCTCTATCCCTCAAAGGCGGACTACCACGCCATTGGCGAACGCAGCCTGAGCTGGCTGCGCCATGCCAAGAATGGTGCGTATTCGGATGAGCGCTTTATGCAGCACCGCAGCGGCGAAGTGTTCTGGACGCGGGCCAACGGCTACACCCTGACCCCGGAAGATCCCTTTCAGTTGATGGTGTGGCACTTCGAACGCATGGACCGGGTATTTCGGCCCACGGTCAACCTCACGCCCAGGGAGCGGGAAATCTCTGCGCATATCGTCAACGGCCTGACCTGCAAGGAGATCGGGCGCAAACTGGCTATTTCGCACCGCACGGTGGAGGTGCACCGTGCGCGGTTGATGAAGAAGTTGCAGGCAAAGAACAGTGCGGAGTTGGTGTCGAAGATCATCGTATTGAACTGACGACGCCTGGCGGAGTCGCTGCAGGTCGTTAACCGCTACGCATCACACTCGACGTAGCTCGACTCCCGGCCCCATACGAACGACAGCCCGCCACCGCGAAGCGGCGATTGTTCAAACGCTCGCTGATTTGAGCAAAGGGGATTTCCACCAACGTCGCGTCCTTTAGTTGTGAGGCTCGATTACCAGGTCCAGGGTTTCCACCAGTTCGGTGTCGCCCCACCGCCGGGTACTGCAGCGGCATCGCCAAGTTGCATGTTGATCTCGTGAATCTCGTGCGAAAGCCCCGTAATCATTGAGGCCGCCGCACGCCCACACTTCTTGTACAGCGCAATTGCCTCCTTCATCTGCGCGCGAGCGTTCTCCAATCGGGCAACTCTCTTGAGCACCATGCCGTACACGCTCAGGCAGTCGGCAAACGCCCGGATGTCTGCCTTTCTGACGCTTCTGAAGGTTGCGACACCACGCGCCAGATAGGCCTCAGCCTCCTCATAACGCTCTTGCTTGAAGTAGACCGAGCCGAGCAGGTAGCACGAATGAGCGATGCGCTGATCGTTGCTGGCAAATGCCGATTCACGCAAATACAACACTTGCACAAACAGCTGCTCGGCCTCCTCCAGGCGGTTCTGTTCTTCACGCAAAGCCGCCAGGCCATTGAACACGATGGCGCGGTCAGCCGTGTCTATCTCACTCAAGTCTTTGGCAATATCCAGGGCTGCCAGGAAGCACTGTTCCGCCATCAAGAACTGACCACCGTTTTTATATTCCACGGCCAGATTGTTCAAGTACATCACCAGACCGCAGCGTGTAGCCGAGTCTCTGGCCATGAGCCGACGGTGTGCCAGCTCAGCCTTAAGGTGCTGTTGGTCCAACCTGAACGTAAGGCACTGGTTGAACATCTCCTGGGCGCTACTGGCGTCCCCGGTCGCGCAAGGAAAGTGTCGACTGCGCTCGACGGCATTACCCAGCACTTCTTGCGCTTCAACCAGCATGCCTTGCTTGAGCAACAATTGCCCCAGGTTGCACTCCAGGGTGTAGAGCTGTTGATGGTCATCGGGCGCCGTATCAAGAAAGATTGCGTACGCTGTCTGGTAGGCCTCAATAGCATCCTTGACCTTGTCCAGGCCCGCGCACACGTTCCCATGAGTCACGAGTGCGTGGATGCGGGTCGGATGCCAGCTGGGTAGCGAGTTTCCAGCAGCCTCCAGCGCTTTGGCAGCGAATGCGCGAGCTCGGATGTAGTCCTGTTTATCACAATAGGTGTCCGCCAGAACGACTGTCAGGGTAATGAAGTCGATGTCGAACGCGTCGAAAACCTTAGCCGCCATTTTGAAACCATCGAGCAGCATTGCTTCTGCCGCGTCGAGTTTCCCCAGGTCCCTGTAGGTCAAGCCGAGGTTGCTGAGTATCTGTACCAGGTCTCGATTGCCGTGCGGATAAGCCGCCAACTGGATCTTGTAAGCTTTGCTCCCGAGGCTCGCCGCCTCTGCAAGATCACCTTGCTGATAGCGGGCAAGCGCGATGACCGCCAACACCTTGCCGACTTCTGGGTGGTCCTTGCCGAACGCGGCTTCAAACTGGGCCAACACCTGCCGTTCAAGGCGTTCCGCCTCTTGCGGACGTCGACTGGCAATGTACATCGCGGCCAGGTTGGCGTTGTTACGCGCCTGTAGCGTGAGGTTGTTGTTAAAGCGGCCGGCAATCAATTCGGCAACAAATGCGCACCAGGCTTCGCACAGCGCGTTGTATGAAAGGTCGATGAACTGGTGGGTAATCTGGTTGCAAACCGCCAGATCCTCGACCGCCAGCGGAAACCAGAGCGGCGAGCTGGTTTTCCAGGCGGCGGTGATATTCGCTATCGCCTGAGCAGGCTCTGGCTGTTGAGCACCGAGCGTGGCGAAAGCTTGCATCAAGGTTGCCGGGGCAGACTGGTAGCAGGCCACGACGCAAAGCGGCTTTTGCAGATCCCAACGCAGCGTGTCCAAGGCCACGGCGTCTTCAGAATCCAGGGCAAGTAGCTCACAGGCTTGGAAAATGCGCTCGGCGATGATCAGCGGGGTGAAGCTGCCCAGCGCATTACTCAGCGACGGATGCTGGCCATTGCTCGCCCATCCCACGATGTGAATGATTTCCTGGCGAATAAGGATTTCATCTGCACCCTGCATGACGGCAGACTGCAGCGACGAATGCATCAGTTGCTCACGCCCCTCATAGCGTACAAGGTAAGGACGCAAAACCGAGAGCACGCGACTCATGAGCAGCTGCGGGGCGCGCTTTTGCCCGCTATCGCCTTCGGGCTCATCGTTGTCGCTTGCCAGCAGCAAGGCAAGTTGGCGCTCGGAAAGCCCCGCCCGCGAAGCGCACAGGTATTGTGCCGCCCGGGTCACGACCTGCGGATGGTTTGCCGTGCTCAGGTCAAGGTCCCACGCAGTGAGCATCGAGCGGAACAGGCTTCCAACATCCGGATGACTCAGCAACCCCTGAATATCTTTCTCAAGCGTCTCATGGGCCGAACGAATGCGCATTTGTTCGAGGACAACCCGCATGTACACCGGCAAGGTCATTGCTGGCGCCTGGATCAGCTGGTTGACCAGCGCGTCCGGTAAACGCTTGCGGTAGTTGAGGGTGTAGGTATCGATCATTTTGCGCAGAAGCGCAGCATCCGCGCGCTCAAGCCCATAGCGCCAGACCGATTCCTCGCCTGCATCCAGGCTCGGTGTCGCCGACAGAATGACGATGACCTGTTCAGGCAAGGACAGCTTCTGGAACTGCCGCAGCACCTGGCTTGGGTTATCGAAGCGCTCGATACCATCCAGGAGCAGAATAAGCGGCTTGCCTTGCGCCGTGGCGACGCTTCGCGACAGCAGCTGGACCAGTGCCTGCCACTTTTCGTTTCCAGAAGGCACTTGCGTCAATGCTTGCTCTGGCGTTACGCGGCCTTCAAGCAACACCTGAATGTCGTCAAGCCACTGATCGATACCCCGCTTACCATCGGCACCGATGTGAAAGTCGAGGACTCTGGCGCCTGCAAGCACGGACTGGCGCGGCAGGTTGCGTGCCAGATAAGCCATCAAGGCGCTTTTACCTGCTCCCGGCTCACCGATAATCAACGCAGGTCGTTTTTCTTTGCCGCTCAGCCGGCTATGGCAATAGCCCAATACCGCCTCGCAAGACCCTGCTGGCGGCACATAGAATTTCAGGCGCGTGCTGGCGAAGTTCTCGTGCGGGAGGCGCAGCAAAGCCAGGGCACCCTGCTGTTCCGGGTAGCGGCGCTCCAGCTCCTGCAGCAACTGAGCCTTTACCGACTCACCAAAGACTTCAACCGACGCGTAATTATCGATTTCGATGACGCCTGAGGCGCGAAGCTTGTGCTTGAGCAGCTCAAGTTTGCCGTGGCCTGGGTCATAAAAATCGGTGGACTGCGCGCCGCCTGACTGACTGTACAATTCACTGGTCAGCGCTGTGCTACGCAAATAGAACAACGCTTCGGCACGGCCCTGCTGATGCCCCTCAAGCGCGTAGTCAAACTCAAGCTCAGTCACGCTGATGTTCTTGTCCAGCGCCGTCTGGATCTTGCCGACGTACTCGCTGAGCTCCTTACCCTGCAGGTAGTCATTGAGCATCGCCTGGTCTGGAACCCAGCCGTAGCGCTCGCCCAGAAAACCGATAAAGAACGGTGGGAATTCACGGCAGCGGTCGATCTCTTTCAGGCAGACGGCGACGGTTGTGCCTTTTTCAGCTTCCTGCTCGGTGATGCCCCAGCGCAGATCAATTTCAGTGAAGCCCACGCCCCGGCTTTCACACGCCTCACGCACTTCGGGAAATACCCGTGTCAGCAGGTAGTGTCGCTCGGCCTGCATATCCTTGAATGTTGAGGAAAGGAAGACCCTGATTTCCCTGACTGTGCTGCTGTCATTTTGCATGAAGACGTCCGTGAGCGAGCTCGAAGCCGATAATGGCCAATCAATATCAAGTAACATTTAAAGCTGAATTGGAGCTGCCACGCAATAATCGGAAAGTTTTTCATAATAATGTCCATCTACGCCTCCTAATCCTTATCTCACCTCGATATGCTGGCGCTCTTTGAGTAAAGGCACATTGATGTCATGTCGAGTTTAGGCAGTAGCCCCAGTGCGCCGGATGCTCTCCAGTTGATGAGTGAATCCACAGGTATGAGCCAACCCCTTTCCATTGTCATCGGTGTCAGCGGGCATCGCGACGTTCTCACCCAGGACGCTGCGCGGATTGAACGTGAGTTCCGTGAGCTGATTGCGTCATTGCGCCGGCAGTACCCCGACCTGGCCCTGCGGGTGATCACCGGGCTTGCCGAAGGGGCCGATCAACTGATCGCCAGAACCGCCCTGGCGCTGCGAAAGGAAGGCTTGCCGGTAGAGCCGGTAACGGTGTTTCCAATGCCGTTGGCGCACTACCGCGAAGACTTCCACGGCGCAGCGCTGGAGGCGTTCGATGCGCTCCACGCCGAGCTTAAGGCGCTCGGCCTGCCGGTACTGGAACTGCCGCAAGTGAGTGAGCGTCAGCAGGCCTACTGCAACCTGGGTGACTACCTGCTTAACAAGTCCGACATCCTGGTGGTGATCTGGGATGGCAACCTTTCAGCCAATCGCGGTGCGCAGCCCAAGCCTGGCGGCACTGAGCACCTCACCTTGCAGGCACTGCAACCGCTGGCACTGTTGGCGCGCACACGAGACACTGCCAGCCAGCTGCGCAACGACATCAGCCGCTACCTGCACGATGTCGACACCGTGCCGGTTTACCGCATCAGCGCCAATCGTCAGTCTGCCAGTGCCATCGATCAAAACTGCGGCTACATCCTCAGTGCCGGCGCTGAAGGTGTCAGCGTCAGCGCCAAACCGCCGGCCAACACCCTGGAACATCTGCGCGAATTGAACCGCTCAAGCCAAGCCCTTGCCCACACCAGCAAGAGCCAAGGCCACTGGCCGAGCGACGACCAGCCGTTCTACAGCCAGCGCTCTGCCGACCTGAAATCGATAAGCGAACTGTTCCAGCGTTTCGACGGCCTGGCCAACGCCATGCAACTCAAGACCGACCGCACCCACCGTACCGTGGCCGGGCTGACCCTGCTGTTGACCAGCGTGTTCCTGTTCTACGCAAAGATCCTCCCTGTCGCCCTGGTGCTGGCGGGCTATGTCTGCCTGTTTGTGCTGTCATTTCTCTGGTACCTGCGGGCCAAGCCCAACCGGACCAAATTCCGCTACGCCTTTTACCGCGCGGTTTCCGAGTCGTTACGTATCGAATTCTTCTGGCAAGCGCTGGGCCTGGTCGATCCGCAAGGCAACGCTTCGCTGGCGCAACGGCTACCGGCCCAAGGCCAGGACAAGCGCCGCACCATCGTCTCGCTGATCAGGCAGGCCTCGCTGGGTGGCAACAACACCAGCGTGCTTCCGGTAGATCGCAGCAAAGTGCTTAACGACTGGATTGGGGCACAGCGCGCGTACTACCACAATGCCCGCCATCGCCTGCACCTCAAGCACGAGAAAATCGAACGCGTAGTCAAGGCGACCATCTGCATTCCAGTGATCCTCTGTGTATTGCTGCTGTCCTTCTATTCCTTCTTCAAGCACACCACCTTGCCTGGGCTGGAGCTGGCCTGGAAAGACTTGATTGTGTTTGCAATCGGCTGGATTCCGGTGATCGGCGCGGTGCTGGAACTGCACGCCAACAACACCTCCATCAAGGAACTGCACGCGCAGTACCAATCGACCGAGCGCTACCTTGAGCGCGTCGAAGCGCTGGTGGCGAGCCCGCAAGCCGAGGGCATGGGCCCAGCCGTGTTCGAAGTGGTCGGTGTTGAACTGTCTCGTGAGCACATGAACTGGTTGGCCACCACCGAACGCAAGGCCATTGTTCCCGCCCACGGCGGTTGAGCGCCAATCAACTACACAAAAGGAAGCCTGTAGTGAATTCAGTCCTTCAGGGCATTGTCCGAAGCGAGGGCCAAAAGCGCCTGCTGACCATCGACGGCGGTGGCATACGCGGCGTGATCGCGGTAGAGATACTGGCCGAGATCGAACGCTTGCTGCGCGTGAGTACCGGCAACCCGCAGTTGCGTCTGTCCGACTGGTTCCACTTCGTTTCCGGCTGCAGCACCGGCGCCATTCTGGCAGCCGGATTGTCGCTGGGCATGGAGGTCGATGAACTACGTGACCTGTACAACACCTCCGGCCAGCGCATGTTCAAACGTGCAGGCTGGTGGCAACGTATGGGTTTTCATCGCTATGTTCACGGCGAGCTCGAGCGCCTGATGAAGGAACGCTTCGGCGAACACACCACCCTGGGCTCCGAGCAACTGAAAACCCTGCTGATGGTGGTGCTGAAAAACGCCACCACAGACTCACCCTGGCTGCTCACCAACAACCCCTATGCCCAGTACAACCAGCCGGGGCCAGGTTGCAACCTGGACCTGCCACTGTGGCGCATTGTGCGCGCCAGCACCGCGGCACCCACTTTTTTTGCTCCGGAAACCATCCATTTTCCGGGGTTGAAAAAACCGTTCGTGTTTATCGACGGCGGCCTTACCCCCTACAACAACCCGGCGTTCATCTCCTACCTCAGTGCCACGCTGCCGGCCTATCGCATGGGCTGGAAAACCGGTGAAGACGACATGCTGCTGGTGTCGGTGGGCACAGGCCTGCATCCGGCCTCGGCGCCGGAACTGACCCCCAGACAGATGAACCTGCTTTACACCGCAACCTCGACACCTGCCGGCCTGATGCTGGCGTCGGCAAACCAACAAGACATGCTTTGCCGTGCCTTTGGTAAATGCGTCGCGGGTGACCCGCTGGACAGTGAACTGGGCGACATGATCGGCCTGCAGCACAGTGCGCCGCTGTTTACCTATGCGCGTTACAACGTCGACCTGACCAGCCAAGGTCTGGCCTCGATAGGCTGCGAAGAACTGATTGGCCGCAACCTGCACCGCCTCGACGCCACCGACCTGATCCACGACATGCAGACCGTGGGCCGAGCAGTGGCGAAAAGCAGAGTCCGCCTGGAACATTTCGAGCGCTTCATCGAGCAGATACCTGCGCATCAGCGGCAAGTAGTTGCTTGACTGAGTAGACGCAAACAACCCAAAAGCGCCCTGCAATTGCGCCCTGTCAGCCGCATCGCAGGGCAAGCTCGTGCCTACAAAATTTCCCCACCGCCAACGTTGTACCCCACCATGAACAAGGCCCGTTCAAGGTCCAGCAACCTGACAGATTGCCCCTGCGCACGAAGTGTCGAAGCCACCTGACGCAAGATCCGATTGCTGATGCGCACCAGATTCGCCCAGTCCAATACCTGCTTGAGTGTGTATCCCAACTTGGAAAAACGCAGGCTGCCTAACGAAGGGTTACGCGTGTCGGCCGGATCATCGCGCTTACCGCCCCAGCAAAAGGCCAGATCATCTGGCACCGACTGCTTACCGTCTGCCAGCAACCAGCGTCGGGCCAGCAACCCCAACGCTGCCCCTACGCGACCGTCATAAATGATGATGTTGAGTGGATCAGCCGCCGCATACACCTTGGTCATCGTCGAGTTCATCAGCAGACGCTCGCCATCGAACGCCTCCAGCGATTTGCGGCAAACCGGATGGAGCAATTCGACCGCCAGCAGAATCGACTCACACAGCGTCGAACTGGCCAGCTGTGCGTTAATCCAGGCGCGCGCGCCACCGTCCTTGCCCAACGCCACATTGCCCCAAGCGAACAATGCTTCACAGGCCTGTTGCGCAGCGCGACAATCATTGGCCGCCAGCGCGACGCGCAGACGCGCTGCGATGCTGGCGAAATCATCAGGTGCCGACTCTTCATACCAGGAGTAATGCGCGGCTGCCTGAGGCAAGGTATTGCACCACCACTCACCACGATGCCCGCGTTTTTTCCAGGTGTTCCAAGCACGGTGATCGGTAATCGCATAGCGGTGAACAAACGAATCCACCCCACCCGCCCACAGCACCGCCAGGTGATCGGCGAAGGCGTGTTGGATAGGTGTCAAAAGGGATGCACCGGCATCGACCTTCACCGCCTCTTCAAGACCAGGACCGGCCACAGGCACAGCTGTCTGGTTCACCAACCAAACGCGGGAAGGCTTATTCGCATTGATCTCCACCACCCCGAGCTGTTGCAGAATCGGCAGCACATAGGTGATGTTGCGAACCCCATATTTCCCCGACGGCAGCAGACGCGAGGCCAAGCACAGCGGGCCGGCCTTCTCGGGCGCATCGGCGGCGGCAATTTCACAGGGATTGCCAGCGTGATGGCCATGTGTGAGCAGATAGCCCAGAGCTGCTTCAAAGGCCATTCGGGGAAGCACCACCTTGGTTTTCGCCGACTTGCCGGTGCGAACTACAACACGATCGACCGTCACCTCGCCGACCTCAAACGGTGAATTACGCGCTGGCGTGCCCAGCGGCCCCACCCCCTGCATGTGCGGCCATAGTGAGGCGACTGTTTGCGCGGCCATCTGATTCATCGTGTGCTCAAACCTTGGGTATCAAATCGTGGCATGGATAATGGCAAATAGATGGCAATCTTCAAAGCCAACAGTGTGAAATACCGCCACTCGTCGCATTTGAAATTCCGCCGCAAAAACCTAACAACCTCTGGCTTGGCTATTGCACAATGCGGTTCCAGCGGCCCGGAAAAGACATAATTCTGACGCGGCAGCGGCCAACACTAACGCTTGAGCACGCCCAACGAATGGCCTGCTCAGTTATCGGAGATGTACCGTGTCAACGCTCAATGAAATCGCAATGAACCACGCGAGAATGGTCAAACGGCTGGCGGAGGAATCGATCGTACTGGAACAGCGGCAGCCCCTGGTCGTGGGCGGTTTCGAGGTTACCTCCATTGACACGACACACCCCCTGCCGCTGCCCTTCATCATTGATGCTCAAGACAGAAGCATGGACTTGGTTGCTGTAGCGGTCTGATCGCCAGACTGCACACCTGCTTCAACACGGGACCGGTTTTCACTGCCAGAAACCGGTCCAGCCTTATGCTGATGCTGGCAGGCCATGCACCAGATCTTCGACTGCTGTTCGGCATTACTCGCGTTATGTCGTAAAATGGCCGGTTGCCGAAAGAACCGTCATGGCCATAGCCATGAAGGGCTTTCATTCTTTCCAAATAACTGTGGTGAAGATGAACAAGCCTTTCATTTCGCTGTGCCCGGAAATTACTCGGGCACACGCACTGACACTGATGGATTGGTTGGAAGATGAGCGCGTTACCTGCTATCTGAGCGATTCGCGTCATGTTTCCCGCTCCATCGAGCAAGTCATTGATCGAACTCAATTACCGATCCTGACCCATTTATTCAACCGGGGTGGCCGATTCTTCATGGCCTATGACCGGCATGATGCCCCGGTGGGTTTTGTCCGTCTGATCAAGACCGGCTCCAATTGCGAGATAGTTCTGGTTATCGGAGACAGCGACAAATGGGGCCGAAACCTTGGCGCCCGCACGATCCGCGAAGGCATGAAACTGGCCTTCCTCGACATGCGGGCCGAGAAGCTCATCGCCAAGATCCACCCGGACAACACGCGCTCGCTGAAAGTTTTTCTGCGCAGCGGTTTTCTGCTTGAGAGCGAAACGCCGACATTGAAGTCATTTTCCATGACGGCGGGGCGCTATCTCCAGTGCTTGCGTGAAGGTGCCATTGGCGACTCCACTGAGATCTACATCACTGAAATCGACAAGGCCAGGCTCGAGAGCCTGATCGCGCTCGAGGAAGGCCCGACCGTTGTTGAACTCGAACATGAGCTTGAGCGAGCCATTGTCGTCACGCCGCAGCAGGTGGCGCGCAATGTTGTCACGATGAACTCCAGGGCCTTGCTGCAGTTGGACGACGAAGAGATCGAAGTGGCCCTGGTGTACCCTGAAGACGCGGACAGCAGCGCCGGGAAGTACTCCGTGTGTTCCGACATCGGCGCCGCCATCCTCGGCTATCAGGAGGGGGACGCCATCGACTGGCGCGTTTCTGACCGGACCCGCCGGATCGGGATCAGGAAAGTGCTTTACCAGCCGGAGGCCGCGGGCGACTTCCACCTGTAATTGGGCCTTTAGCTCAGTGTTCGTCCATCAGGCGCGAAGCTCCTCCAACGCTTTCCGTGCCTGATGCGGACCCTCTGCCACAGGCCGCGCCGTTCACCGCCTATGATCGGGCTGAAGCGGACGGCTGGCCCCCGACTCAACGTCAATGGCATGGGCCACATCCTCAACCAGCGCCTTGGCCATCCCCACCAGATAATGCGCTGCCCACGCCGACGTACCGTCCTGCTCAAGGCCGGCTTGCAACGTCAGGTGGTGCGCACAGCCCATCATGATCGAAACCTGCTCCAGCACGAACGCCGCACCGTGCCCTGGTTCGACCCGAAACAACCGCTCAGCGCCTGCCCCGCCCTCGCCTTCAGCGAATGTGCCGACGCCTAGCGTTTTGAGACTCGACCGCGAATCCTCATCCATCCCAACCTCCCTAGCCCTCAATGCAACTACAGGGCGACGCCAATACCTGTAGGAGCGGGTGTTGCCCGCGATCGAGCGCAAAGCGCTCGCCTATGCCAGACCAGCCACCCTCGCTCGACCACGGGAAACCCCGCTGTTACAGCCGCCAGATCAATGCCGCAACTGAACCTTACTCAACGCCACTTCAACCAAAGCGCGGGCGTTGTCGATTTCATGCAGGGTGGACAAGGTCAGGATCTGGCCCGGAGAGCTGGAATGAAGCAGGACAGTCTGCTGTGCCACGGTCATGGCGCAGACCAGGTATTCGGAGATTTGGACGAGGATGTCTTCGAGGGATTGGTTAAGGCTGAGGGGTGGGTCTGGGACGATTTTTAACATAGCGAACTCCTTTGCTTTAGGGAGCCGCCACACGCCTGCTGTCAAACAAATGGTGGCAGCTATACGCGGGTTGACAGACCGGCAAAGCAAAGGGAAACCCGGCGCACACGAAGGTGCCCCACGTACAGCCGCCATAACGCGAGCACATGCGGATTCACTTTGAATTCGGTCTGTCAAAACCGGTCGTTGAATTGGCAACGACTAGGGGAGACTAGAGCGCTAGTGGAAACACCGCAATGGCTTGATGCAGGCGGGAGTATGATTCGGAAATGGACTACAGGGAATCGGGAAATTCTGAAGATTTTTACGTCCAACGACCAAAACCGCTAAGGTTACGAGACAATTTCACGAAAACTCGCGCGATAATCCATCGGCTTCAAATGAAGCTTCTGTGTTAGGTCGCCTCGCAGCATGTACAACTGAGGATTCGTTGAAAAGTTAAAAACTCGATAAAGGTAAAACTGATCGCCTTCTTCCCTTGAGCGCTCCAGCTCGTTTCTACTCAACACGAACGAAGTCATCAATCCAGCATTGGTAGTTTTCACTTCGATGAAGCGGTGCTGGCTATGGTCCTCAAATGAAAGGATGTCGAATCCGGCTCCATCACCTTTTGACTCTGACACCCAATCTACGCCTGGGACAAGCGTCTCCATCCCAGCCGTCACTAACCGATACTCTTCGTACCCCAAAGCCCATTCCTCCCCTGCCCGCCCAAGCCTACGATTGGCCTCATCTCGAGCAGCGAAATCGAGCTTACGTGGTAGCCGTACACGATCAATGCTTTGCAGGTTAGTCGGGTCGGAATCAATCTTGTGTAATTGCATGGACTTGACCACCAATTTGCATTCGTCTTGACCAGGCATTTGCATCCGACTTGACCAGTGCGCATCGTATCCACGACTGGCTCAAGTCGACCAACAGCTGCCTGGTGTGGAGGGCAGAGCTCCGCCCAATGCAGCCCTTCGCCACCGGCAAAAATTGCCGTTGTTGACTGACCGCAATGGGTCGATTCTGCTGAAGCTTTAGGCACGTGTTTACAGCAGAAAAGTAGGCGTCTGATATTCAGATCCAACTCTGGCGCAGAAGTGTTCAGAGTTACCCCCCGCTCCCCGTCCCTTCAGGGATCGGGTCTGGTAAAGGGGCTAAGACATTCAGTAGAGAAATTCAATCGTTTTGACGTCGTTGAATAACCGCTTGCTGTCTTAAACATCATTGTAGTATCAGATGGCAGCGCGAAATCGTCGATCCTCCGGGCACTCCGCCTCGCCTCCTTACTCACGCGCCATGCTGATCGCATCCGGTCAGGTTCGACGGCAAAGGTACCTGTGGATGATCTTCTGTCTGACGAGTATTAGCGACCTGACCTTGGCGCGGATTGGAGTAAAATGCAGCATGAGCTATGACTTCAGAAATCTCTCATCGGCGGACTTTGAGGATCTCGTCCGGGACCTCGTCGGAAAAGAAGAAGGACTTCGCTTTGAGGCATTCTGCGCAGGCCCAGATGGTGGTATTGACGGTCGGCACGCGCACGCCAGCGGGAACGTTGTTCTACAGGCGAAGCATTATGAAGGTTCGCCGTTCAGCAAATTAACGGCGGCCATGAAGCGCGAGCGTTCCTCAATCGATAGGCTGGCTCCCACCCGTTACATACTCGCGACCTCCTGTAGATTTACTCCGCTTGGCAAAAGTAGGCTCTCTCCACTCATAGGGTCAAGTCTGAAATCTGAGGCGGATATTTTTGGTCCGGAGGACCTCAATGGTCTTCTCCGGAAGTACCCAGACATCCTCAAGTCGCACATCAAACTCTGGCTCTCGGGCGTGGGTGTTTTGGAGCGGGTCGTACATGCGGCGGCCCATACCTTTGCAGCGCTAACACGTGAAGACATCGAACAAAAGGTTCGTGTCTACGCATCAAACCCCAGCTTCGACGAATCACTGGCTACGCTTGAAAAGCATCGGCTTCTCATCATATCCGGGCCGCCGGGCGTTGGCAAAACCACACTGGCCGAGATGCTTTGCTATACATTTCTAAGCGAGGAGTGGGAGCTTATTCCCATCCGTAGTTTGGAAGACGGCTTCGCCGCCATTAACGACAGCAAAAAGCAAATATTTCTTTTCGATGATTTTCTTGGAAAGGTCGCCCTCGATCGACAAGCTTTGGCGCATAAAGATTCTGACCTTGCGCGCTTCATGAGCCGCATACGTCGCTCACCGAATGCCCGTTTCATTCTGACAACGAGGGGTTATATATTTGAGGAAGCCCGTAGAGTCTCTGAACACCTTGGTGATCAGCGCCTCGATGTGACGAAGTACGTACTCGATGTTGGTATTTACACTCGTCGAATCAAAGCGCGGATTCTCTACAATCATCTTTTCGTGTCAGAGACGCCACAGTCGCATATCCGGGCGTTATTGGAGAGTAAGAGGCTCCCGGAAATCGTTGATCACAAGAACTATAACCCACGTGTCATCGAGGCAATGACCGATGCATTTCGCGTTGGTGACATTGAACCCGCCAATTATCCCGCTGCCTTTATCGGCGCCCTGAACAATCCAAGCCAGATTTGGGACACCGCTTTCCGAACGCACATTGATCACCGGTGCAGGCATCTCCTGATGGCGATGTTTTTCCTATCAGAATACGGGGTTTCAATCACGACTCTTCGCTCATCTTTCGATATCCTGCATACCTCGATGAGCACGGCCTACGGTCTGGCACACGGTCCTAAAGATTTCGAAGAAGCCCTTCGTATTCTGGAAGGTAGCTTCGTCAATGTCGTCAACATCGACAGGCCAACGGTTTCTTTTCTCAATCCTTCGCTCAAAGACTATCTCTCAACCTACCTGTTGGACACAGATCTCCTTATTCGCCTTGCTCCCACGGCGGTCTCAATCGACTGGCTGTCGAGCCTTTGGGACTTCGTGCATCCGTCTGGGCTTAGCGAGTCCGACCAAGCGAAGATCGCCAGAGCCTGCGCTGATATGGTTGAGATGATCGAAGAGCGCCCGCACTGGCGTCCGCGAGCCGGTGACGCCCGCTCACTCGAATACAATGATGCCGCAAACTCCAGACGGCTCCGGATGCTGATGGATTGGTGGGAGATCACTGACGACCGGCGGTTTGCCGACAGCATCATCAAGATCGCGCGAAATCCACAGCAGGGCTTCAGTGCATGGTCAGACGGGGAGGTTCTGATCGAGTTCTTTTCCCTGCGGGACGGTAGGGGTTATGGCCGGCCGTTCATTTATGAAGCCGAATTCCTAGAGCTCATCGAAAAGGCCCTTACCGACACCATACGGTGGAGTTCAAGTGACATGCTCTCCACCCTTGTGGATGCAGTGGATGCTGCGAATGGGCTGCCCGACAGCATTACCTGTGCTTTGCAGACGGCTGTGCTCGAAGAGTTCGAGGATAACACTAGTCGCATTCGCGAGGATGATAGCGAGTCCTCCCTATCGGACCGGATCAATGCCTTGAAAAAGTTCGCGCCGCGTTTTGGTGTGCCGGAAGCTAAGTTGAATAGCGCCGTCTCAGCCATCGAGGATCGCATAGGCGAGATTGAAGACCGAAGCAGTCGCGCCTCCTCTCCGAGTATCCCGTCATCGGGCAAACGGGACGGGGAAAAATTTGACGACCGCGCTCTTCGAGACCTTTTTACCCCTCTCCTTGATCGCTAGGCCAGCTCCGCGGAACAGGCGCGTCGCCCTTCGTTCACAAATTGCGAGCCGTCTCTTGGCGTGGTCGCAGCTTACCGACCGTCTGGTATGGGTCCAAGCTGTGTGAAAACGTTTAGGGTCGGAGAATTTCCAGAAATAATGCCGAAACCAGGTCCCTACTTAAAACCCGACTCAGCTACCGTGTGTTGTCCTCGTTTTATATAGGCACGATTCGATCACATCTATCGGCCGCTTTCTGCCTTTCGCCAACTGCGTTGCCAAGACTCGCAGCCAGTCATCACACAATCGGTGTGCTGGTTAAATTCGATGTAATGACCGGTCATGCCGGATTCAAGCGACTGGTGGTCAAACGTAAATTGGGCGGAGCAAGTTAGTGCATTCAACCAGTGAGCACCACAGTAACAAATTACATGCCGTAGCTATAGTTGGCTTTTACGACAGCGCTTTGATCTTTTCGTACAGATCATAAAGATGAAGCGCTGACATATCCAATATAGGCTCATACATGAAAGAGTTGAGATGGATATTTTCAGGAGTCATCAGATTCACCTGCGAGAGCACCATGATTTCATCATTACCGAATGATAGACTTGATGAGAACTTGTTGAACAACTCGAATGTTTGATTTCTGCTGATAGCCTCTACGAAGGCGACATCATTTATTTTGTTAATCATATATTCTTCGGCCTTCAGCCTGATGGCAATGGATAAAATCACCTTCGATTCTAGTTCGACATCGTCCGCAGCATTGGCGGCGAGCGCTTCCGCTTGATCGTATATTAGTTGAAGGGCGCTATATGTGGGATTTGGAAGAGATAATGCTGCCTGGTCCGATAGCGTGGCCTTAACCGTTGACTCAAGATCCGCTATTGTAAGAGCCTTACTATCTGCTTTTATGTGTAGAAGGGATGTCAGCCTCAGGTAGTGCTGGCTAGTAGTCCCGTGGCAGTACTCAGCTAGATTTCGCACAAAAGGAATGCTCGCTACTAGAAAAGCTGCGTTCTGGGCTAATCCATTCTTCCAAATAATAAATGGATTATTCTGATATTTTTCTGGTACAAATGTTAGCGCGCGCTGATCCTTTCTCGCAAAAAACCTTCGCTCTCTAGCAATTTGGAGACGGCTGCTGATTGTTCGGTGAAAGTCAAAATTATGAGTTAGAAATAGCAGTCTAAAAAATGTAACCTTGGAAATTTCATTAAAGTATTCAATGATGGCGTATTTGTTTTTGTAGTCGAATGAGTCCGCGATATCATCAACTACAAACAGGGTAGTCTGGTTCGATTCTCGGCGTGCCTGTACTTCGAAAAGGACATTCAATATGTAAAGTGCCCGCCTCTCTCCTTGGCTGAGAACCTGAAGCAGCTTTTCCTCTTCGACCCCACAGGTTTCTTGGCCATCATGAAATTCAAAGGTAACTTTCGGGCTTTCGCCTTTTAGAATGACGTCTTGTTGATTCTGAACAACCAGCTTGAAGGGAACATAAAACCGTTCGTTGAACTGAGTGACAACGGCAGCCCATTTGGTTTTTTCTTCCTGAGCCTGCTTTGCCGTGTGCGCAATTACGTCCTTTGCTGAAGCATATGCCATGGCGAAAATTTTCATAGCTGATTGAGCTACATTGAAGTAGCTGAACCACAGCTTCTTTCGGAATCCTTCAAAATCACCAAGTTCAGGGAGGATTTCCGGATGGAGTGTCAAATATTCCCTGAATTTTTTTAGCTCAGCATTTTTTTGCAGCTGTTTATCAACCGCATCGAACCTCGCAGACAACTCTTTGTTGCCCAAGATGCGTTGCTTTTCTGCCTGGACTAACCCCTCCAGCTCCTTGGCAGAAGAAACTTCAGTCCTTACCCCTCCATTAGAAATATTTAGGGTGTGATTAGCTTCAAAGAAGCCATTTGTTTGAAGATTTTTAGAGACATCACTGGCCCCAGCATGATTGAACTTCTTGCTGAGGAGAGGAGAGCCTTCCACCAGCTCTTGATATTTAGACATGTACTCTTGAAGCTGTTGATGGAGCGTACCAGCCTTAAACGCAGCTATCGTTTTGTCGTTGAAAATTTCTATATAGGACAAGTCATTGAACCTAGTATCGCCGTCAAGTTTATCTGCTAGTTCTACAAAAAATTCATACGGACTCGTAAATTTGAAGACTTCTTTTATTTCGGAGACGGGAGACGCTTTACCTGGCCACCCTGAAGCCTCCTTCAACGTCTTCAGCAGATCTTCTTGAGTCGACTCGATATTTCTCACCGCCTCTTCGTATTCTCCTCTCAGTTTGGGGTTTACTAGTAATGTCGAGGTTCCAGAGCCGGAATAACGCTCCACATAGGGTTTGATGACAAACACGGAGTCGGGGGTGATCGAAGCAGCAGGTTCGGCTGTGATTGCGCGGATGGTTGTACGTGTCGGGAAAATTAGGTCTTGGCTGTCACGTCCTTCTTGGAAGTCCAGAAATGTCCGCGCAAGCGACGTCTTCATGAAGCCGTTCGGCGCATAGATCGAGAAGGCTGAGCCATCTGGTGTTTTCTGGGTCCCTTTGAATGCAAGCTTGGCATCAAGCTTTTGAATTCCATAGCAATTTTCTAATTTAATATCTAAGACATCCATATCTATTGCTCCAAATTAAATGATTTTTCTCCATCGACGGTATCGTTTCGCTATCATCATGTCCAGATACCGATGCAGCCTCTCATTGGCCTGGCATGCGCACAGATGAAGAACTTATCCAATATGCGGCGCTCGTTTTAGCGGCATCCATACATTTTGCTGCTGTTCTAGGCCCCAAAACCGACAGCAGGCAAGCGTCCGCTTCTAGCCGATTTCTGGCGGTCATTATTGGATGAAGAGAGTGAGTGGACAGACATCGCTTGCGCCACCTCAACCAGCGTAACCCGAACCGCTCAGATGTGGTCAGGCGGGCTCAAGGCTATCTTTCATCAATGGTCTCAGTATGAGGATGCCAGATGAGCATCGACAAGACGACTAAATTGACCAGTACCCGTAGTGAAGAAAACGCGAACCTACTGCTGCGGGTTGGATGGACACTTTTACTCATAGCTGATCGTCAAGAAGGTACTTACCAGTGGCTGCTTTATCAGTTCGGATGGCAGCGAGAGGGCGAACCACCTGAAATCACTTTTACCGGTGTTGAGGGTGGCCCTGATCCGTTTTGAAAACGCCGCAACAACGGACTATGACACCAGAACTACCATGACAAGGTGATTCTGCCTGCATTGAAAATATCATTAGAAACAGTCGATTGCATTGCACATGACCAGCTGTTTGCATTCGACTTGACCAATTGCATTCATGTTGACCAGTCGAGGCTCGCACTTGAATTTTTTACGTGCGTCTACGACTTTTGACCCTCCGCATCGATTCGCCTTTTAGCTCGACGACGTGAGACTTGTGAACGATACGGTCAAGAATCGCGTCGGCAATCGTGGGATCGGAGAACAGGTCATACCATTTTTCTTTCGGGTACTGGCTTGTGATCAGCAATGACCCGTTCTGTGACTGCTGGTCGATAACGTCCAGGAGGAACGGGCCAAGTTGGGCGTCAATCCCACCGATGCCCAAATCGTCGATAATCAATAGTTCTGCGCGTATCAATTGCCGACGTAGTTTGGGCATGGTGTGGTCAGCGTAAGAAAGTGAGATCTCTTCAAAAAGCTTGCTGGCGGTGCGATACAGCGTCGCTCGCCCAAGGCGGCAGGCCTGGTTTCCGAGTGCGCAAGCGAGCCAAGTTTTGCCAGTGCCCGTGGCGCCTGTGATGATCACATTCTGACGTCGCGCCAACCATTCACACTCTCCGAGGGTCATGACAGTATTCCGGTCTATGCCTCGGGATGCTTTGAATTCAATGCTGTCCATTGTGGCTTCATTCTCACGAAGCCTCGCGGCTTTTAGCAAACGTCCAACCTTTCTGCTCTCCCGCTCGCTATTTTCGGCGTCCACCATTAAGCCAAGCCTTATATCGAATGGTTCTTTCAGCAGCGCCGGTGTTTCAAGCTGTCGCTCGTAGGCCACGGCCATCCCGTGCAGGCCAAGAGTCATGAGGTTTTGGGCAGTATTGAGGATTGATTTCATAGCGGCTCATCTCCTTGTGAGGCGTAGTATTCAGCACCGCGAATGTTGGCGTGTTCGACCAAGGGGGCGGATCTTTGGTAGCTGGGACGCAGGTCAGATTCGTTCCGAAGGATCGACCGTAGCCGCTCAGAACTCAGGATTTTCAAGCTGTTGGCATAGCCGCACGCGGATTCAAGGCGAGACGGCGTGATCGCCCCCGTGCGAACGTCGCGTTTCAGGCCAATAACGGCCTTCAAACCTGTCGCGAAATCTTTCCTTAGATTGAGGTTGTCCTTCACGAAACGGAGTGTTTCCGGCCCGACAGTCTCAGCCCATACCATCAGCGCTTCCGGCTGGGAGTCTTGAAAATGGCTGTGATTCGGGGCCAAGTGCTCTCTGAGGGTGCTAGTGCCGCGCTGGCGATTGAGCTTGTGCGAGCCGATGACACGGCGCTGATGAAGGATTTCGAGCCAATCGTGTCGCACGCGTAAATCGACAAGAAGATTCGCAAAGTGATAAGGGACGGAGTAGCTGTGCTCTTCAAATTCTACGTGGTAGTCGCTGCCTACCCGAACCTGATACACCCACTGACTGTAGCTGTATCGCTGTTCTGGAAGGGGCTTGAGGGCTGGATAATCAAGCTCAAGGAAGCGGCTGGTTCTGCTCTTCGGGTACGTCCGTGTGATACGACTGTTTAGCTCATCGACCCAGTAGCTGATTTTCTCGTTGAGCTCTTCTAGGGAAAAAAACGTGCTCGCTCTCAGCCTTGCGAGAACGAACCTCTGTACCAGTTGAACGGCAATCTCACCTAGCGACTTGTCTTTCGGTTTACGCGGTCTGGCGGGGTAAATCTGAAATCCGTAGTGCTCAGAAAACTCGGCGTAGGCGCGATTTAAGGTCACCACATCTCTCGTGTTTTTAGTCACTGCTGACTTCAAATTATCAGGCACAACGAACCGGGGAACCCCGTCGAAGAACTCCAGGGCCAGAACGTTGCATCTGAGCCAGTCTGGGATCGTTTGACTGTTCACAGCGGTGGCAAAAATGTATCCCGAGGCGCCTAGCGTTGCCACGAACACCTGGGCTTGGCTGATCGCTCCCGTGTCCGGGTTGGTCACGGGCATTGTCCTGCCACAAAAGTCCACGAAGCACTTGTCTCCGGGGAGGTGAATCTGTCGCATGCTCAGCTTTTGCCTATTGACCCACTCACGATAGAGTCGCGTGAACTGAGCATAAGACACGCCTTCTGGCTCGCTCGTACGAAACTCTTGCCATAGGAGCTCTAAGGTGATGTCAGGAAGTTTTAGCTCTTCATGGACGACGGGCCATGACGGGTAGACCTTCCTTTGAGATGAGGTTCTCTGCTGGGTATGCAGACGCTCCGCGAGCGCTTTGTCGTCAAGGTGCTTTAGCTCTTCCCAGCTTTGCCCGCACTGAGCCAACTGATCGCGAATGGTGCGAACAGTGTTGTGGGACACTTTGGCTAATAGACCAATCTTCCTATTCGAAAGCTTGGGGTCGCTCGCGAGACGTAGCACCTCGCGCTGCGTACCTATTGGCAGCCTCATATGTTCTCCTCGCGACAGGCATGTAAATGCCTCACAAGTCGCGCCGTGTGAAAATTGCAGACAAACGGAAGGTGGTCGACTTGACGCCGAACGCGAGGGAACACAGAATGATGGCGCATAGGGCTGAAAAACCTAATACCATCAAAAAAGCCTAGGGCTCCACCCCTGGGCTTTTTTGTGCTCCAAATCCACCGGCTAACTCCTAGCCTGGTCTCATTGCCATACTCCTCATATGCCTAGTTCATACGGTCTGCTGCCGTGCGCAGCGCTGCGTGGCAATCCAACATGCGACCTCTTTGGACAGGGCAAAGAAGCCCCGACGATTGGGCACCTCAAACAGGGGAACGTCGATAGTCCCGCGCTGTTTGGCTTTTCGAAACGCGTCATAGGACGCGTATCCCAACTCTCTCCACAGCGCACTGCCACCCACCATCAGGCCATATCGATCTTTGAGATCAAGCTCTAATTCGGATGCCAGATTTTGGATTTCAAGGGGCTCGCGCATCGCACTTAATGTCCGGTTTGGTCACAGTTAATAGTAATAAACTGCCCCCTTGCGCTCCAGCCGTAAGGCGTCTACATTTTTTACGGTACAAAGATCGATTGAGGATCTTTAAGTGTCTGATTTTAATAGAATTGCAAAAATTTATTCGGAGTTCGCAGACAGCTTGCGCAAATCAATTCCGGAAAATAGCTCTCCCCGGAGCAACACGGTGAAAATGCTTGCTGTGGGCTATTGGTTTGAGGGCCTGAGGCAGCGGACAGGCCTCAAAACGGCCTATGCCCTTGAGCTGTACTTCGAAAAAGAGTCGTTTCGAAGAAATACGAATGGCACGATCCGGCATTACCGAAGCAAGTGGTCTAGGTACGAACAGAAAATTATCTCGCCCAAGGCCGAGACCTTGAGCAGAGTGGAGCTGCTAGCACCTGGATCCTCCCGCGACCTGAACCACCCCATATGGACGTTGATGAAAGAGATCTCCCGGCAACAGGAGATCAACTTCGACAGTTACTTCCGAACGCTAAACACCGAAGTCCAACTGGTGCTTTACCGCAACACCAGCAACATGATTTGGGACAGTGTTCAGCGCGAGCCAATCACTCAAGTTCTACTCGAAAAACTCGAACGCAGGGCAAGCCTGGATGCCCTCGCTGCGCTGATCGCGATAGTGGTCGAAGCGGATCATCTGGGTCGAAAATCTGTTGCTATCAAGGCAGCAAACTCCCTACACAAAGTACTTCTGATGCTGGCGATGGAGCTTCAGGCGCGCGGGGTTGCCATTGGCCTAATCGATTGGCTGGCGTTCAACGTCTTACCTCTTGGCGTGCCTGCGCACTTGCAGATCTGGATGAGCAGCGCTGACTACATCCACGCATCAGCCCATTTGAACACCATGGTTTACCAGCATCCGGAAAGGCGCGGAAAAACCTTGCCTTGGAAGCTTCGTATCAGGCTGATGTGCAAGCTTCTTGCCGGGGATATGGGAATTGACGTTCTGCACGCAATGCGTCCGCAGTTCGAGTTGCGGGAAGACATCGGGGAAATCGCGGGCGAGTTGGTCGAGGAGTTTAAGAAGACGTCGGCACTCAGAACTTGGGGGTGGATGTGCATCGCTGATGGCACACCCCAGGTAGTGCCCCCTGTAGCGCTGCTGTAGCCTTCCCATCATTCGCTAGGCGAGTGGTCAAATCCAATGCAAATGCCTGGTCACGTCCGATGCAAACGACTGGTCAAGACGAATGCAAACGGGTGGTCAAGTGGAGTGCAATTTCCCAAATCTTGCTGGGAGCGTCAACCAATACTGATAAGTACGATATCTGTGCAGGCGTCTTCACCTCCTCCAGAGAATCAACAATTTTACTGATCCAGGGTGCATGGCTGAGCACGTACATTTGAACCTGCTGACGCAACAAGAGCTGGGCGTTGCTTCTCGGCTTGTAGCCATTGATGTACGGGAGCTCCAAACTCGCCAGGACGGCGCTGATGTTCTGGTGCTTTAGCTCGACCGAGCCCTTACTACGATTATTGAGCTTTTGTCGAAGATTGGCATTGTGCTCCGACTTGTTGAACCCTATGCCTTCAGACTCCATGCGGAGCATTTGAAAATAGTCCTCAATCGCTTCTTGCACCTCTTGCTCTGTCCAGTGCCCAGCAACGCGCTGCACCTCGAAGCCCAAGGACTGCATCAGAAGCTCAACGGTCGATTCAGCACCGACAAAATCCGTACCAGTCAACGGCCCCAATTCCGGGAACTGCTTACCGAAAGCTACTCCAGCAATGGCCTTTGAGTCACAAAGCTCTCCGGTCCTAGGATTGATAACCATGTACTTTAGAGACTTTTCAAATGCATAGCGTTTCAGAAAAGCACGTCGTCCAAGCTCTGCGAATTCATCCATCGCCATCTGAACGGCGACCGGGCTTGCGAGGAGAGAAACTTGAGGCATTAGGTAGTTGCGTCACTGAAAGACTGATAGCACAACACCATCAGATTTTTCCCACGCCAAATCAAGCGGAATCGTTGCAGTACACACGGAGTCACTAGAAATTCGCTGCGAGCGGAGATGCAGACTAGATCTCAATGTGAGGTGCATCTCATCGTCGGGAATACCTGTCTATCCATACACCATGCTACTATCACCCTTTTTTTGAGCAGCTCCAGATTTGCGGCTGACATAGGAGACAGAATGAGCCTTTTCACGTCATTGGAAATGTGTGCCGGAGCGGGTGGTCAGGCTCTCGGGCTCGAAATGGCGGGGTTTGGGCATGAAGTACTGGTTGAAATTGAGCCTCCTGCTTGCGCCACATTGCGCCTTAACCGCCCCGAGTGGAATGTACGGGAAGAAGACCTTCGTCAATTCAATGGCTTGCCATACTTTGGCGTAGATCTGGTTGCAGGAGGGGTGCCTTGTCCCCCATTTTCGAAGGCCGGTAAACAGCTAGGTGCCGATGACGAACGTGATCTTTTTCCCGAGGCAGTTCGTCTTGTAGACGAATGTCGTCCTAAAGCGGTGATGCTGGAAAACGTTCGTGGGCTTCTTGATCCTATGTTCGAAGACTACCGCACTAACGTAGAGAACCAACTCAAAAAGCTTGGATACGTCCCAGCTTGGCGCTTGCTGAATGCTTCTGACTTTGGGGTAACGCAGCTACGCCCACGAGTTGTTTTCGTTGCCATAAGGAAAGACTACTCCGAAGGTTTCTCCTGGCCCGAGCCAAGCCTTTGCACCCCTCCTACCGTTGGTGAGCTTTTACATGACCTTATGAAAGCAGATGGCTGGCGCGGGGCCGATGCATGGAAAGAGCAAGCAAACACCATTGCTCCAACATTAGTTGGAGGCTCAAAAAAACATGGTGGACCTGACCTTGGCCCCACTCGAGCAAAAAAAGCATGGGCATCCATTGGTGTTTGTGGAATGGGGATTGCCGACGCTCCACCTGCAGAGTTTTTTGATGGAATGCCAAGATTAACGACTCGAATGGCTGCGCGTATCCAAGGGTTCCCTGACAGCTGGCAGTTCCATGGAAAGAAGACCGCAGCATATCGACAAATCGGTAATGCATTCCCCCCACCCGTCGCTGCGGCGGTCGCAACACAAATATTCAAAGCTTTGTCGAGTAAGCGCTTGGTACAGGTTGCCTAGCAAACACTCTTGCAAGTGGGCAATACGAATTGATTGAGTGCCGAGTTCGTCTTGCCCTTAGCCCAAGAATATCCTGATCCGCCGCTCCAGGTCACTCAGGTCACTTGTCTCGCAGCCCCATATTGTCATCACACGCCACCCCATTTGCATAAGCGCCTCTGCATTTTGAGCATCACGCTCGCGGTTACGCACTAGTTTGGATTGCCAATAGTCAATATTAGACTTGGGAACTCGAATACCTTGACATCCGTGCATATGCCAAAAGCACCCATGGACGAAAATGACCGCCTTTCGGCCAGAAAAAACCAAATCAGGCTTTCCCGGCAAGTCTCTCCGATGAAGCCGAAAACGGTAACCGCAGCGATGTACCAGCCGCCGCACCAGAAGCTCTGGCTTCGTATTCAAACTCCTGATAGCTCGCATGTTTGCACTCCGGCGGAGCTGCGAAATTTTATCCACCATACGCTCACCTCATTTTATCCCCCTACTGGCTGCTTTTTTATCATCTGTGCTACTGCCCGCTTGCTCGGGGCGTATTTGTGGGACAAAAGGCAATGGGGCAAGGCGCTCCGGCAACTGAGCACCGAACCGCTTGACCGTTCGTTAGCTGCTGCCTGCGCATATAGTTCTCCATAGTATCGGCTTTCCCAAGTATCACACCTCCATTTGGCTGCGTTAGCGTCCATACGACTAATGGTGACAATTCATGTACGTCTCCTTTAGACTTTAAGCTCCGACAACGGCAAGGAACGAAAATGAACAGCCCTCCGCTTTGGCAGGACCCTACCTTGGGCGCAGCCAAACGTGTAGCGCATTACTTGGCCACAGTAATTGGCGAAGGCCAGAAATTCGAAAAGGCATTACTTCGAACTATCGTGCCCAACACTGAACAAGTAGATCGCCGTATGCGTGATCTACGGAGAGTCGGGTGGAAAATCCGCAATTATAAAGACAGCGGAAGCCTAAAGCCGAATGAGCTTTTTCTCGAGCATATCGGCGACGCTGTCTGGGCAGAAGGCTATAAGTGGCCGGAAGATGGCCTGACCGCTGGAAAACGGCGCAAAGTATTTGACCGTGATGGACGCCGCTGCATGGTTTGTGGCATCGATTTTGGTGATGAGTATTTCGACAGGCCTGGAGTCATCGCCCGTCCAACTATCGGACACATTACACCTAAAGAACGGGGAGGCACTAACGACGTCGAGAACCTTAGGCCCGAATGCCATCTCTGCAACGAAACCGCTCGTAATTTAACCGAACAAGCAGTGGATGTAGAGTTGCTGAAAAGACGCATTCTTGAGCTCCGCCGCGAAGATAAGCGCCAACTTGCACAATGGATGCAAGCGGACAAGCGTACCTACACTGATGCCGAACGACTTTGGGCTCAATATAACCAGCTTCCCAAACCTGCACGGGATGCGCTGCGGATTGCTGTAAACGAAGCTATTAAATTTTGAACCGGAAGGTTCTACGTTACAAGGTAGCAAGCTCCTTAAGTGAGGCGGGGCGTTGATAGGGCGAATGAGCCCGTTTCATGAAGCATGCCCATGTATGATTCCCTACGAGGGACAATTCCTAATTTGAAGCGCAAATGCTACCGCCGTCGTGCTTTGGCGACCGCCTCTCGCTGCTGCTAGGTGCGGTCGTCTAAAGCGAGTGTCCGATCAATTTATATAGGGCCAGGGTTGCAAAGAATCACACGATCGAGATCGTAAAGATCTGCCTCCCTAGAAACCTTGTTTTTTATAATCAATGTCTGTTTCATCCAAGGTTCCAGTTTTTTGATTTTTCTTGCCAGCGCCGCTCTGCCACCCTCACCCGGCGGGTTGTCATATACAAAGAGCGCGCATCCGGTTTCACCATCTATGGCTGTGCTCAACAGATCGTTGTCCTGCCGCTGCTTGTAGAGTACATAACTGGTGTAGACCGTGGTCGCGAGTGCGGCGGCGCAAAGAAAAGCACAGCCAATCATCGCCGCCCTCGAAAACCGCAGCTCGGGATAAGCTTTTGCTATAGCTCTCTTGCTCATGAATTCGGTGACCAGTTTTCCGTCGACAAGAACCTGGTCCACAGAAAAACCCTGATAGACGTTGAACAGTTCTATCTCGATTTTTTCATTCGGAGGAGTGTTGTGAAACACAAACTCTTGGTTCTCGCTGTCGTGATCCCACTTCACTGGGGCGCTACGACGACCATAGCTGACCTTGGGCCTGAACTTGAAGTCTCCGCTATATAGAACTCGTATTTCAGCTTTGGAAACCCCTGAATAGTTGTACACGACGAGAGCGGAGCCAGTGTAGGTACTCACGATATTTAGATTCTCATCGGTGATGGCTTCCAGAACCTCCTCGGGAAGAGAAAGCTGGTAAGGACCGATAAACTTCCAGCCTACAGCCTCCGGTAGCTTCTCTCCCAGATTGACCATGGCAAGTAACTGATCAAACACAACAAGCCCTCTAGCAGCCAAAAATAGTTAAATATCCTGATTGTGCTGAGATTCACGTTTCAGTCTTAGGCCATCGTGATCGTTTGCATCAGGAGACAAAGCTTACCGATATCAAATGACGGTCGTCATTCAATAGCTGGTCCAGGCAGAGCTTCTTGCCTGGGCGTTAGTAGGTACGCGGTGTCCCCGGGCAAACTTATCAGCATGACCTGGCGGCTAAGAAGCTACGCGGGTTCGCTATTGGCTGACTGTAACTATCGTGGTAGTCGCCACCCGCAGCTAGGGCATGAGGATGGCCTGGTCGTATCGCCACTGACTGCGTGCCGCTTGCGTGACGGTAGGAAATTGGAACTCACTACTCAGGCACAGGAACGGTAGCATTACCAGTAACTACTCGGGTGCCAGGTTTCGCAGTTGATCGAGGGGACGAACATGGCACCAGCCACTGATTCGAGAGGATCAGGAAATCAGGATGAAGAAAAAACCGAAGTTAATCGTAAAGTCACTGGGGCCAGAAACAACAAAGCCACCCGAAGGTGGCTTAGTCGTTCTAAATAATGGTCGGGACGGAGTGATTCGAACACTCGACCCCTTGCACCCCATGCAGCGGACCAAACAGCGCTAACCACATGATTTAATTGAAAATATAGCCTGCACAAAGTCGCCAAATAATGTGGTTTTCTGCTGTTTTGCAAACGGAAACACGCGGCATTTAGCTTGGGTTTTGCGCAACCTCAACGGTTTTCAAGGCCGTGATACAAGCGCCCAAGCCCTGCTGTGCGAGTGGCGCAATCAACTAAATAAAGATGAAACGGCACGGCTACAAGACCCAATTTACAAGGCCTGCTGCTTCGGTTTTGGAATCGATTTCTGCTACGATGGTAACCCTCTTTTGAGCTGAGGAAGCCCCCTTCATGAGCACTTCCGAGACAGTCACTTTCGATGCGGGCGCTTGCCCATGCAATGCGGGTCGGTTGGTCAAAAGGGTTACCTCGCAGGGCAACCCCTGGAGCGGTGTAGACGTCGCCTTCAGCATTGATTGTCCTGCCTGCACGACCGAGTGGAGAATTGACCGCACTATGATGGTTCTCCGCTCCAGTGAATCTGCATATTACTCCGCCTTGGCGGCAGACCGAGTCGCCAGAGACGCCGTTCACGCGCTGGTGCTACCTTTGATAGAGCACTTTCTGAAGGAGTTAGAGGCTCCGAACAAAAAGGCTTTGCATACAGAACTCACCCGACTGAACCTCACAACCATGTCCTACCGGCAATTTCTTGAGCATATGCGAAGAGGCAATAATGCTTCCGCAGCTGTTACGTCCACTCGAAATCCAGGTTGGCTCAGTTCGATTGCTGATGCGCACGGGGTCAGAGACCAGCTTGACAGGCTATCTCAAACGCTGAAGTCGACCGGACAAGCTTGTACGCATGCTGCGCAGCAGGTGGTCCGAAGAAAAATTCAATGAGCTTACGCCTGGCCCCTATGACCTACCAGTATTGCAACAGTATTGGTAAAGATCAGCTCCAGGCCTTGCCAGCCGTGGCTTATGCATTGCAACTGTCTAATATGCACTTGCCACTTTAGGCGCTTTTCGACCAGCAAACACATAGGTTTAAAGCCTAGTTTTAGACAGCAAATCCCGCCCTTCGGCGTCCTGCCGACCGAACACAATCCCCCTTTAATGAAGGTTATGCCCTGGCCCGCCAAGCACCCGAAACTGGTACTCCTGAACCGCATCAAACAGAGACTCAGCCTCAAGCCGCAAGCGCTCCACTTCCTCTGATGGTGCAAGTAAATCCCGAGCCTCATGGTAACGGCGCAGCGCATCGACTGCCTGGCGCGTAAGAAGCTCGCTGGCCGCGACCTTCTCTTTTAGATCCTTCATGCCCTTGCTGTCCCTGTTATTTGGTCAGGGCAGTATAGGCAGCCTCACAGGTTAGTCCTCTACCCCGGCTTTGATCAGCATCTGCCGCCAAGTCTCCCGCTCTTTCATCAGCGCGCTTGAGCACGTCGGCAAGCACCAGGGCGACACGGGAAGCTGCTGCGCTTGCAGCGGCAGTGCAGGAATGGCTGCCGGCCGAACTTGCGGCGCGGCTGGCGGCTCGATCTGCTTCGTCCCGCAGGCTGAGATCAGCGCGAGCATCGGCAGCATCAGCCACCGCTCGGTCAATGATTTTCTGTCCATCCTGAACCGCCTTGTTGATTGATCGTTGTCGAGCTTGTTCCATTTCGCGTGCGGCCACTTCGGCCAAGGCCCAGGCCTGCTGATCACCGGCGTCACGATCAGACCAGCGCACCTGCCACTCCGCATTCATGGTCGAACGACCGTGTTGATAGGTTCCCCAGAACGCGGCGAGCACCAGAGCAAGCGACACGGCCGCACCGACAGTGCGCACGCTAATCACGCCAGCACCTTCAGCGCTCGGTCATACAGTGCCTTTCGCTCAGCGGCTCCGTGCGGCACCCGACCAGGCTTGCCGGTGTTGATCACGCTGCCGATGTCTTGGAAGCGGCCGGCATCGGCCAGTTCATTCAGGCCGTGCTTCGTCCACCACCAAGCGGCAGACGTGGCGGCGTGTTCTGGCTGCTCGAGCAGTTCGGGCTGCTCCTCAAGCGGCAGGCCAAGTCCGGTACTGGCACCGCCATAGTTCGCCCGGCCGGTGAGCTGAATCAAGCCGCGCCCACGGTACCGCCAGCCATCACCAGGGCGAGTGTTTCCCATGCGCCCGCTGTACACGGCGTTGGCGATCTTCTCCGGCTGCCGCGCGCATTCCTTGGCCTGGGTAGCGTCAAATCGAGTTGGCCAGGTCTTCATCAATGCTTCGGCGCTGTAGTTCAGGTTCTCGACCAGGTTGCGCAGCTGGCCAGACTCATGGCCGACTTGCGCCAGGAACGCGGCCACGCGAACAGTGCTGTCAATCTTGTAGCGAGCCATGGCCCGGTTCAGCGCAGGCAAAAAAATGCCCGCGACTGGGCGGGCGTTAGGAAGGATCTGCAGCAATTGCTGCTCAGTTAAAGGAAGCACAGCTTTCTCCAGGCAAAAATAAACCCGCTCGATGGCGGGTGCTTTGGGTGCGGTAGATGTCAGGTGGATGCTTCGAGGGCGGCAAGTCGCGCCTCCAAAGCTTCTTGGTTGGCTTGCAACCCGGCGGCGATAAACATATTCAGCTCGTCGGTGCGGAATGAGTAACGGTCACCGGCTTCAACGCCTTCGGTAATTACAGTCACTTGCTCATGAGTAAATTCCCAGAAAGTGCCTGCATCCGTTGATGCTGCTGACTCCTCAACGTCTTCCATGACCGTATATTCGGGAGCCTCGTCGGTTGCTTTCACATAAACCCTGCCGAGGCGGGTTGCTTGTACAACCTCATCGACAGCATCCCATTTGTCATAACAGATGAACCCGTAAGTCATCGGGTCTAAGCCGCATGAGGTCATGATCTCGATAGCGCGCTGTACTGTCAGCCCGACGTGGTGACGGGCAGCATCACCTTTTTCTTCGACCATCTTCAGCCAACGATAGGTGCCGATCTCTTTGCTGAGCAGCTTGGCCGCGCTGATTTCACCAGGTGACAGGGCAGCGACTTCGGTTTTCTCGCGGGCGTCAGAGGTGTTGATTGCACCCGAACCGGCATAGACCACGCTCCAGCGTCTGTTAGAAGCCCCATTTGTTAGACCATTATCAATGGCTGAATGAAGGTTGTAACCAAACACCGCGTTTTTGTCGTTTAGGTTGAAGTGCAGAGGGGTTGTACCGGCTGTCCCCCCAAAACTACTCAGCCTGTGTTGGAATTGGAAAGCTCCACCAGAAAGAACCATCCAAACACCACCGATACTACTGGTCGAATCTTCACACCAGAGGCCGGGGGTAGGCCCTCTATACCTAAGCTGAGAGCCGGTAAAGGTTTTGATGCCTGCGATTTCTTGGTTCATCACAGCGTTAATGTTTTCGTTGTACTGCTGTAGGTCCCAGCTCCCCCAAACACCATTGAACTTCGACCGGGCATACTTGATAGACCCGGTTCCTAGCTGAAAAAACTCCTGACACGCATAAGCCGGATTACTGTGCTGCCAATGCTGCAAATAGCTCTGTGCAGCACCAACCTGTGGTGGCCGTCCGGTTGTGGACCCATTGCCGGTGTAAAAGCCGGTTGTAGCGATTCCATCGAAGTCGTTGTCAGGCGGCAAAAGCATCCCCGCGCCGAGCCCGAAGGCGCCCATTTTCAGAGCAGCACCGGCAGATGAGTCATAACCAGAGGACTGCAGGGTTGCCGTTGCTGCCGTCCCTAACCCCAAATTGGTACGGGCTTGCGCTGCAGTTGTGGCATCTGTTCCACCCTTGGCCAGCGGAACTACATCCTCGGTCGAAACAGCACCAAGCCCGGCAAGAGTGGCCCCCCACTGGGCGTTTACCTCTCTGAAGCTGTCAGCCAGTGCCTTGGGGTAGTCCTGCATGGGCTCAATGACGTAGGCGCCAGCGGCCACCGTTGGGCCTTGATAAGCAGGGAGAATGCTGAGCACGGTAGCGCTCGCGATGTTCGCCACCTCATACCGGCGACCGTCAGGCCCCTGGAACGCATCGCCTACTCGGGAATTTACTGCGAAGTTGGTGCCGGTACCGGTCACCGTAGTTTGGCCAGCTGTAACCGCGACCGTGCCTGCTCTGTACCAGGGCATGGACTGCTCCAGATTTAATTGAATGGGAAAGGAAGGTTTTCTGTACGGATAACGAGGGCCGTTGGCCGGACGCTGGGGATGTTGAAGTACAGATCCGTGGTCGCGTTGCCGACCAACTGCGTCGACCTGGTCGCCACAGAGAACATGAATCTCACGCCGCCGGTCACGCCGCCCGCGCCTTCTGATGCTGCGACGGTATAGGGATAGTAGTTCGAGCCCCAGATGCCACAGCCACGGGTAAAAGTGATGGCCGCCGCAAACTCGCCCGCTGAAATTGGAACGGTGACCCTCGACACGATGTTGACTGGTGCGCCTGCGATCAGTGCCCCTCTGGTGGTAACGCCGCCGTTATAGGGCGAGGTCCAGTAGCCAGGGGTGTAGGGTGTACCTGGGGCTGGTGGCTGTACTGTAGCCACAATGTTGAGCGGATACTGAAGCGAGTTGAACGTGAGAACGCCGTCCTCTCTAAAACACTTCAGCCCTGCTCCATTCAACGTGTCCCGCATCGTGTCGAAGTAGTAGTACTTGGTCGCACTGGAGCACCCGACAAAGTAAAACGTGGTTGTGTCTCCGCTCTTTGATGACCCAGCTGGACAACCATCGCCGCTGATAAAAACTATTGGGGCGACCGCACCGGTCACAGAGAAGCCAAGAACCGGCTCCATCCGCGAGGTGTCCTCCACCCAGTTACTGCCATTGCCAGGGTCCAACTGGGCAGACCTCAAGAGCAGGCGTGGCCACGACGTCTGCGCGGACAGGTAGCCGCTCTTCAGTAACCCATAGGTGATTTTCTCGGTATCAAAGAGCGGGCTACCGTCCTCTTTGAAAACTCGCAGACCTGCTGACATCAGTAATACCCGTAGTGAATTCGGCAGCTCATCGAGTAGAACCCCCAGCCGGACGCGTAGGCATAAGCCCAGCTGAGGGAGGCACTCGATGCGCCAACGGTCAGCGTCACCCCTGGGCGCTTGCCCAGGGACTTGTTTTGAGCACTCAGGTCGGAAACCGCATAGAACAAAGTTTTGCCAGCCGGCGGCAGCGGGATCGTTGCCGAACCGTTGGCGGCGCCGGTATCGACGTAACCCATCATCTGGCTGATAGAGCTGGTCATGTCGAGCAGCACCAGGCCGCTCGGGCCATAGACTTTCAACCCTGAGCTCATACGCTCACCCCGAGATCGATCGCCAGGTTGCCGTTGGCGTGATAGATCCTCACCCGCTGATTGGTAATCGTCAGGCGCCCCTGCCCTGGAACGTTCCCGTTGATCTCAAAGGTGCCACTCTTGTTGAGGATCCAGCCCTGCTGCCCGGCCACATAGTTGGTTGAGCTGATGTAGCTGCCGATCTTGGCGTTGGTGATGGTGCCGTCTTCAATGAAGGTGGAGCCTAAGAAGTTCTGCCCATTCTTGATAATGAATGGATAGTCCAGCGCTCCCGCGGATGATGGGTTTGCAAAGGCAATCTGATTGGCGGTGAAGAGCAGAGTGGACTGCAAGCCTCCAGGTCCGTTTTCGATACCCGCTCCGATGCCTGCAAACACCAACTGGCCGTTCGCGTTTGCTTGAAACTTCATGCTCCACATCAGGCTCAGATCGCCAGAAAGGTCCGCGACCACCGAGGAGGTTTCCTGAATCGCAACCGAGTTCTGCCCAACGGTTACTCCCAGTTGAGAAAGCTTCGTAGCGCTAGCGCTCTCATTCGTAGCTACAACTCGCTCAAGCTCGGTGAGGTTCGCCTCGTTGGCAGCCACCTTCGCATCGAAGGTAGTCATCCTTTCAGCGGTCGCCCGGTTCTCCGATGCCTGCACTTTACGTTGCGTTGCAATGGCGGTAGTACTCTCCCAACCCTTAAGCGCGTCCGCCATAGCCCCTGCCCCGCCGTCGTCACGGTAGGAAGCCCGCAACACTTCAAGGGATGTGGCCTGAGCGGTAACAACGCCGTCCAGCTCGGTGATGTCTGCCGTGTTGGTCGCGACTTGCTGGGCCAGACCATTGGCAGACACCACGGACTGTCCGACATCAATCCAGTAGGTGGCATTGGGTGGCCCGTTTGCACCAGACGAGTTCGCCGGCACAGCCTGCTTAGCCTGGTAAATCCTGCCGTCAACAAAGACCATCTTGTCCTTGGTGTAAGCCTCGTTCGGGTTGTAATCCTTAAGGCCATCCAGGCTATCGATCTGTTCCTGCAAGCCCGGGATCTTCTGGATTAGCTCCAGCACGTCCTGGCCCAACTCGCTCTCAGTGATCCGGCCGCCGAGTAACTCAAGGACTGGCCCTGCGTCGGAACCGGACTGACCGAATGTCCAGGCTGTCCAAGGTCCCGTGTTGCCAGTGCGGTCTGCAAGGCGTGCCCGGAAAAACCTAGTGACGCCTGCGGCCATTCCGCTCTTCAGGTAGGTCCTCGCTGGGTAAGCTACCATCGAAAGCTGCACCGGATTTTCACCGTTACCCGCAAGGGACTCTTGTATCTCGGTGTAGAAGGTATCGGCAGCGCCCCCAGGGAATGCCCAGTTCAGGCGGATACCAAAGAGCTCCGTGGCAGCGCTGAAGCTTGCCAAGGCTGGTGGTTCGCCGGTCTTGCCGTAAAGCTGGGTAGGTTTGGAAAACGCCCAAATAGAACTACTTCCAGCAACACCCACTGCTGCCACCCGCGCGATGTAGACGCCGCTGTAAATCCCTTTCACTTCCATGGCTGCGGTATACGTGACTCCCGCATAGATCCAGTCGCCGTCGTCACGCTTCCACCACACGTTGTAATGCTGTGCACCACGGGGAGCGTCCCAGGTGATGCGCATAGTTGCTACGTTGACGCCCTGGCTGACCGTATCGAAAGTCGAAAGCTCGATGTTCGATGGCGGGGTCTGGACTGCGCCGGGCAAAACGCTGGTGGGCGGCGTTACGATTTGAGCGCCATTGTCGATCGCCTCAAACTTACTGGCATTGCGCTCGACAGCGACGATGTCGTACTGCAGCTTGTCGTCGCCAAAATTTTCGTTGACGGTCAGCACCCGATAGGTCTCGGCTACAAGCTCAGCAGTCTCAATGGTGTAGATCGATTCCTTGACTGGCACCTTAGAGAACGACTGCGTTACGGTCACCAGCCGCCCAACAATGGAGCGGATGATCCGCGTCTCTGCCACGCCTTTTGGCAGGATGACCACCAGGGTATCGCCAGCTGATGCCGCTACATCGTTGTCCAACGTAACAGTAGTAGTGGTTGCGGCCTTGAGGCGCCCCCCAATAGGCAATCCGGCGAAGTTCTCGTCAGCTACGCGGATGATGTCGCCTGGTCGGCAAATGGTGCCATCCAGGCCCACGCTGAAGTTGATAGTGCCGGTTTCCAGCCTGTTGGTCAGAAGGATGTACTTGCCGGCGCGTTGCGCTTGCCCTTGTGATACGCAGCCGAAAGCGGTGATCTCTGTTTCGCGAATACCGTAGCGACCAATTGCGGTCTGGTCCTGGACATACTCAACACGCTGGTTGCCGAAATTCTCTCGGTCACTCCACGCGACCTTGGCCACGCTGAAGCGAGTCGACCCGCTCGAACCTGGACGGTTGAACTTGCCATCAATGACGTTGGCGTTAGTGTAGGTATACACCGGGTCGCCCGGCATGTCGGCGGCGCAGGCTACTTCGCTGCCAGCGTAGTAGCTCATGCCGCGGAAGACACTGGCCAGGTCCTGCAGAACGTTCAGTGCGTCCGCCCGCGACTGCAAGTAGACGTTGCAGGTAAACCGAGGCTCTTGGCCACCCTTCCCGTTCGACACTTGGTGGTCGCAGTACTGCGCGATCTCGTACAGCCCCCACTTGTCCACTTGGCCAGCGTCGATGAAGCGGCCCAGGCCGTAGCGATCGTTCAGGACGATATCGCGCCAGATCCACGGCGGGCAGTCGGTCCACGCAAGCTTGAATGTGCCGTCCCAGTTCCCGGTGTATGTGCGGGTGGCAGCGTCATAGTTGCTTGGCACTTGGATAATCCGACCACGTATGCGGTAGGCGCGCTCAGGTACCGCCGAGAACTGGCTTGCATCCATCTTCAGGCCGCAGAGAGCGGTGTATGGGTACTGAAGCTTGGCGTCGATGACTTCGGTGTAGGTGCCGATCGAAGTCGTAGCCTGAATCCGCGAGTCAGTCGAGTCTGGAGTTGTTCGGCGAACGCGGATGCGCCAGCCGGAAGTAGCCTTGGGGAACTCGATCCGATGCGAGCGCTGGTAGCCCGTGGTTGTCTTGCCGCTGAAGGCTGCCTTCAGCACCGTCTTGTAGTCGCCGTCATCAGTGGAAAGGTCGATCTCGTAATTGACCGTGTAGCCGACCATATCGCCGTCGCTCTCGGTCCGCACCAGCGCACCTACCGCAAGCTGGATGCGAACCGCAGATAGCTCTAGGTTGCTAAATGACTGCACCCAGGACTGACTCGCCTCGAGCTCCACACCAACCGACGTTTGGGACTCAACCGCAGGAAAACCTGCGATGTGGTCCTGATCATGCTCGCCAGTGCGCTGCTCCCACGTCACACCGCTGAAGTTCAGGCTTCCGTCGCTGTTCGCCAGCGGTGTCTTGTCCAAGTAGATGGACTGAGCACCGTTGACCAAGCCGACAATTGGGCCCTCACTGATGCCGTCCAGAATGTTTGCGTAGCTGACGTTGATCAGGCTGTCTGGGCTTTCTACAGGCGCGTGCGGCTTGGACCCACCTTTGGAGCCCAAGATAGACATGTCAGTCATGGAGTGCCTCTATTGCTGATCTTCGGCGCGGATGCCGAGGGAGAGCTGCGCAGACCCGGTTGTCATCTCTCCATAGCAGAGAGGTACCGGGTTGCCCTGAGTGATGGTGTTTTTGATGCCGGAGAAGTTGTAGCTGGGGCGGTTATCGGCAGCTTCGCTCGAGCCAATCCCGGTTTGTTGACCGGTAGCCAGCTGGGCAACGCCTCCGATTGCAAGGGACAAGCCAACCATCCCAGCCGCACCGGCGAAGCCGCCGGCGGACAGCGCAGCTCCCCAAGCGGACGCAGATGCAAGTCCAGCCACACCGGCAGTTGCAATAGTGGCTGCAGCCATGAGTGCAATGCCCAGTACTACCTGCAGACCGCCACCGCTTTTTCTTCCCTGCACTATTGGCGCAATTCTAATAACGGCAGCGCCAGGCGGGTCAGCCAATTCGTCCTTACTGATGTTCCGCTTTCCATAGAAGACGGCAAATGCCAGGCCTCTCTCCTTCGAGAGTGCCAAGTACCGCTTGAGCTCAGGGAACAGCACTCCCAACGCTTTTACGGCCTCGGCCGATGAATTGACCGCAAGTAGGTGAGTACGCCCAAACAGGCGGCCAAGCTCGCCATGCAGGCGAATGGTGCGAACCCGATCGACCATATTTTCTCCAGGCATAAAAAAACCCGCCGAAGCGGGCCTTGTTGTTAGCAGTTAAAGACAACCTTCAATGCTTTTGATCCTCCTTTCGGTGACATAGCTCGGACGACCGACGTTGCTGAAGAAGTCGATTCTTGTCTCGCTACCTACTCGGTAGAAGTCGGCAAGTTCTCGATTGAAGTCGTTGAGGACTGTCTCGCCTCCACCTGGTCTTGGCTGCAAGAAGACTCGATAACGAGTCCCCGCAAGCGAGTCATTTTGCCAGGCGAACAGCGTGCACTTTGCAAGGTCAGATTGATCTTTGACTGACCTGTAGGTTTCGAGAGGACCTTTTTCCCGCGCCTCTTCGACAGACCAGGTGCAACCAGTAGCGAGCACAGCGGCTGCGATCAAACCTAGGGCGCCCTTCATGCGAACCTCCATGGAAAAAGCAGGACTGTACCAGCAGTCACTTTACAGCGCGATGCCTCATGTAGAAGCGGGCGGCCTCGCGCCAATATCCACCGAAAACGTCGCGCTTTGAGTCTCGCCCATAAAGGTGGTGCAGTATTCCGCCCGGCACCGGATGGTGATCGGGCTCGGTCTTGAGGCGACCATCGGCGAGATAGACACCCGCGTGGTTCGCCTTTTCGGCGCGCACCTGCATGACGATGAGGTCGCCCTGGTGTAAGTCGTCGGGGTCCACCGGGTAGAAGCCAGCCGCTTCGAAGTTGTCGGCATAGAGGTCCTGCCCCTTATCCCACCATCCGTCTTCGCGTTCGTAATCAGGAAGCACGATACCCAGTTCGCGCTGGTAGTAGTCGCGGACCAGGGTATAGCAGTCCAGCACACCGTGATGGAAGGGGCGGCCCACCAGCGGAGCCTGGTACCCGGTTGGCTCGTGCACCAGGTGCGTCACCGGTTCACCTTCGCGCACTTCGATGATCACCCAAGGCAAGGCCGTGGCCTCCATCGCTGCACGATCGGCGGCGCTCAGCCGGGCAGGCTGACCGGGGTGGCTGTGCACCACGGCGACGATAGCCCCTTGATCCTCGGTGTCGGCCCAGTCTTCAGCGCAGATGCGGAACTCCTGCTCAGGCTTTACTGCTGTGTTGGCCAGTGGCAGGTAAACCAGCTTCCGCCCGACCCGTACCAGCAACCCGCAGCATTCCTCCGGCGCCCTTTCACGGGCGTGCACGTACATGGCCGCAATGACAGCCTGCGAAATTTTCATGGGAAACCTCAGTTGCCTGCGGAAGGGTAGCTGCCATAGCGCAGCGGGTTGTTCGCGCCGAATCGCAACTTGCAACCGGTCAAAGTCCCAGAGCACATATCCCGCTCAGGGTCGTCAGTTGCAACATCCTTATCGGTGGCGTAGTTGGAGCCGGTGTAGCCGCAGTAAACTCCGCGGTAGCCACCGATGGTCAGCCACTGGCAGCAGTTCGCCACAATCTGTCGGCCAGGAAGCTTTCGATCCGACGCGATCAGTGGTGACTTCAAGACGAACACAACCAGCTCCCCGTCAGCCGACTGTTTCTGGTCGATGGTGTATATGTCGTCTGCGAAGTGCTCCTGAGGGTCAGCCTCTGGGTTTCCGTCAGGGAAGTTCGCTGCATCGAGAAACCGCCCCAACGTTCGGTGCCGGACGATTTTGCCATCGACAAGATCGTCGTAGATCCGGCACAGCGCGGTGAGCAGGCCTGACACGTTGCCAACTGACAGCGTCGGACTGTTCTGCTGACCCTCGCCTGTCATGCCCATCCCCTCCACCTTGATCGGCCAGGGAGAGTACTCCTTACCCTGCCACAAGACAGGCCCAACCTGGGTATAGCCGTGGAAGTAATAGACATCGCCGCCCAAGGCGCTGAGGTCCAACTCGAACAACTCGACGTACTGGCCCGGCGCGAGCTTCTGGATATCCTCGTAAATGCTCTCGGCCATCAGGCTGCCCCAAAATATTGTTCGAATGTCGCGGTCAGGGTGAATATCCCGGCGCCGTGCGGGGTGACGCCCCAGGTTGTGCAGGTGAACAGCGATGCCGAGCCAAGCGGCGGGGTCCAGACAAAGGGGGTGAATCCCTTACGGCCCCGGAGAAAGCTCAGGATCTGCTGCACATAGGCCTCTCGCCCGCGAAAGGTGAGCGGCCAGCTCTGCACTTCATTATTGATGCCGTCCCCAGCGACCTGTCGGTAGCCGTTGCCGAACTGCGCGCTGCGAACGCGGAAGGTCCCAGTGCCCGTCGGTTCGATGTACGGGCACCAGTGAAAAGTGTCTGCCATGATTTCGCTCTGTCATTGTTTCAGCGGACGGGTCGATTGATGGCACTCCAGATCATGCCGCCACGTTGAAGCTGTTTGGCGATCTCCTGCTGCGCACCGTCCTTCGCTGCTTTCGCATAGGCCTGAGCTACTGCGCTCATATCGCTAGAGGCGGAGCCGCCTTGCCCGCCCGCCCCGTCAACCGATATATCCTGATGGATAGTCACCGACGAGCCGCCCCGAACTTGCCCTACCGCTTGCATTGCAGCGCTCGGATAAGACTTGCCAGCGGGGAGTACAAAGCCTCCATCCGCGTAACCTTTTGCGTTCAGGCCCTCTAGGAATGCGCGCATGCCAGGCTGGCCCACCACTTCCTTGCGCAGCACGAACTCCCCGGCATGGACGATCCCAGCTGGGTCAAATTTTCCGCCTGGGCCGGTGTACCCGCCATCCGAGAACCCGGAAGGGTTGTAAGTCATGCCTGATGAAGCGCCACCCAACCCGTAGTCGAAACCGCCAGGACCAGCTGCGGATGCATACGATCCGGCAGCGGCAGTGGCAAGGCTTGGGAAAATACTGGAGAACACGTTGGAAGCCGCTGCCTGCATTGCCATCTTTGCCACCATTTTCCCGAAGCTAACGGCCACGTCGCTGAATTTCTGATCAGCGCCAAATGCCCAATCAACAGCCGCATCGGTCAATCCGTCGAATAGCGAGGTAAACGCGCTGCTCATTTGGCCGGTGATGTCTTTCGCATGATCCATGTAGTTGTGCAGCGCATCGCTTGCGCCTGCTAGCCAATCCGATTGCGCTTCATCCAACTGGGAATAATAGTTTTGCTGGTCGGAGAGTCGCTCGGCCAGCGACGCTTTGAGCAAGGCTGTCTCTTTGCGAAACAACGATTCGCTTATATCGCCAGCGTTTCTCTGCGCCTGGAGATCGGCGAGTTTGTCGTTGTACTCCTGCTCAATTTGCAGGTTCTGGCGGAGGCGTTCCCTGGTTTTCTCACCTAACCCAGCGCCAGCAAGATCAATAGAAAAAGCGGAGCGGGCAGAGGCATTAGATGCAGCCAATGTCGCGGCGTAAGATGCAACCTTGGAATTTTCCTCATTCGCCTGTTTTAGCTGTTGAAGACCGTCCAGTTCGGCGGCAAGACTTTTGAGCCGCTCCTGCTGCTTCGCGTTGATTCCCACTAGCTTGCCGGACTCAATGTCGAACTGGAGCTTGGCGACCTCCGTCGCTTTCTTCCGGGCATCTGCACTGGTATTGATCAGCGCGATCTGCCGCTGATAATCGGTAACGGCATCCTCTCCCCGCTTGCGAGTTGCGGCTTCAGCGCTCGCCGCAGCTTTCTCAGCGCTTTTCGCAGCCTCCCCCCGCTTCTTCTCTGCATCAGCCGCAGCCTCGCTCGCGTCGAGGGTTTTGGCCTTGGCGATGAGTAAATCGCCCTCGCCCTCTTTAAGGCCGGTTACCAGGCCCGCGCCAATGCGCGCGGCCAGCTTGTCGGCATTTGTCTTCTTGTCGGCCAGGAGGATCTGCTCGTCGAGCGTCTTCGCCAGGTCCCGGTAGGCCTTGGACTGCTCCACGACTGGAGCAGCGGAGAGGATGCCGTTCAGGATGTTGATCTGGTCGCCAAAGGCCTCAACCTTTTGGCGGGCCGTATCGAGTTCACCCTGGGCGGCAATCAGCGATTCATTCCACTCACGTTGCCGTGCGTCGGTTGGGTGCTCGCGGAGCAGCCGCTGGTACTGATTGACCGCGCTTTCGGCATCGATTGCCCGCAACTGGGCGTCAAGCAGGTCCTTGTTTATGTCTTGAAGCGCGGCAGCGGCCTGGTTGCGTGTAAAGCCGTCAAAGGACTGGCTGAGCAAATCAACCTTGTTGCTCAGGGTCGCGGCCGACTCCTCCGCGTCATCGCCGCTGAGGGCAAAATAAGCGAGCGCGCTCGCTGCGAGTAGCGCCACCCCGGCAGGTCCGCCCAGCAATGCCATGGCGGCCGATGCGCCACGGGCGGCAACGCCGACACTGACAATACCCGCGGCTGCGCCAGGCGCGATGCCTGCCATGCGCGCCAGCGCCAGCTGGTACCGAACAACCTCTATCTGCCCAGCCACGAACGCCGCAGACGTGCCCAGCACGCTAGCGGCAAGCCTGGTGGCCAGGACTACTGCCAGCGCGGCAGCCGCTTGAGCAGTAAGATTGAGCGCCGCTTTTGCCTTCGGATCGGACAGAACTGCATTCAATCCTTCGATTGCAGCTTTGGCTGAATCGAGGCTGCCTTCGCCAGTCAGCAGTCCCGAGACGGTGTTGCGCAGGCCATCGAGCGCCCCTCCAAAGGTATCGCGCGCAGCTGCGGCAGCACCGTTGTACGACTCTTCCAAAGCATTGAGGATAATTCCCTGAGCGCCTGCCACGTCGCCGGTGGACTCAAACGCCAGAGCAAGTTTCTTCTGTTCCTCGGTGAAGCGAAAGCCCTGCTTGGTTAGTGAGCTCAGGCCTTGAGAGGGCACGTCCAAAGCCCGCCCGATTGTCTCGGAGGCCTGCTGAACAGTCATTCCGGTTCGCGCAGCCATGTCAGCTGATGTCTGCAAAGCGCGCGTGAACTGGTTGCCAACCACGCCGGTGAATGCAAGCAGCGCTGTCTGGGCCTGGTTGATGTCCCCGCCGGAGAAGGTGGTCGCCTTCTCCATGGCATCGGCCATGTCGTTCAGCTGGTCGCGACTGAAGCCTGCGGCCTCGCCAGTCGAGCGCAGCACGGCCGCCAGCTGGGCCTGCTCCTTCTCTGCTGCTTGGGTCTCGGCAATGAATGCGGTGAAGATTGCACCCACAGAAAGCCCGGCCAAGGCCCCCGCTGCCACTTCGCCCAGCGCCTCCCAAGCAAGTGCCGCCACGTCAGCCGACTCGGCGATAGCTTTGCCGGACTTGCGGGCCACTGCCTCGGCCTTGTCCATCGGGCCAGTGAATCCGCCAATCCTGGCGATGAGGTCGAGCGTGAGCGTTCCGAGTGTTGAAGCCATGGGCTACCCCAGCATTACTATGTTGATGGACAGCCTCAAGCCCAGCTTGCCATCGCTTCCTCAAGGGTCATTTCAGGTTCAGACTCGTGCGGCATGAAATCGAAGATCTTGTACTTGACCTTGTCTGTGTGGGTGTTGGCATAGAGCGTTGCCAGCAGTGCACACCCGCGCTCGATGCGCAGCCCCCAATTGAGCGAGCCGCGCTTACGCCGGTACTCCACCCAACGGCGGAACTCAGGAAGACTCAAGCGCTCTTGGGCTTCCGCGATCGTGCAGGAGAGCGTGATGGCGATTTCGTGCCAGACTTCGTCGAAGTCGCTGAGTTCTGGGTCTTTCCCAGATTGTTCACCTCACCGATGGCGGTGAGCAGCGCCGTAGTCAGGTTACGGTCCAGGGAGCCGCGCTCCGGATCGGCATCGCCAGTGATGTCGGCCACGGTGAAGACCGGCTCGCCTGCCTCGTTGCAGATGCTGGCCGCGATCCGCCCGGCAATGCCGTCCTGCATTCCCGCCGACGCGATCAAGTCGCTGACAGCGGCGCGGTAGCCCAGCGGGCGAACAAACACCTCGCCCTGAAGCTCCTCGCCTCCCTGCTGCCACTTGATGGTCTTTTTGACCGGGGCGCCGGTGAAGGCGCCCATTTCTTTGAGACTCTGGATGCTGAGGTTCATGGCCTGTCCTTACGCAGTCTTGCGGATCCAGGCGGAGCCGCCCGAACGTTGGATGGTCGCGGCGGTGGTCACCACGGTGTTAGCGGCGAAGTCGAACGGGAAGTCCGAAACATAGCCATCGAAGACGAACCAGGTGCGAGTGGGCGGCAACACGAAATCGTCACCATCACCGAGCACAGCAGCGGCAGAGGCATCAGCACCGCCACCGCCAGTCAGGGCAATGGTCGGCGCCGTGGTGTAGCCAGAGCCTGGGTTGGTGATGTTGAAACCGGTCACCTCGCCCCCGGAGACGATTGCAGTAGCAGCGGCCCCGGAACCGCCGCCGCCCGTGATAGCGACTGCCGGCGCACTGGTGTAGCCGCTGCCGCCATCGGCGAGGCTGATCGCCGCGAGCGAGCCCGAGGTGCCCACGGTGGGGGCAATGCCCTTGCCGTCTGACCAACCGACAACCCAGCGAATGCTTTCGATCGAATCGTCTTCGGAGAGCTGGTGCAGACGAACGTGCGAAGCGTTGCGCGGGTCAGCGTTCAGGCTGAGGGTTGCCTGGCCAGGGGTTCTCAGACCTCGCATGTAGCTGCGAACTGTCTCGCTGAGACAGGTGGTCTCGATCTGGTCAGCGGGGTTGCCGCCAGGACTGAATGCGGTAGCGCACTCGATCTCCATAACTTCAAAGATCGACGGGTTACCAGAAGTAGGCACCAGAGCGTAGATCTGGGTCCCTTGGGACAGAATCGACATGGCGTTCTCCAAATGTCGGGCAAAAGAAAACCCGCACTTGGCGGGCCTTGGTCGGGGTGGCAGTCAGCGCTGGACTATCCAATCGGCATCAAAGCCGGCTCGATAGTTCTTGGTAGTAGGGTCACGGCCTTCGACACCCCAGCGGGTGATGTAGGCGTGAGGCTCGATCGCATCACGCAAAGCATCGCGAACACGCCGGGCGGTGGTGCCCGTTGTTGCGTAAACGTCGACCTGCAGGGTGAAGCCGTCGACATCAGGGCGCCCAGCAAGGTAGTTCTCTGGGCTGCCAGCGATGACTTGCCAGACCGCGTAGGGCTTAACCACGCCATCAGGCGCTTCCCCGAAGGAATAGAGCCTGGTATCTACCCCGGTTCCTAGCAGAGCACCGACGCCTGCGTCCTTCGAGCAGATTTCGAAAATGGGAGCGCTCATCAGGCAGTTTCCCCTTTCTTCAGAGCTCGCTTGATGGCGCGATCAATAGCCTTTTCGTACTCGGTGATAAACGTGCCGGTTACCTCGCTGATGTTGTCAGTCAGTGCCGGACGCATGAAGGGAGCCGCGGGCATTTTCTCGGTACCGAACTCAAGCAACCGCCAGTGCGGGGTAGGCGCGTTCGGGCTCAGGTCACCGCCGTCGGCAAGTACCGCGCCATGCAGAACGCCAACCCGAAACCCAAGGTCTCCGCTGCGCTTGAATAGACGGCCATTCCAACGTACTGCAATGTTGTCGGATATCGCCCTGCCCGTCTCTTTGTTGTCGAGACGCTCAGCCCCTTGCTTGGCTTTTTCGGCGACTACGTTAGCAGCGCGCCGAAGTGCAGCCCGACCGCCTTTGCGCTTTGTTTCGTACTTCACAGCCTGGATCTTGCCGAGCAGGCTATCCAGCCCCAATAGGCTGAACTCGACTGTTTCAGCCATCCTTCACCCCCATCGAGACAAGGATGGTCAAGTAGTCGCGCCCGGACTTGGGGTCCTCCAGTGGTGGGCCTTCGATGCTGTACAGCTCGCCGCGGTGGACGATACGCATCGTCGGCAGCACGCCGGACCGGTAACGGATGACGACCCGAGCCGTCGCCTCTGATTGCGCCGCCTGGGCAGCAATAAGGTCACGTGCCGAGAGCGGCTCAACGGCAGCCCAGGTGCTAGCGAATGGCTGCCAGGATGGCTCGCCGAATTCGCCCGACCCTGGGTCGCGGATGGCAACTTTGTGCTGGATTTCAATCGGGTGGCGCAGATCGCCGGCCTTCATGGCATCACCTCATCTGGCGGGCCGCGCCAATCACGAGACGACCACAGCAGAGAATCAACGGCCAAGGGCAACTCCGTTGCAATGGTGCCGGTGACGATCGCCTCTCGGTTGGCATAGGAATGGCCGATCAGCAAAAGCAGAGCCGCCTTGAAGCTGGCCGGGAAATCGCCCGACTCCACCAGCTTCGGGTTGTCGCAGAACCACAATGCCCAGGCCAGCGCAGACTCCGCGTAAAGTTCAATCAGGTCGTCTTCTCCAGCATGGTCGACACGCAGGTGCTTCTTGATCGTGTCGATCGGTAGTAGCCCCAGCGCCGTCACGGTCATTTTTTCTTGCCTGCCTTCAGTTCAGTGACTGGCTCTGGCTCTGGCTCTGGCTCTGGCTCTGGCTCTGGCTCTGGCTCTGGCTCTGGCTCTGGCTCTGGCTCTGGCTGATGCTCGGGGTCGTGTACTTCCACGGCAAGCTCCATACCGATGAGAGCCTCGGCGTATTCATCTGGCACCGTGCGCACTTCATGCTGATCGAAGGTGCCTGCGTGATAGTGAGAGAACTGGCGTAATGCGCGAATCTTCTTCATGCAATCGATGGGGCAGTTGCCTGCCCCGCCCCTTTGTTATGGTGTCGGTACGGTGAAGGCACCCTTGATGATCGCCGTCGGCCGGTAGTGGGTAACCGCCAGGCGCTCTTCGCAGAGAATGGTGAGCATGTTCTTCACAAAGTTGTCGCGATCCTGGTTACTGATCTCGATGGTTGCATCCATACGATCCCAAATCTGCGAAGCCAGATCGAAGCCGCCAACGGTGAAAGTGCCCTGGGCTTGCGCCTTGGTTGCAACCACAGGCAGCCCCCACATGACTTTGGCTGCAAAAGCTGCAGGGCCACCGAAAATGTAACGGCCGTCAGCGTCCTTGAGCAGCGCGATGGCGTGCCAATCGCGAGGGTTCAGGATCAGACCAGACGCCTCGAACTCCGACTCGCTGGTCTGGAAGATTGCGTGAGCGATTTGGTCGGCGCGGGTGTCGCCGGTCGCATTAAGCGCGGTGTCGTAGGCTGTGGCGACTTTGTTCAAGCCAATGAGGTTGTCCCCGGTGCCGTCGCCATTGAGTAGCTGGCCTTCTTCCACCAGATCCAGACCGAACAGCAGGCGACCATTCACATAGGACTCAAGCATCGGCGCATCGTCCATGATTTGGCGCGATGCCTGAATCCAGTGAGCGATGGTTTTGACGTTGGCTGTTTCCTTGGTGAAGGTCAACTGCGACTCAGGCTTGAGGTTGCCCTCGGCCACAGGTGCGGCACTATTGGTGAATACGTTCTCGCGAACGTAATCAATGGCGTTGGAAACAGTTCGCCCCTGAGCCATCAGGTCACGGATGGTCAAGCGGCGCAGGCCTGGCATCAAGATGCCGGGATTCATTTGCGGCTGAACCAGTACGCCTGCCGAGGCAGCACCGGAGCCCAGCGCCTTACTGAAGCTCTTCACATCCACCTTGCCAGTAGAGGAACCATTCCAGCCTTTTTTCAAGTCTTCAGCAGCCTGCGCAGCGAACGACGTCTTGCTTTCCGGGTTATCGAGGTTGCCAGAGGCGAGCTTCGACTCAAGGTCAAACAGACGGGTACCGGCGGCTTTCAGCTCTTCCTGCACGGTAGTCAGGTCGGACTGCAGCTTTTTGCTAACAGCGCCGGTGTCCTGGATTTCTTTTTTCTGTGCGTCGAACAGCTCCTGCATGCGTGTTTGAGCGGTTTCGATCGCTTTCTGGATGTTGGCCAGATCAGACATGGTGTGGTCCTTTAGTTCAGGAGTTTGGGGAAGGTATTGAGGCGCTCAATGAGCGCGGCGATGTCGTCGCCGCCTTCGGACTCACTCCGAACCGCGGACTTGATGCGGGCGATGAACGCCTGCGCTTCCGACTTGGAGACGCCGGCTACATCCCGCAGCCAATGCTCCGCGTCACGAATACTGGTGATGGTCTCTAGGCTCTTCAGCGAGTCCACAGTCGCCAGTTCGTTGGCAGGCTGAGTGCAAATGCTGATCTCGTTGAGGCTGGCCATACTTTTGAATGAGCGCCCGGAGGCAATCAGGTCGAAATCGTCCTTGCGTGCCGAGAACCCGACGGACATACCCTGCACGGTCTGGTGCTCCATCGCAGCCCGGAGGTCCGCGGCACCGGAATGCCCCTTGGTCAACTCGCCTCGCACGTGCAGGCCTTTACTGTCTTCGGAGATCTCCATCCACTTGCCTACTGGGATCTCCCAGGTGCGATGGTTGAAGAACATGCCGACCTGGCGAGTTTGCATTTCAAGCGCCTTTTTGTAGGCGCCCGGCAGAATGATGTCGCCGTCACCATCGATGACATTAAAAACGCTGGCATAGCCCTCGAAGACGCCCTGGGTTCCACCCGCCGCGAACTTGATCTCGGCCAGATCGAAGGCCAAGGTCTTTTTGATGCTTGGCATTTGCTGCCTCCAGAAAAACTAAACCCCGCTAGGTGCGGGGTTGGTTTGGCCAAGTTGAGTGAGCGGAACGTTCTGCGACTGCCGGGTTGCGACATCGCCCCCGGGTAGCGGTGGCCTGTTATTCACGCGACGCCCCTCGTTAATCGTGAGAAGGCCAGTGTCAACAAGCGTCTTCATGTAATTCGCCCTTGCCGTCGAGTCGCCACTCAGGAGCCCGTCGCGATTGTGTTCCGCGTGAATGCGCCCCAGATCTGCTGGCTTAACGAGCCAGCGAAGGATGCAGCCTTCCCATATTTCTAAGTACGCATCCAAGCTGTACTGGAGGAAGCCGAGGTTTTGCTGCTCAATACCCGAACCCCAGCTCGTGGATTTCTCGACATCACCCACCAGGTGTGGTGGAACACCGAAGAATCGCGCCAGCTCGCTGACCTGGAACTTCCTGGCAGCCATCGTTTCGGCATCCTGCGGGCTGACGCCGATAGCCTGCGTGGTGAAGCCGCCTTCCAAAATCCACAGCCGCTTCTTCACGGGTCCACCGGAGATCTCCTTGAAGTTCTCCTCAACTTGGGCGCGCTGGTCCTTGTTAAGCACTTTCCCCTCGCCGGTCATCAGCAACTGCGGAGACTTCGCGCCGTTCGCGTAGAAGTCGCGCTGCTGGTCCTCCATCGCCACAGCAACGCCAGCAGTCTTTGCGGCGAAGGCAATAGGGGACAAACCGACCAATCCGTTGAAGCCGAACCCCTTGAGGTGGAAGATATCGCTCTGCTTGAAGTCCGCGTACTCATTGTCCCGGCGGTAACGGTAGATGATGCGTTTGCCCTCGAGCCTCACATCCATGTTGACCGACATGAGAGGGACAAGACTGATCACGTCACCGACGCTGTTTCGCTCGATCAACGCATAAGCATTCCCGTAGTAGCAAAGCTGCATCGTCATCGAAACGCGAAAGTCGAACGCGGTCATGAACTGGTTTGGGCTGTACCGCAGCAGCCGGGCCAAGGGATTGTCCAGCCCGACTTTGTTGCGGTCGTCTCCTTTGGTTTCAAACACGTCCAAAGGCATGCACGCGGTGACGCTCGAAATCAGTCTCACACAAGCAAATACAGTAGAGATTTGCAGTGAGCGCTCATCATTAACGGCTGAGTCACCCACCACACCGGACGCCGAGACTGGCCCTGTTTGCGATCCCTTTTCGGGAGTAACCAGGCGCCCGCCGACAAAGAAACTGGCCATGCGCGCCCAGAAGGGACTGCGCGTGCGCAGGTCAATGCTGTAGTCGGTGTCTGCCATTACATACTCATCGGTCTAGAGAGGAAGTCATCGACAGAGCCCTGAACATCCGCATTCGCGAGAATTCGGCCTATCGCCATGATTAGCGCCACGGCGCCATCGATCTTGTTGTCGTCGCCCTGCTTGATGGGCCGCACAACGTCATCGTTGCCGGGCAGGTATTTGCCGATCACATTTCGGATACACCACGTCATGATCGGGTTGCCGTCGTGATGAAAACGCCCCGCTTCGATCGCAGCCTCGAGCTCCTTCATGCCGTCCGACATGTTGGTGTAGTTCTGGGTAATGGTGATCGGGTTGAAGCCTTCATCGTCTAGTTGATGGCCAAGGCCTGTTGCGCCGTGCGGGTCAATTGGACTCCATCGAATAGGTGCGAGCTTGTTGGCCTCCTTGGTGTCTTCAAGAATTTCCCGGTAGTCGACCTCGGCGCCGCTGGTGGCTATCAGGTGTCCCGAATTAAGCCAGGCCTGAAATCGCTCGGTCATACGCTGGTTGTCCGGGTCGTTCGCCGTGTCCTCTGGCACCCAGAAGGCCGGGGCAACACAGTAGTAGTGGATGCGCCCGTCAATCTCGCGCCAGAACAGGCGCGCCCTGGAGTTCATGTCGAGCTTCCGGGCCAAGTCGAAGGACGCAACCCACTCCTGCCCCTCGAACCGCTGAAGCGTAAGCGTGGTGTCTTCGCAGGCTTTCCAGCTCTCCATATTGAAGAAGGCAGCTTTGGCGCTCACCCAAAGGTTGAGATGCTTGGTCTTGAATGTGTTGGTAAATCGCGCCGAGCGGATAGCCCGGGCCAGCTGGCTTTCCAGATACTCCTGGAACACCGAGACCCCCATGCAGGGATTGGCCTTGGCCAGGTTCTTCGGGTCAGTCCAGTCATCCCCCTCGTCCAGCGTCCAGATGTAACCGAACAGCTCATCGTCTGGAACAGTGCCTTCGAGCATCTCGATAACTTGGCGACGCTTGTCGTAGCAAGGGCCCTCGATGTTCGCCCCGGCGGTGGTGATGATGAACATCAGCGGCTGCCGCCGGGCGCCCATGCCGGTGAGCATCGTGTCGTACTGGGCCGCGCTGTCGTGCTCGTGGTATTCGTCGATGATCGCGCAAGACGGCGATGCACCGTCGCCAGGGTTGCCAATCAACGGCTCGAAGCGGCTGCCGTTGGAAGGAATGTTCAGGTTCGAGGCGTTGACCTCGATGCCCGCGGCCTTGATCAGCTTCTTAGAGCGACTGACCATCAAACGGGCTGGCCGGAACACCTCCCAGGCCTGCTTCTCTGTGGTTGCCCCGGAATACACCTCGGCGCCGAACTCGTTGTCAGCAGTAAACATGCTGATGCCGACGCCGGCGGCGATCACTGACTTACCGTTCTTGCGCGGCACCTCCCAGTAGCTTTCACGGAAGCGCCGGTACCCGCCCTTCTTCCGAACCCATCCGAACGTACAGGCCAAGCCGAATAGCTGCCAAGGCTCAAGGGTGATAAACTGCCGCTTGAACGCCCACTCTCCCTTCGTGTGGGGCAGCAGCTGCATGAGCCGCAGTTTCTTCTCTGCCTTGGCCGCGTCGAACTTGTACGGGTAATCCTTTGAGCGGCTGGACGCTACGTTTTCGAAGTGGCGCTCGATCGCCTGATGGATATACCGGCAGGCAGGAAACTTGCCCCTGAGAACGGACCTTGCCCACACCATTGCCTTGTCGACATTGGTGTACTTGGCTCTGGCCATCAGCTACTCAGTAGGTCTGCAAACTCGTTGGTTTCGTTGTCCTCCCTGCCGCCGATAATTCGGGTCCGGCTGGCTGGGTCCAGGCCTAGCATCGATCCAAAGGTGACCATCTGGCGCATGGCCTCATTGGCGGCTGTAAGGGCCGGGTTCTTTATCGGGCTGCCCTGCGAGGACTGGACGACGATGCCGAAAGCCTCAACTGAATCTTGAGCCAATCGCCAGTTGCTGTATGCCGTGCAGAAGGCCTCGACGTTGTGCAGGTCGGTCAGAGCTAGCACGTTCTCGCGCAGCAACTCCGGAACCACCATGCGCCAGACTACTGCAGCACGAGCGGTTAACCAGGCCGGCGGATCTACATCGGTGATACGGGAAAACTCGGGTTCGGCCTTATTCAAGGCCCGCTTGCCGGGGTTTCCGGCGAGCTGTTTCTTGGCCGTGGGCTTGGGTTTGCGACCGCGGCCGGCGACCGTGGCGGTGCCTCCCATCGCGCAACTCCTGAACTTTTAATTTCGCGGGTGTAAAAAAACGATTGAGGGCGCGGTCTAGAATCGAACAGGTCGAAACTTTCGACCCTCCCCCTCCCTTGCTGGCCAATTCCGGCTCATTTCGCCCGCTTTTGGTGCGCTTTCGGGCGGTCAGCGCCGCGCATTGCCGAAACCACCGTCCTCGGCCGCTGTCTTGGCCGAATGACACGGTGCGCACAGGCTCTGCCAATTCGACCTATCCCAGAACACCGCCATGTCACCCTTGTGCGGCACGATGTGATCGACATCGGTGGCCACCACGACCAAGCCTTTGGCCTGGCAGTGCAAACACAATGGGTGCTTGGTCAGGAAGCCTTCCCGGGCCTGCTGCCACTTGTAACCATATCCGCGTGCGGTTGAGCTCTCTCGCGGCTTCTCCCTGACAAAGCTCTTCACCTGATCGGCGTGAGCATCGCAGTAGCCGTTAGCGTTGCGGTGAAGGGCTCGACAGCCCGATGCACGGCATGGGCGTTGCGGCCTCATCGGCATGGCTGGCCATTCAGGTAGGTGAGCGGCGGACCATCTTCATCCAAGCCTTGGTCTTCACCCAGCGCCTGGATCAGCGCCGCCTGGCTGTTTGCAATCTGCTGAAGCAGGTCGGTCTGCTTCATCTGTTCGGCCAGCATCCGTTCCAGCAATGAGGCTGCGTGCTCGCTCATATGCCACCTTTGTCCATTTGTTGATCCACTCGCGCCGGGCGGCGCATCCGCTGCAGGCCATCAGCCTAAGCCTCAGCTGCGATCTTGGTCATCGCCATCAACGCGCCAATCAGCGCCTTGTCAGACCGCCTGGCTATCGCGATCACTTCAGCCTCGGCTTTCATGACCTCTGCCTGATCCTCTGGTGACATCTCGCTGACCATGCCCTTCATCTGGTAGTACTCAGCCTTGCTATTAGGTTGGGTCATTACGCTCTCCACTGATGCCGGCCTTCTTGGCCAGGAACTGTGTATACAAGCCGCCTGCAACGTCGGCGCCGATCACCGCAATGACGATGCCCAGGCCAGCAGCCAAGTAGAGGTTGCTCCAGAGCGCCAGGGCTAGGAGCAGCGTGGCCATACCCAGCAAGCCAGACGCTAGGAAACGCAGCGCCACACGCTGAAGGATTTGCCGTAGCCCCAAGTCAGTACCTGAAGCCCTCAACATCTCCCCGGACAGGCCCGCCATGCTCAGCAGTACCAGCAGCCAGAGCGGCACATCGGTGAGTGCCTGGTGTTCTGTATTCATCAGCAAATCCTTAGCGAGACGGTATGCCTTTGTCCCGCAAGGGACTGAGTAATAGGTCCGGCAGCCAATGCAATGCAATCCGCCTGGGAGCAAGGAAGCAGGCATGGAGGCCGGAAACGAAAAAGCCCCGGCAAATGCCGAGGCTCGAATGGGTGCGGATGGCCGGAGCATCCCCGGCTTGGTGGTCTGGATCGCTGGGTCACGTACCCCAGACTCTCATCGCGTTACCGATCAGGGAGCGCACGGCTTTGATCGACGCCACTACCGACTTAGCGCAGCTGCCTGCGCGCGTCATCTGCATAAACACAAAATCGCACCGAGGTAGTCAGGCTTTGGATAAAAAGCCAGCTACAAGGTGATATCGGCTGGAGGCTACTATCGATGCTCCACCAACGAAGTAGCCTATAAGGACATCGCATGAGCGCTGACGAAAAGTTTTCCCAGCAAGCGTCATTCAATATGGGGGTTGTGACTGCACTTCACGCACTGAAGACCGCACTGCAAGCGTCACCTGGATTCAACAATGACGCTCTCGTTCAAGTAATCAAATCTATTCTGAACAACCCAAGCAGCCAGGTTCACGCGGAAGAGTTCAATGCACCGCTGATCGCTCTTCTGCACGACCACATCCTCGACGAGAATGGAAACCTCCGGACTGAAGAGGTCAGCCTTAACTAGCGTTGAAGGCTGAGACGAAATTCGCCAGTGGCGAAGTTGATAACCCACTTCCCATTGGCGGACCGAAGTACTGCTGTGGCTCCGCTGGAGGCCGCAGGCTGCTGCCGCTCTTTCGATGCATTTCTCATTGCATATCTCCAGAAACGAAAAAGCCCGACACAATGGTCGGGCTTTGACTGGTCGAATCTCATAACGCGCAAGATCGACATGATGGGGTTAATTTACGATCATTCCGCCATCATGGTCAAGCAGCATCAATGAATATTTCTTCCCGGTCGAAGATCTCGGTGGCATGCACCACTGCGGCCTCCTCCAATACCTCCAGGCATTTACCGATCCCGGTCTTCCAGCGGCGGCGCGTCGACTCCGGCTTACCCTCCACGTCCCAGGTGTTCATGTCGTAGAACTCGGGCGGCAGCACGATCATGTCAGTGGACCGCTTGCCGACCTGCATCCCGCGCAACTTAGGGATGGCCCAAGCGGTGACCGCTTTATATATAAACAGCTGAGGCGCCGGAGAGCTCATGCGGCTGATCAGGCGACCGATCGCGACAACCTTGTTGGCCTTATGCGTCGAGTACTTGGCAATCAACACATCCCACTGAGCAGGTGCCAGCTCTCGGTGCAGGAGCGCATGCAGGCAGCAGTCATAGTCAAACTTGTCGCGGACCGAGATGGTGCTGGCGGTGCCACCCACGCGCAGGTCGGCATCAATCAGCTTTTGCCAGTGCTGCTTGGTTGAGTTGTCGATGTTGTCGGCAGCCAGTACGCGGACCAGCGTGCTCATTACGTCTCTATAGATACCCATGTCCTTCCCCCTCAATCTCCAGTGAAGTTGGTACCGCCGCCCCCGCGCCGATTACCGTTCAGATACAGCGCCTCCGGCCCACTGGCCCGAGGGTGTTTCAATTCGTTGATGAGTTGCTGTGCGGCCTGCAGGCGCAGGCTCAATTGGGTTACCAGCTCATCCAGCGGCAGGGCTTCCCCCGTATCCGCCGCCACCCACCCCGAAGCATTGCAAGCAGTACAGGCCATTTCGTGGAACAGCCCTTTTGTTACCGCCCTGCCACGGCACGCCGAGCATTGAACCAGCTCGATCACTTCCTTCCTGAAGGCCGGGCCATGGCTCTTTCTCATACGCTCAGCAGCCGCTCATGCACCTTTGCGATGTTGGTGCCGTCGCGGTAGCCCGAGGTGTCTTTAATGTGCATCACCTGCCCATCCACAGTGCGGATCTCTAGGCAGGGGTCGCCGTTGTACTTGGTCTTTTTCATCGCAACGATGTGGTCAGGGTTCACGGCCAGGCCGGTGACTTCATCAACCAGAATCAGCATGGAAGGTCCTCTTCGATCAGGCGGCTGCGCGGGTTTGCGGTTGTAGGAGGTAGGCGCGGATTGCTTCGATCGCATCGATGGCGCCACGGCAGACAATCGCCAGATAGCCTTGGTCGAGCAGCGCCTGAATGTAGGCGTCTTGGCTCGGCGACACGGCAGCGTCGAATGGCGGCTTGGCCTTGAACTCGATGTACAAGCCGAAGTGGCCACCGCGCGCCATTGGCAACACCAGGTCAGGAACACCGGCCTTCACGCCCTGTTCTTTCAGCTTGAGTGCCACCAACTTGTGCCGGTGCCCGCCATTCGGGACGTGGTAGATCAGCTTGGCAGCGGCCGGGAAGCGCAATGCGACTTCGTGCATCAGCGAGGCTTGCTCTAGGCCTTCGCGATCGATGGGCTTGGCGCGGGTTTTCTTTGTGCCGAACAGGGCTGGCTTGGCAGTTTTCATGCAGCAACAACCCCCTCTCGGATCAGAATGGCCTGGGTGCGCATAACGCCCTCGGCGTGGTGCTGACGGGCCTCGGCGCGACCGATCAACTGACTGCGCCCGTCACAGGCGTCATGGCAAGCGCTGCACGCCCAGGCTCCCTGCAGATCGTTCGGTTTCATCCCGACGCCACAGGTTCCGGACATCCGGTAGTGGGCCAGCACGGTGGTTTCAGGGTTGCCGTTACAAACACCCGGAATGCGCACCTGGCATTCCCGGCCGCGCGCGGCTTTGGTCAACTTGGATTGCTTCATGGGCGGTCGTCCTTGTGTAGGTCAACAACGGTGAAGGTGGATGGCCACATATGCAGGCCGTGCAGGTTCGCCGACTGCTCGTCGCGATACAGGCCCACGGGCGGATGTGGCTGGCTGGTGAGGTCCAACTGGTGCCCGCAGGCGTAAAGAGCCCAGCGGTATTCGGTGAGGTCTGGTGCAATCAACTTCGGATCGATCACGGGCGGACACCTCGAGCAGAGCGCAATGCCTCAAGGGCAGCACGGCCAACATCCAGCGAGCGCGGCGCAGCCGGAGCGGGAAGCTCGGCAACCGGTACCGGGCCCAGGCTCTCGCCCTTCCAGATCTTCCGGCACTGCACCAGGTAGTGCTTCTCGAAGCAGCTCATCCCGAGGTCGCGCGACATCAGCGGCAGGCTGTGGAAGCCAGCGGCCGCGGTTGCGTGGTAAACGGCTGGGTGCATCCACTTCGCTGAAGCGCGCATGGCTGGGTGGCAATTACGCAGGCCTTGGGCATAGGCCTTTTCGGTGCTGGGCAGGCCCAGGCCTTCCGGAGCAAAGCACCAGCTCACGAACACGCCCGGCGCCGGAACGAACGGCGATTTGCTCGCACTCAGCACGCGCATGCCGTGGTCGATCTGCTCAAGACGGGTGATGCTCGAGCGCAGAAACTCGCCGAGCCATTCCAGCTTGGCCGCATCCATCACCGCAGGGGTCGGCCAGGACTGCCGCCAGGCGCCACAGGCACCGCGCAGTCGAAGGAACAGGTCTTCGACCACCTGGCGGGTAGCTGGATCGATTGGCATCGCGCCGTGCTCTACCGGTGGCTGGTAGGTCGGATCGGTTTGGCGATTGGCCAGAAGCTGCCGAACGCTGGTTGCGGTCATACTCGAACTCCCTTCGCGGTCCAGTCGGTTTGGGTCTCGTCCTGCTCGGCCTCGCTCGCGCTCCTGGCCTTCTCGCCCTTGAGCCACTTGGCCAGCCGGAAGCACCAGCCGCCACTGCTGTCGAGTAGCCGGGGCTTGGCGACGTAGTAACCCAGGAAGCTCTTGAGAGATTCCTCTGTGATCGCTTCAAGGGTCAGCCCTGCCAGGGTCAATTGGGCGGTCACCTTGTCGACCGGCGGATTCCACTCAGCGAACATGGCGAAACGCTGCAGGTCATCCTGCGACTCCAACGCCTGACGATCCTGCTCGGCAACCAGCTCAGAAATCTCGCGCGGCTGCTGCTCTTCGGTTCCTTGATGGTTCACTGACGGATTGGGTGCAGCTGCTGCACCCCGTTCTGCGTTTTCCTGCACCCCGTTCTGCTGTGAGCTGCACCCCGTGCGGTTATCTGCACCCCGTTCTTTACGAGGTGCAGCATTTGCACCCCGTTTCAGTTGGAGGTCATAAACAACTGGGCGACGGTCACGGCGGTCGATATAGGCGGCAGCAATTGCCTGATTGCCTTCAGCGATCCACCCTGCCTTCTCCAGCTCATCCAGTTTCAAGCGCACAGTGCGCTCGGACAGGCCGGTGTCTTCGGAGAGGGTTCCTGCAGACGGGAATGCACCGCGGCCGTCACTACCGGCGTAGTTGGCCAGGCAGAGAAGGACATGGCGCGCAGCGGGGTTATCCAAGGCAGCCTTTGGAATGGCCAGAGCCCAGGTCATGGCTTGAACACTCACAGCGATCCCTCAGCTTGCAGTTCTGCCAGGCGAGTGATGCCCTTCGGGGTCACCAGCACGTCAAACGCAGCGCGCTCAGCACCGGTCTCTGCATCAGGCTTCAGGCCGGTCACCTTGTGCTTCATCAGGCCGGCAGTGATACGTGGCTGATAAGCGATCCAGCGACGAGAGCCCTTGCGGCGAAAGATCCAGCGGTGCTGCTCCAGCCAGTCGAACAGCTTCGAAGGTGACAGCTGCAGGTGTTTGGCGGCATCGGTGATGCAGATCGCGCCACCAGCAGCAGCCAAGCGCTTGATGGCGGCTACCTTGGGGGCCTGATGCTCAATAACCTGCTGTAGCTGTTGGTTCTTCTCGACCTGTTCGGCTGCCAGACGCAGAGCTTCCGCGAAGGTGGACGGCACCTGCAGGTGAGCAACCACCCTACCCTCCAGTTCCTGCCAGCGGTCGATCACTCGGGCACGGTGCTCATCGCTATACCCTGCAACCACAAGATGGGTATCGCGCTCAATCAGGTCGTAAACCTCCACTGGGCGCCCGCCAGTAGCCTCGCGACGGGTTTTACGAGGAGATCGTAAAAGCCCCTTGGCGAAAAGACGCTCGATAGTGGCGATCACATCGTTATGGCGGGCCTCCACCAGGTCGGCAATCTCCCGCGAAGACATGACCTGACGCGTCAGATTTGACGCAATTGCAGAACCTGACGCGGGAGGGTGGGAGTTGCTTGTATCGAGTGCGGTATGCATAATCCACCTCGTTGAGTGTTTTGAAGAAGCCGGTCTAGCCACCGGCTTTTTTGTGCCTGCGATTCAGGCGTTATGGGTGTCCGGTGCATCCGTGGTAGCTTTTTGCTTCCACACAACAAGGTCCAAGGAGACCGGACATGTCAGACGATTTGGTGTTGAACCCCGTTGCCGGGTGGGATGTGCGGACGGTTGAGTCCATGCAGCTGGTTCTGCTTGAACTCGGGTTCATTTCGACTCCCTTTCAGCGACCAGAAGAGGCTCAGAAAAGCCCGATCTACGCGCTGACTCTTGAGCAGACGAAACAGCTGATCGACGTACTGCAAAGATCTGTGCAGGCCGTGGAACGCGCTGGGATATCGTCTCCCCCAGGGCCGAAGCACTGACCCAAAATGGAGCGAGCGCAATGCTCGCTTCTTTCTTGCCCCGATCTGCCTTCATCTGCGCTTCCTTACTGGCTAAATTCACAGGTGTTTTGGTCATCTACTGGCGCAATGCCAGGAGCTGGATAATTCAACTCACCGGACTAAGAGCACTTGGGGTCGACTTGGAAGTGCCCTTTGGAAAGAACCTGGATCTGGTACTGGCGAGATTGAGGGACGTTTTCCCCCCACATGGTTACCGCGCTGGGCTGAATGCCCAGGGCGTCCGCCAACTTCTTCTTGCTGCCGAAAAAATCGGCTACTTCACGCGTTTTCATTGCGCATCCTCATTCGTGCGTGAGGCAATTTCAGCATGCTTAAGTTACCACGTCAACGAAACGTGAATCTGACTGCATACTTAAATTCAGTTAACTTAATATCGGTGCCATGGAAAGACATGAGCGGATAGCCAAAGCCATCAAGGCCAGCGGCAAGAAAAAGGGGGAGATTGCGACTGCATGCGGTGTCGCAAACTCGGCTGTTACTCAATGGATCTCAGGCGAAAGTAAGAGCTTGAGGCCGGAGAACCTCTACGCCCTTGCGAAAGCGACAGGCTTCCGGGCTGAGTGGCTTGCCATTGGCGAAGGGCCTGAGACCGATAGCGTCGAACCCAGCAACATTGCACCCGCAATGCAGCCAAAGATGTCTTATCGCTATCCAGTCATAAGCTGGGTTGCGGCAGGCGCCTGGGCTGAGGCGGTTGAGCCCTTCCCTCCTGGCTTCTCAGATCGATATGAGATTTCTGACTACAACTCGAAAGGTGCAGCGTTCTGGCTGGAGGTTCGCGGCGACTCGATGACCGCTCCGACAGGGACCAGCATCCCCGAGGGGATGATGATCCTGGTAGACACCGAGGCGGACGTTACGTCGGGCAAGCTGGTGATCGCTAAACTGGCCAATAGCGGCGAGGCAACCTTCAAGAAGCTGGTTGAGGATGGTGGAAGGCGCTATCTCAAGCCGCTGAACCCAGAATATAAAATGGTTGAGTGCGGGGAAGACTGCCGGATTATCGGTGTGGCTGTTCGAGTCATGGGAAAACTCTAAGGGTCACCCTAGAGCACCTTTCACCTGGAGATAATATGAGCAACAAAGAAGATCCAATGTCCGCCATGGGCAATTTGATTGGCAATCACTTTGGCAGCTTGTATGTGCTCGCCATGCATCAAACTCGAGCCATAATGGAGCTATCCAGCGCCCTGTCTAAGGAGCCGAACATCAGCCCAGAGACCAAAGCCAAGGCGCTCTATACTCTTGAGCTGTGCGATGAAATGATCGGACAAATAGAGGAAGGCGTGGGCGAACACGCCAAGAAAGACGTGAAGGGATTCTTCAATGGAGAATAAAGTAAACACTGAATTTCTCCTTCGTCAGATGGCTACCCTCAAGCAGGCGCATGACAGGCTGACTCAAGAAGGCCATACTGGTGGCGGAAATCCCCCAGGAGGTGGAGACGTGGAAGCTCGCGTAGCTAAACTCGAGACTCATGTTGAGTACATCAGACGCGACTTGGATGAAGTGCTCGCGGATGTGCGCACAATCAAAAGTAGGCTGTCCTACTTTGCCGGCGCCGCTTTTGTGATCGCAGGTATTGCAGCATGGATTGTGAACAATCGATTTGACCAGGTGCTTGGTCTGCTCACTAAAGCATCCTGATCGAAGCACATCAAACAAGCCCGGCCCAGCGCCGGGCTTTTTCATTCTGGGGAACCCGCAGGATCTTGCCAAAGGCGCTTACGTCAAATACTGTATATTCATACAGCATTCAAGGAAGTCCCCGACGTGGTCCCAGGCAATTCAGAGACAGCAATACCTCCCTCCTCTTATGAGCTTCTCGGTCAGCGCGTGCAGCGACTGGTTTCATCACCGCACGTGCAGAAGCTCCAGGCAATCACCGTGCTTCCTGAGCCAGGCGACAGGGCGGAAGACTGGGATCGGCTTGTCGATGAGCTGGGCAATACCGATGGCATCCGTATTGACCGGCTTGAAAGTGGCGCTTATCGCATCGGATGGCGCGAGTACATCGACGTAATCTGAAAACGGCCCGCCAATTAGCGGGCTTTTTTACGCCCACAGAATTCAGCATTCTGAAATTATTCCTTCAGCATGCTTGACTCGTTAATTTCAGTTTGCTTAAATTTATCTCATCGCCGGATCACCACCGGCCAGAAACGAAGGCAGCGATGGACAGGCCTCAACAGTCCAGAGGGTTGGCAACTGACCCAGGCGTGCAGCGTAAAGCGCCAAGAACAGTTATCCGGCGGACCAGGGTCGCGGTCGGAGAGAAAGAAACATCAGATTTCACTGGCTGGCCTTGGTGACAGGGCCAGACGGGAAATCACCCGATCAAGCACGGAGCACCACATGAGCGAGCAAACCCTTCAAGCGCTCCTCGCCGAGCGCGTAAGCGCATACGCCCAATCCGATCGCCCTCGCGAGCTGATCGACGAAGGTATCGAGAAGCTGTTCAAAGAAGTTGTGAATGATGCATTCCGCTCCTACGGCGACTTTGGCGGGGCTATCAAAGAAGCGGTGAAGGCCGCGCTGCCGGCCAACGTATCCGATGTTTTCGAGCTTCAACGCTACAACGCTCTGGTGGCCAATGCCCTGCGCGAGCGCTGGGAGGCAGCCGCCGTGCACTCGACCATCATCGAGCAGGCAGAAAAATCCATCGCCGAAGTGCTAGACGGCAAAGGCCTGATCACTGGCGAAGTGTCGCTCTATAAGCTGCTCACAGAGTTCATCAACGACCACAAAGACAAGGCCGCCGAAGAACAGTGGGAGCGCCCCGAAATCCGCATCGAAGAGGGCGATAGCTACGGCACCGGCATCAAGTTCCTGCACATCTACTTCGATGAAGAGCCAGAGGATCGGGTCAGCAGCCACCGCCGCCGTGAGAACTACTCGTTGAAGCACAGCATGCACGTGAAGATCACAGGCCAGCGCGATGCGGCAAACCACTGGCGCAAGTGCGACGAGTTCGGCGAGGTCTATTCGGCCAAGCTCGACGACAAGAAAGTGGCCATCAACATGTCGATCCGTTCTGACTGGGAGCGCATGTTGGCGTCCCTGTACTTCGGTAACGCCATTCTGGTGATCGACTGTGACCCGGATGACCTGAGCTACGGCCTGTACGACTGAACAACCAGCGCCACGTCAGCCTGACGTTAACTGCCCGATCACCTGGTTCCCCATCACCAGGCTGCATCGGAGTGTGATCTGAAGCCAAGTCTCGGGCAGTGGTCGTGCCAACAGGCAGTCTTGAGGGCTGCCCCTTCCACCCAATGCCGGTTGAGCACCGGCCAGATCACCCCCCCCCATGCAGCCAACACCCGAGGTTACTCATCATGGAAACGATCACCAGCGGCTCATGGAAGGGCTTCCTCGGGCGCGGCCTGGCCCCGCGTGAACTTGAAGCACTCCTTGCGGTAGCTCAGGGCATGACAGCCAAAGAGATTGCCCGCCTGATGCAGATCACGCCAGGCACCGTGGCCAACCGCATCGAAAACGCGATGTACAAGCTTGGCGTTCACCGTCGTGCCGCCCTGGTCGCCGAAGCCATGAAGCGCCAGATCATCAGCCCTATGTGTTTCGTGCTTGCCGGGTTGATGGCTATGCACGCCGTCGTGGGCGACACCGACCCGATGCGCCGTGATCGCCGCGTGCCTGAGCGACGTATTGCCCAGGTACGAATCATCCGCAAGGCCGAATCGTTCGACCTGCACGCCTGATCCCAACTGAGGAAGACACCATGCAGACAGCAATGCACCCTGCTTTCCAGCAGAAGATTGCCGTGCTCGCGGCCCTGCTCGAGCGCAGCAAGGCAGTAAGAGCCGAGGCGCGCACCAAGATCGGCGATTCGGCCCCGCGCTTCCAGGCTGCCAACAAGGGCAGCACCTGGGATGTGATCGAGATCGCCAGCGGCGAGAAGAAGGGCCACGCCTACAGCTATCACGCGGCAATGCAGTTTGTGGATGTGATGGAGGCAGCTGCAACGCGCAAGCTGGTCGGGCGGCAATGATCGGCGGCCCTATCCCAGACCCGCGCATCCAAGTGCTTGAGCAGCTGAATGCGAGCATCGACAAGTTCTTCGCCACCGGCGGCCAAGCCACTGAAGTCGAAGGCTACCAGCGCACTCCCCCGCCAGCACGATCCGCAAAGATCGACCCCGAAACCATCCTGAAGCGTCGGCGCCGCCGGCCAAGCACCACAGAGCGTGCTGTTCTGCGGAAGCTTGCGGAGGACCTATGAGCAAGCGCAAACCGCACAACATGCGGGCCCGGATGGAGCGTGCTTGCCGGGCGCTGCTGGGCACCAACCATGCGGCCGTGGTGAACATCGATCCCAGCGGCCAGCAGTGCCTGGTCAACTGGAAGAACTGCAGCCGCATCCGCAGTCGCCAGATCGTCGACGCGGTGTGCGATATCCCGCACCGCTGGACCATCTACCTGAGCGTGATGTGCCAGAAGGCCAATGGCGAACAGTACTGCAAGTCCATCGAGGTCGCGCCCCAGGGCAACTACCTGGCCGCGCACCTAACAGACGTGATCGAAGCGACCTATACGGACCTGCGCGCTCAATGCAACCAGCAGCATGTTTCAGCCTCGGGCTGGATCGCTATTCCTAGCGAACTGACGCTCGACGAGACGCAGGCTGCCCGGATCTTCGAAGCCGTGGGCGCCTGGAACCAACAGATAGCAGCATGAAGCGAATTTCTAATCGCGTCCGGCATGGCCGGCGCCAGCAGCACATCACATTGCCGCCGAGCGGCATCCTGCCCACGGAGAAGAAGCTATGCCAACCCCAACCAATACAGCCGAGTTCCTTGAGGAGCTGAACGGCGGAGCGTTCGCCAGCCAGATCGGCCACGCCATTTCCGAAGTCGCTGGCGGCGTCGTTGACTTCGACAAGGCCGGGAAAGTGGTTATCACGCTGGACTTCAGCCGTATCGGTGAGTCCAGCCAAGTAAAGATCAAGCACAAGCTCGACTACAAGGTGCCGACCAAGCGCGGCACACGCAGTGAGAACACCAGCCTGGATACGCCCATGCATGTCGGCACCGGCGGGCAGGTCACTCTGTTTCAGGAGAAGTGCGATCAGCTCTTCAGTCGAGACGAAGCCCCTATCACCCCCCGCACCTAACTCTCCATCAAGGAAAAGCGCATGTCCCTCAGCAAAGAAGCCCTCGAACTTATCCAAGAAAACACCATCGCCGCAGTTGGCCGCGAACTGCCCGCCCTGGGCCAGGTGGCTATTGTCCCGCAGAACTTCAACGTCGTGGATCTGGAGCGCTACCAGGAAGGCCGCAACCGCTTCCGTGGCACTTACTCCACCCACTCGCTGGCGGACTACAGCGCCTATGTGGTCGAGCGTGCGGCGCCAGCAGCTCGCGGTTTCATCGATCAGGACAACATGAGCTGCATCGTGCTGTTCAACATCGGCACCCCGGATGAACCAGGCCACGCTGATGACCGTGCCGTGCTGCGCCTGAAGGCCTCGGCCGCCTTCGCTGCTGTGCAGGCCGTATGCGGGCAGAGCCTGAACCAGAAAGCCATGAGCGACTGGATCGAAGACTGGCATCAGCACCTGGTAGCCACCGCCGAAGATGGCACCTGCATGTCGATCGCGAAAGCAATCGCCGCAGTACGCACCATAACCGTGAAGGCCTCGTCGGAGAGCGATCACGCCGTTGGCGAGACCCGCGCCAGCCGGAGCACCATGGACCAGATCGAAGCCAGCAGCAAAGAAACCCTGCCGGCCTGGCTGGACTTCAAGGTCATTCCGTTCGAAGGCCTGGGCGAGCAGGTGATCCGCCTGCGGGTATCAGTCATCACCGGCGGCGCGCAGCCTGTGCTGAAACTGCGCTGGATCGGCGAGGAAGCCCAGCGCGAAGAAATCGCCCAAGAGTTCAAAATAGTCCTCGGCGCCAAGATTGAAATTGCCGCTAAGCTGACTTTGGGCATATTCGACGCGAAGTAACAATTTGGGCGGTTCTTTTTTGCTGAGAACCGCCCGCCGTAACAAAGTCAATCTTGTCCAATCCTAACCGTGTTTAGTTCATTTACCACTGTGCGACTGGGCTCCATGTAAGGGCTGAAAATTTGAATTTTGGACGGTGCACAAGTAGCTGGCGTGGAGTTAAGCGCCATCACTGCTGCCACCATACTACCTATCGACGCAAGCGCCGCAACGATAGCGACGAAGACCGCCGCCCCGGCATTCTTGTTGCAAAAGTCCAAGGCTTTATCCAGTAGTTTCATAGCGCCACGCCTACACCCTTCCTCTGTCAGGAAAAATGCAAGTCCCTGACGGTCATGCCGCACAAGACATTTTGATTCAAGCTCCTTCATAAGCGGAAGGTACAAAGAAGAGGTCCTCAGCCCCTCCACTACCCTCAGCTCCGGCATATCCTTAAGAAACATCGCCTCTCCACCGATAGAAAATGCACACTCGTCAATGTTTCGTATTCCATGGCCAAACTTAGTCACATACCGCTTATAAAGAAGACCGAGCAATTTTTCTTCCATACCCTTTTTAATATGCTCGGACACAAAGACACCTCCAACAGTTAAAAAGTTTAATCATACCAGTAGTTTCTTGGGGGCACTTCATGACCACAGCAATCGACCTGTTCGCCGGGCTCGGCGGATGGAGCGCCGGCGCGCGCGCCGCAGGCGTCCAGGTTCTCTGGGCGGCCAACCATTGGCCTGAAGCCGTGAAGTGGCATTCGGCCAATCATCCGCATGCCGAGCACGTCTGTCAGGGCTTGCATCAGGCCAGGTGGGAGCTGGTACCAAAGCATGACCTGCTGCTGGCCTCTCCCTGCTGCCAGGGCCATTCGAAAGCCCGAGGCAAGAAGTCCGGCAACCCGCAGCACGATTCCTCTCGCTCGACAGCCTGGGCCGTCGTGTCGGCGCTGGAGTTCCACCAGCCTGAAGCCGGAGTGATCGAGAACGTTCAAGAGTTCATGGATTGGGCTCTATACCCGGCCTGGTTTGCCGCAGTGCAGGCCCTCGGCTACCAGGTCGCCCCGCATATCGTTGACTGTGCCGACTTGGGCGTACCGCAGCACCGCGTGCGGCTGTTCCTGGTCCTGACCCGAAGCAAGGCGCCCCTAATGCTCGAGCTGCACCGGCGCCAGCACGTACCGGCCGCCAGCTTCCTCGACTTCGACGCTGGCCGATGGTCGCCGGTCGAGAAGCCGGGCCGGGCCCAGGCCACGCTGAATCGCGTGCGCAATGGCCGGGAACGCTTCGGTGAGCGATTCATCATGCCCTACTACGGCAAAGGCTCGGGCACCACCGGGCGCGACATTAACCGTCCGATCGGCACTATCACCACACTGGACCGTTGGGCCCTGGTCGACGGCGACCGCATGCGGATGCTCAGCGCCAGCGAGGCCCTGGCCGCGATGTCATTCCCGCCTGACACCCTTCGCCCTGACAACCACCGGCTGACCATGCACATGGCTGGTAACGCAGTTCCACCACTGGCTGGTCAACGGGTGATCGAGGCCCTACTGCAAGCGGCCTAATCAACCCGTCTCGTCGATGTTTTTTGTGTGCAGGTTCTTCACGTCGAACTTATGAACGTGCGCAACAACATCACCATTTTCGTCGAATAGCACGTACTCGTGCTTTGAATCAGCCACGCGCACTGCGTTCTCGTACTCAACAGAACGCCCATCGTGGAACTCGATCTTCACGCCCATAGCGATCACTCCTATTGGAGGAATGACTATGGCACATGGACTTCAACCTTCAAGGTATCCCCATGCCCACAGAAAACCGATCCAGCAACACCGAACAGATGGTCAGCGAATTGCTGCCCTGCCCGTTCTGCGGACAGAAGCTTGAGCTTTCAAACCGCAAGTACAACCACTGGGCGCGGTGCGCTACAGATGGGTGCAAGGGCGGGCAACTACCGCTGTTGAATACCGAGCTTGCCGCAGACATCGTGAGCTGGAACACCCGCGCCCAGCACCAAGGCGATCCGGTTGCGGTCATGTACGCTGACGGCATGATGCTTACCAAGGCAGACTGCGGCCCGGCGTTTGAAACGGTTTGCAAGGTTGAGATCCCGCTCTACCTCCACCCACCAACCTCCGACGGCTTCAGCGCCGGTGACATGGCCGACCAGGGTGCCAAGGCGTTCAGGGATGGGCAACGGTCGATCGCTGAGCTTACCGATGATCTGCGCGAGATCCTGGGTCGCCCCAATTTCACCTGCCATTACATCGCGCAGGCGCTGCGTCAGATGGGCCGCACGATTGCCAAGAAGTCCGAAGACGAGCAGGCAACAGTGATCCACTGGATGCTGGGGCACTACCTGAAGTACGGCGCTGACTGGCGCCAGCACGCTTCGGACGAACTGAAAGCAGCCAGCCAAAACGCCGAATAGCTTAGGAGTACATTTGTACTCTTTCTGATTTAACCCCTCTCCCCTCTATTGAACAGCCGCTATATGGCGGCTTTGGAGAAGTCATGCCTGAAGAAAAGGTGATGCCATGAAGGCCCGCATCGAAAAGAAGCTGAGCAAGCGCTTGCTCGAGATTGCCCCTTCGCAATTCCACGGCGCATGGATCGACAAGGACGAGCCGAGCGAATTGGCCTACGAGCAGAACACCCGGGTCAGCCACGTTTGGAGCGTTGGCGGTGGTGTCGACTACTGGGGTGAAGGCTGCGATGCCTACACCGTTTGGAAAATCTGGAAGATGAACTGGTGCTGGCATGGCTCGTTCAAGGCCTACCCGGAAGGTCACCGGCTGGAAGGCTACCCAAACACTGATGGTTTCCGCGCCACCACCATCAATCTGCTGAGGCTGGCCGCTGATTGCGAATGCGCAAGAAAGGAGGCACGCCGATGACCCGCCTCGCCCTCTGCCTCCTGCTGCTGGTCACCAAGGTTTAAGAGGAGACTTACTCGTTTGGATCATCCACATGAGAAACTCTTTCCCTTTGGTGGTTAATGTATATCCCGCAGAGCCAGTCGACACCAAATTGTTAAAGGTAAGAAAATTCATGTAATTATCAAGAGTCCAGACATCGAGTTGCCCGTGAAATTTTGCCTTGTGAGAGTTCCACAAGCCTTCGAGCTCTAATCTTGGAGCTAAGTTAAAGGTTTTCTGATTAAGATAATTCAGAAGCTCAATCTGACCACCATAAATACCAATGTAGAGAGTTTCGAAATCGTATAGGACTCGACAGAAAGCCAATCTCTCCTTCAGATATGGAAGCTGCTCTTCTCGTGAAAGCCCAGCAATTTCAGTATCCAAATTGCTGGCAGACACACTCAATGTGTACGGAAAGGCCACAGGAGGTAATGGTATACCTTTTAATCCTGAGACTGGTTGCTCCGCCACCTCGTCAACCCCAGCACCCAATACGGCCTTAGCCGAAGCGTCCAAGGGGACAGGTGGATGAATAAACTCCACCGGGCCAACTTTGTTCAGCCGGGATATCGCCGTTGAAAGCTCATCCTTGAACTTATAAACAATAATAACTGTAATAACCAGAACGGCGTGAGGCCATGCAAATCCTGTCCATACCCCTTGAACAGTAGAAGAAAAAACCTCCCAAAACATTACCCAAAAACCTTTGCCATCCATTTTCTTATCCTTGTTAAACCAATAGGGTTTCCGTAGAAATTGAGCATGCATGATAGCGGAATGCCTCTACACCAGACATCACCAGCCGCTATGCGCAGCGTGGAGACAATCATGAAGAAAGAACTGATCAAGATCAGTGTGTTCCAGCGACGAAAATGGGGTGAGAACGGCACCCCGCTGTGTGCACAGGCCATCCGCAATTACCTGCGCGATCGCAAACTGCCTGGCGAGCGTATCGGCAACATCTGGTACGTTGACTGGGCCGCCTACCAGCGGACCACCGGTAATACACTGGTCGACATGGTGCTGAAAGGAGCTGCGTAATGGTTCCTCGACCAAGGAACAAGGCCAACAAAGGCCTGCCCCAGAACCTCTACTTCGATGCTCGCCGGGGCACTTACCGCTACCGGCGCCCAACGGATGGCAAGTGGTTTCAGTTCGGCAATGATCGCTGCAAAGCTATCGACGCTGCCTCGCAACTGAATACTGCTTTCCTGCGCGGCGGTGACTTGGTGGCCGCAGTCCTGGGCGAAACATCGATCACCATCGCCGAATTCCTGGTCACATACGAGCGGGACGTACTCCCCCCGCGGGAACTGGCAAAGGCCACGCTGGATCTGTACGCAGTCAGGTTCAAGCAGATCAGGGCTGCGCTCGGTGAGCGCCCCGTGGACCAGATCACCATCCGGATGGTTGCCGAGTTCCTCGAGCCACTGACCGCCCGCGCCAGCAACCAGGCTCGGGCAATCCTCATTGACGTGTTCAACCACGCTGCGGCGAAGGGCCTGTGCCCGGACAACCCAGCGGCCAGCACCATCCCCAAGATCGAGAAGAAGCAGCGCAAGCGACACACCGTCGAAGGTCTCAAGGCCATCCGCGAGAAGTCCCCGCGCTGGCTACAGAACGCGATCGACCTGGCACTGATCACCGCACAGCGCCGCGGCGACATCCTCAACATGAAGTTCGAAGACGCGCGAGAAGGGTTCTTGTACGTGGTCCAGAGCAAGACCGAGAAGGCATCGGACGCGGGTTGGCTGAAAATCAAGATCACCGACCAGCTGGGCGAAGTGCTGACCAGGTGCCGGGACGACATCCTGTCGCCGTATCTGGTGCACCGCCGGCCGGAACGAAAGAAGAAACGCGAAGGAAAGGATCACTGGACGAAAGTGGACGAGAGGTTTCTCACCCGTGCCTTCAAGGATGCGAGGGATGCCGCCGGCTGCTACAACGACCTCAAAGAGGAAGAGATGCCGGGGTTTCATGAAGTGCGCGCCCTATCGCTTCACCTGTACAAACGAGCAGGCAAAGACGGACAGAAGATCGCCGGGCATGCTACCGAAGGCATGACCAGGAACTACCAGAAAGGGCACGAAGATGTGGTGTGGTCCGAGGTCGAGGCTGACCTGGATATCGGCGATTTCGCCGGGTAGTTTTGCGCGAGTTTTGCGCATGTTTTGCGCGGGCACAAAAAAGCCGGTTCAGATAACCGGCTTAACTGCCTGATTTTACTCAGTAAATAATGGTCGGGACGGAGTGATTCGAACACTCGACCCCTTGCACCCCATGCAAGTGCGCTACCGGGCTGCGCTACGCCCCGACTGGGCTTGAAGCATGTTCCCCTAGTTACTGAGAACGTTGAAGAATGTACCCTAACCTTTTGAATTTTGGAAGCATTTTTTCCAAAATTCCCGGCCCGATACGGGCTACTTCTTCAGCACCACCAACACATCTTCCAACTCGACAATCATCTGCCGAATCAGCTGTTTGTACTGGGTGGTGTCGTCCTTGGCTTCATCGCCAGAGAGGCGCAAACGCGCCCCGCCGATGGTGAAGCCCTGGTCGTACAGCAGCGCGCGGATCTGGCGGATCATCAGCACGTCTTGGCGCTGGTAATACCGCCGGTTACCGCGGCGCTTCACCGGGTTGAGTTGGGGGAATTCCTGCTCCCAGTAGCGAAGCACATGCGGTTTTACCGCACAAAGCTCACTCACTTCACCAATGGTGAAGTAGCGTTTGCCTGGAATCGGCGGAAGCTCGTCGTTATGACTTGGTTCCAGCATAGGCCTCAACTCGGGCTTTCAACTTCTGCCCTGGACGAAAGGTGACGACTCGACGCGCCGTGATCGGGATCTCTTCCCCTGTTTTGGGGTTGCGGCCCGGCCGCTGGCGTTTGTCACGCAGGTCAAAATTGCCGAATCCGGACAATTTGACCTGCTCGTTGCCTTCTAGAGCGTGCCTGATTTCCTCAAAGAACAGTTCAACCAATTCCTTGGCTTCACGTTTGTTCAGGCCCAGCTCCTCGTACAGCCGTTCGGCCATCTCAGCTTTCGTCAGAGCACCCATACGCTATTTCCTTAACGTGGTGTTCAACCTTTGTTCGAGCGAGGTGAGGATGTTTTGCGTTGCAGTATTCACCTCTTCATCGTTAAGAGTGCGCGATGGATGCTGCCAGGTCAAGCCAACGGCCAGGCTTTTTCTATCAGGATCAATGCCTTTACCCTGATAAACATCAAACAGCCTGAGGTCCGTGAGCCATTCGCCTGCATTGTCACGAATTACTTCAAGCACCGAGCTCGAAGCAACATCACGTCCTGCTACCAAGGCCAGGTCACGACGCACTTCCGGGAATTTCGACAGTTCGCTGAACTTTGGCAGGCGGCCATCGGCCACTTCACCCAGTACCAGCTCAAAGACGAACACCGGACGGTCGAGGCCGAGGGTCTTGGCCAGCTCTGGGTGGATGGCACCCAGGTAGCCGACTTCGCGACCATCACGCTCGATGCGTGCGGTTTGGCCCGGGTGCAGCGCCGGGTGTTGGCCCGATACGAAGCTGAACTCGGCCAGGGAGCCGGAGAAGCCCAGCACCGCCTCTACGTCAGCTTTGACGTCGAAGAAGTCGATGGTGTCGCGACCGTTTGCCCAGCCTTCTGGCAGGCGGCTGCCGCAAACGACACCGGCGAGCATTGGCTCTTGCTTGAGGTCGCCCAGCTGGCCGACGAAGCGCAGGCCGCTTTCGAACATGCGCACGCGGTCTTGCTGACGGTTGAGGTTGTGTTGCAACGACTTGACCAGGCCAGGCCACAGGGAGGCACGCATGGCCGCCATGTCGCTGGAGATCGGGTTGGCCAACAGCAGCGGCTCGACGCCAGGGGTGAACAGTTCGAACAGTTTCGGGTCGATGAAGCTGTAGGTGATCGCTTCCTGATAGCCACGGGCAACCAGCAGACGGCGCAGGGCCGGCAGTTCGCCACGGGCTTCGGCCTTGGCCTGTGGGGCCAGGCGCGCTTGCGGGTAACGTACCGGCAGGCGGTTGTAGCCGTACAGGCGGGCCAGTTCTTCGATCAGGTCAACTTCCAGGCTGATGTCGAAGCGGTGGCTAGGTACTTCGACCTGCCACTGCCCTTCCCCAGTGGTGGTTTTCAGGCCCAGGCCGTTGAGCAGTTGCTCGACTTCGGCGCTGGCCATTTCCATGCCCAGCATCTGGGTAAGGCGCTCGGCGCGCAGGGTGATCGGTGCAACCTCCGGCAGGTGCGCTTCGCTGGTGACGTCGACCACAGGACCGGCTTCGCCACCAACGATGTCCAGCAACAGGCCAGTGGCGCGCTCAATGGCTTCGCGGGCCAGCTGCGAGTCAACGCCACGCTCATAGCGGTGCGAGGCATCGGTGTGCAGGCCGTAGGAACGGGCCTTGCCAGCCACCGAGATTGGCTCGAAGAAGGCGCTTTCGAGGAAGATGTCGCGGGTGCCAGCAGCTACGCCGCTGTGCTCGCCACCCATCACGCCGGCAATGGCCAGGGCGCGGGAGTGGTCGGCGATCACCAGGGTGTCGGGGCGCAGGGTAACTTCCTGGCCGTCGAGCAGAACGAGCTTCTCGCCCTCCTCGGCCATGCGCACGCGGATACCGCCGTTGATCTCGGCGAGATCGAAGGCGTGCATCGGCTGGCCCAGTTCGAGCATCACGTAGTTGGTGATGTCGACGGCAGCGTCGATGCTGCGCACGTCGGAGCGACGCAGGCGCTCAACCATCCACAGTGGCGTTGGGCGCGACAGGTCGACGTTACGGATAACGCGGCCCAGGTAGCGTGGGCAGGCCGCTGGGGCCAGCACTTCAACCGGACGCACTTCGTCGTGGGCAGCAGCAACGGCCGGCACCGCCAGGCGGGTCACCGGTACGTCGTACAGGGCACCGACGTCACGCGCAAGGCCAGCCACCGACAGGCAGTCGCCACGGTTCGGGGTCAGGCCGATTTCGATGCTGGCGTCGTCCAGGTCCAGGTACACGCGAATATCTTCGCCAACCGGGGCGTCGGCAGCCAGCTCGAGCAGGCCGTCGTTTTCTTCGCTGATCTGCAGCTCGGCCGCCGAGCACAGCATGCCGTTGGACTCAACGCCACGCAGCTTGGCTTTCTTGATTTTGAAGTCGCCCGGCAGTTCGGCGCCGATCATCGCGAACGGGATCTTCAGGCCAGGGCGCACGTTGGGCGCGCCGCACACTACCTGGAACGTCTCGCTGCCGTTGCTGACCTGGCACACGCGCAGTTTGTCGGCGTCGGGGTGCTGTTCGGTGCTCAGCACCTCACCGACGACGATGCCGCTGAATTGACCCGCTGCTGGCGTTACGCTGTCGACTTCAAGGCCGGCCATCGAAAGACGGGCAACCAGATCGTCTCGGGATACCTGCGGGTTGACCCAACCGCGCAGCCATTTTTCACTGAATTTCATCCTGCTCTCCTGAAAGATTCGTTACGGGTGCGCGACCTAGCGAAATTGCGCAAGGAACCGCAAGTCGTTGTCGAAGAACAGGCGCAAATCGTTGACGCCGTAACGCAGCATGGCCAGGCGCTCGGCGCCCATGCCGAAGGCAAAGCCCTGGAACTCTTCAGGGTCGATGCCCGACATGCGCAGCACGTTCGGGTGAACCATGCCGCAACCCATGACTTCCAGCCAGCCGGTCTGTTTGCACACACGGCAACCTTTGCCGGTACAGATCACGCACTGGATGTCGACTTCAGCCGATGGCTCGGTGAAGGGGAAGAAGGACGGACGGAACCGTACCGCCAGTTCCTTTTCGAAGAACACCCGCAGGAATTCTTCGATGGTGCCTTTGAGGTCGGCAAAATTGATGTCGCGATCGATCAGCAGGCCTTCGACCTGGTGAAACATCGGCGAGTGGGTCAAGTCCGAGTCGCAGCGATAAACGCGGCCCGGGCACACAATGCGGATTGGCGGCTGGCTGGACTCCATGGTCCGCACTTGCACAGGCGAGGTGTGAGTGCGCAGCAGCATGTTTGCATTGAAGTAGAAGGTGTCATGCATTGCCCGTGCCGGGTGGTGGCCGGGAATGTTGAGGGCTTCGAAGTTGTGGTAGTCGTCTTCGACCTCAGGGCCTTCGGCAATGCCGTAGCCGATATGGGTGAAAAACTGCTCGATGCGCTCCAGGGTGCGGGTGATCGGATGCAGACCACCGGAGGTCTGGCCACGGCCCGGCAAGGTCACATCAATGCACTCGGCCGCCAGACGGGCGCTGAGTTCGGCTTCTTCGAAGGCCGCCTTGCGCGCGTTAAGCACCTCGGTGACGCGTTCCTTGGCGTCGTTGATCAGCGCGCCAACTTTTGGCCGCTCTTCGGCAGGCAGGTTGCCCAGGGTCTTCATCACCTGAGTCAGTTCGCCTTTCTTGCCAAGGAATTGAACCCGGATCTGTTCCAGGGCATTGATGTCTTCAGCGCGTTCCACGGCCTCCAGGGCTTGGGAGACCAGCGCGTCCAGGTTTTCCATGTACAGACTCCAGATACGAAATAGGGGAAGAGCGCAGGCTCTTCCCCTATTAAGACGTTTAACACCTGGCGCCGGAAATGACGCCAAGTGATTGTCGGGGGTACTTAAGCCAGCGTGGCTTTAGCTTTCTCGACAATCGCAGCAAACGCCGCTTTTTCGTTCACTGCCAGATCAGCCAGAACCTTACGGTCGATTTCGATCGACGCTTTTTTCAGGCCAGCGATCAGGCGGCTGTAGGACAGACCGTTGACGCGAGCACCAGCGTTGATACGAGCGATCCACAGAGCGCGGAACTGACGTTTTTTCTGACGACGGTCGCGGTAGGCGTATTGGCCTGCCTTGATGACCGCTTGCTTGGCAACACGGAATACGCGCGAGCGTGCACCGTAGTAGCCTTTAGCCAGTTTCAGAATTTTCTTGTGACGCTTACGAGCGATGACGCCACGCTTTACACGAGCCATGAGTAACTTCCTCTATCTAGAACCAAAAATTAACGAAGGCGCAGCATGCGCTCGACTTTTGCCACGTCCGACGCGTGCAGCATGCTGCTACCGCGAAGTTGACGCTTACGCTTGGTCGACATTTTGGTCAGGATGTGGCTCTTAAAAGCGTGCTTGTGCTTGATGCCGTTAGCAGTTTTCAAGAAACGCTTGGCTGCACCGCTTTTGGTTTTCATCTTTGGCATGTTCGGATACTCCGCATTCAGTTGATAAACATAACCGCAAGGCCTGCCGTGCCCTGGTGGTTATTTCTTTTTCTTGGGGGCGATGACCATCAAAAGCTGGCGTCCTTCCATCTTAGGATGCTGTTCGACGGTTCCGTATTCGGCGAGATCAGCTTCGATCCGCTTCAACAGTTCCATACCCAGCTCCTGGTGGGCCATCTCACGACCACGGAATCTCAGAGAGATTTTGGTCTTGTCCCCATCACTAAGGAAACGTACCAGGTTGCGTAGTTTTACCTGGTAATCCCCTTCCTCCGTCCCTGGACGAAACTTGATTTCTTTGATCTGGATGATCTTCTGGTTCTTCTTCGCCGCAGCCTGCTGCTTTTTCTTCTCGAACAGGCTCTTGCCGTAGTCCAAGACTTTGCAGACAGGGGGTACGGCGTCAGCAGAAATTTCTACCAGATCCAGCTTCGCTTCTTCAGCGATACGAAGCGCTTCTTCAATCGAGACGATGCCCAACTGCTCGCCGTCAGCGCCAATTAACCGAACCTCACGTGCCGAGATATTCTCGTTGATTGGGGCCTTCGGTGCAGCTCGTTTATCGTTTCTCATTTCACGCTTAATAGTAATTACTCCGAATCTTGGCGACCACGCCGGGAAACCGCTTGCGCGAGCAAGTCCGCGAACTGGGCGACGGGCATCGAGCCCAGGTCTACACCTTCGCGGGTACGCACAGCGACAGTTTGCGTTTCGACTTCCCGATCCCCGATAACCAGGAGATAAGGAACCTTGAGCAAGGTATGCTCGCGGATCTTAAAGCCAATTTTCTCATTTCTCAAGTCGGACTTGGCACGGAAACCGCTTTCGGCCAGAGTTTTTTCCACTTGCTGAGCAAATTCAGCCTGTTTGTCGGTGATATTCATGATCACCGCCTGGGTTGGCGCCAGCCAGGCCGGGAACGCACCTTCGTAGTGCTCGATCAGAATTCCGACGAAACGCTCGAACGAACCGAGGATTGCACGGTGCAGCATCACGGGGTGCTTGCGGCCGTTATCTTCGGAGACGAATTCTGCGCCCAGGCGGATCGGCAGGTTGAAGTCGAGCTGCAGGGTACCACACTGCCAGACGCGACCCAGGCAATCCTTGAGCGAGAACTCGATCTTCGGACCGTAGAAGGCGCCCTCGCCCGGCTGCAGGTCGTACGGCAGGCCAGCGCTGTCGAGTGCGGCAGCCAGTGCGGCTTCGGCGCGATCCCACAGCTCATCGGAACCCACACGCTTTTCAGGGCGAGTGGACAGCTTCATTACCACGTCGGTAAAGCCGAAGTCGGCGTAGACGTCCATGGTCAGCTTGATGAAAGCGGCGGATTCGGACTGCATCTGCTCTTCGGTGCAGAAGATGTGCGCGTCGTCCTGAGTAAAGCCACGTACACGCATGATGCCGTGCAGCGCACCCGACGGCTCGTTACGGTGGCAAGCACCGAACTCAGCCAGACGCAGCGGCAGCTCGCGGTAGCTCTTCAGGCCTTGGTTGAACACCTGCACGTGGCATGGGCAGTTCATTGGCTTGATGGCGTAGTCGCGGTTTTCCGACTGGGTGGTGAACATGTTGTCGGCGTAGTTGGCCCAGTGGCCCGACTTCTCCCACAGCGAACGGTCAACAACCTGAGGGGTCTTGATCTCCTGGTAGCCGTTGTCACGCTGCACCTTGCGCATGTACTGCTCGAGCACTTGGTACAGGGTCCAGCCGTTGGGGTGCCAGAACACCATGCCCGGCGCTTCTTCCTGGAGGTGGAACAGGCCCAGGCGCTTGCCGATTTTACGGTGGTCGCGTTTTTCCGCTTCTTCGATGCGCTGAATGTAAGCCGCCAGCTGCTTTTTGTCGGCCCAGGCGGTGCCGTAGACGCGCTGCAGCTGCTCGTTTTTAGCATCGCCGCGCCAGTAGGCGCCGGACAGCTTGGTGAGCTTGAAGGATTTCAGGAAGCGAGTGTTCGGCACGTGCGGACCGCGGCACATGTCGACGTATTCTTCGTGGTAGTACAGGCCCATGGCCTGTTCATCCGGCATGTCTTCGACCAGGCGCAGCTTGTAGTCTTCGCCACGGGCCTTGAACACTTCGATCACCTCGGCGCGCGGGGTGACCTTTTTGATGACGTCGTAGTCCTTTTCGATCAGCTGCTGCATGCGCTGCTCGATGGCCGCCATGTCATCAGGGGTGAAAGGACGCTCGAAGGCGATGTCGTAATAGAAGCCTTCGTCAATGACCGGACCGATGACCATTTTTGCGGTCGGGTACAGCTGTTTGACCGCGTGGCCGACCAGGTGGGCGCACGAGTGACGGATGATCTCCAGCCCCTCTTCGTCCTTGGGCGTGATGATTTGCAGGCGAGCGTCGTGTTCGATCAGGTCGCAGGCGTCGACCAGCTTGCCGTCGACTTTACCGGCGACGGTGGCCTTGGCCAGGCCGGCACCAATGGATGCGGCGACTTCAGCTACGGATACGGCGTGGTCGAAAGAACGTTGACTGCCATCGGGAAGAGTAATAATGGGCATGGCGCCTCCTCTCCTAGTGGTGACCCCTACCAAAGGTCACGTGGGTTGGGATGAGCCAGTACGCGATCCGCCCCTGTCTTTGCCTAAAGCAAAGCCTGCCTCACAGTGGCAGAAGCCCGAAAGCCTGCCAGGGAACGAACCAGAGTGACTGGAATAGTAAAAGTAAGTGCTGAGCTGCAAGCCACTAGCTGCAAGAAAAGCTGGCGGCGAACTCAAGCCAAGCATGCTAGCACAAAGCTTTGCGGCGATTGCGGGCAGATTGACCGAGAGGGCAGAAAAATTCGGAAATTGCGCCGCTGGGGTGAACTTGCGTGGTTTTTTTCCGCTCAGAGTGGGTGAAGCGTCCTACTCTTGTGAGACTCGACCCCAAGGAGTGTTTGGTTATGCGACTTCAGTCTCTTCTGGCCCTGGCAGCTGCTTCTGCCCTGATGCTGCCGCTTGGTGCACACGCCGGCAAGCTGCCCCCCGAATACCAGTCCACCTGTGTTGCGCAAGCGCAACAGCAGAACCCAAAGATGGCAAAGACCACGGCCGAAGAGCACTGCGGTTGTGCAGGTAAAGTGCTCGAAAAGGAGTTCAGTGATGCCGAAATCAAGGATCTGGACAGCGCAGATGGCATCGATGCGAACACAATGAAGCGCGCACAAGAAAAGGTTAGAGCGGCCTGCGCCCCGAAAAAATAGGCCTTTGGCCGGGTTATCCATCGCTATTTTGCTCCAGATCAGCAATCTGCGAAGGTAAAAGGGGCTACAAGCCCATAATTAGACTATGATGTCTTGGTGCAACCTGTTGGCCTCGGCAACACCGCACTACTGAAAATCATGTTTCTTGGAGATACACCCATGTCTAATCGCCAAACCGGCACCGTAAAATGGTTCAACGATGAGAAAGGCTTCGGCTTCATCACTCCACAAGGTGGCGGCGACGACCTGTTCGTTCACTTCAAGGCTATCGAATCCGACGGTTTCAAAAGCCTGAAGGAAGGCCAGACTGTCTCCTTCGTTGCCGAAAAAGGCCAGAAGGGCATGCAGGCTGCACAAGTTCGTCCAGAGTAAGCTCTGACCGAATAAAAAAACCCGTCCATGTGACGGGTTTTTTTGTGCCTGCTTTTTGGCTTTTCTCAGTACCCGTGGGACTGATGCGCCCAAGGATCAGCCACAGTTGACGCGGGTGACTACCCCCTGAGCATCGGTGTTGATATTCAAGCGCTCGGAGCGGTACTCCAGGGTCACCACATCACGCGGGCCAAGGGCACGGGCCATTTGTGCACCGCTGGCCTTGCGCGCCTGCTCGACCAGCGCCGGAGTGATCTGCTTGCCGACGGCGAACTCAGCCCCGCGGGCCTCGCAACGACCATCGTTGTTCGCCGCTGCCTCTGGCGCCGTCGACGACGAACCACCCGTGTTGCTGCAACCGGCCAGAACGGCGACCGCCAATAGGCTCATCAATGATGCACGGAACATGAATCCTCCTTTGAATACGGGAATACTGCTGCCCATCGGACAGCCTCGCTGGTTTTTCGTTGCAAAACCCGTCAAGTCTGCCTGAGCCAGCGCACTCAGGTAAAAACCAATCGTCACGGGATTTTGCACAACAGCCAGTACAGCTCAGTACAGATCGATGTAGTCGCTCGAAGGTTTTGGCCAATTGGTCTTCAACACGTTGAACACCTGCAACACCCAACGCTCGTCCGCTGCCGCCTGTTCGCCAACGCAACCAGAACCGGCCGACCAGGTTTCCAGACGAAAGGCCAGGCCCTCCAATTCACGCCCGCCGACCACTTGCGACAACCAGGCGACACCACCACGATTGACCCGCAATTGGTTGTGCACGGCATTGCTGCCAGCCGCGAGCAAGGCACGCACTGCCTCAAGGGTGAATTGTTCTGGGTTGTTCAAATCGATCTGCACAGCACTGTTCCAACAAACTGGAAACCGTTAGTTTGCCACGACCCCTGCCCTTATGCCTAAGTCGCAGTGCCCTGGCCGCCATCGACATGATTTACTGCAGCCTTGGGCGGAGCGCAATCAGGCCTCCCCTTCAAACGCCAGGGCCCGGCATTTGAACCCACAGCGCGCGCAGTTTTATCCGGAATAGTTTATGACCAGCCACATCATCGATGCCGACATCAAGGTCAAGTGGCCCGAAGGCCAAAGTGCCTACAGCCCTGCCAGCGCCGAAGAATTGATACTGATTGCCGTCGACCTGCTGGTCAAAGACCTTGGCTACGAGGCTGCACGCAGCTTTGTCGCCCAGGTCTTCGAACACCACAAGCAGGCTACTTCAGACGCGCAAGCCGCGCACTGAGCAGGTCGAAAAAGCCCTGGGCATCGCCACTGTCGATCCACATGACGTTGCTTGGCTGTTCCTGGGTGTTGTACCAGTCAGCAATGGTCTGGCCATAGGTCGGGCCTTCACGACTGTCGACCTGCATGTTGATCTGCCGCCCGCTGAACAGCTCGGGCTTGAGCAGATAGGCGATGACGCTGGCGTCATGCACCGGGCCTCCCGGCATGCCGTAATGTTCCATGTCAGCTTTGACATAGGCATTGAGGATATCCACCACCAACTTGCTGGCCTGATTGTCCACCGCTGCCAACTGCTTGAGCCGCGCTTCGCTGGTGAGCACCTTGTGGGTGACATCCAGTGGCAGGTAAGTGAGTTTTACGCCGCTGCTGAGCACCACTTCGGCGGCTTCAGGGTCGGCATAGAGGTTGAACTCGGCCACCGGGGTGATGTTGCCGCCATTGAAATGAGCGCCGCCCATGACCACCACTTCCTTGATGCCCTGGGTGATTTCCGGTGCCTGGATCATGGCCAAAGCGAGGTTGGTCTGCGGGCCGAGCATGGCCACAGTAATACTGTGCGGCTCAGCCTTGCTCAGGGTATCGATCAGGTACTGTACGGCATTGCCTTTGGCCAGGCCTTGCTTGGGTTCATGCACCGGGACACCCGGCAAGCCCTCCTCGCCATGGATATTCGCCGCGTAGATCGGCGTGCGTAGCAACGGCTTGGGCGCACCGGCGTACACTGGAATGTCTTCGCGCCCGCCCCACTCTCTGGCCAGACGCGCATTACGCGAGGTCTTGTCCAGACGCACGTTGCCAGCTACCGCGGTGATGGCGCGAATCTTCAGTTCATCCGGTGAGGCCATGGCCAACAGCAACGCCACGACATCGTCGGCACCCGGGTCGGTATCGATGATCAGGTCGATCGGGGCGGCCTGAGCGACACCCGCCGAGAGCAGAGACATAAAAAAAATTCCTTGAAGCAAACGTTTGGCAGGTTGAATCAATTCAATCATCGGACACGTCCTTGTTGAGGCAAGAATCTAGAAAGTGACGCCAGCGATCAAGGCAATATTGCTGTAGGGCTGGCACTCACCGGTGCGCACCACCGCGCGGGCGCCACGGCTGAGCTGTTTGAACTCGGCATGGCTGAGCTGATTGCGCGAACCGAGCTGGCCGTGGGCAAAACTTTGTTCGATGGCGGTCAGGCCAGGAGGATTGGCTTTGAAAATTTCCTCGGCAAGCACATGGCTTTCCACCTGCATCTCGCTCAGCACAGTACGCAGTACGCTGGCAAAGTCGGGGATCCCAGGGGTGAGCGCCAGATCGATCAGCTCGACGCTTGGCGGTACCGGCAAGCCGGCGTCGCCGATCACCAGGATGTCGCCATGGCCCAAGGAGGCAATGACCCGAGACAAGGCGATATTGAGCAAGGGCGTCTTCTTCATGGCTGCAGCTCGGCCAGATAAGGAATCGACGGTTGCGCGCCAGCACGCGTGACCGACAGGGCCGCGGCGCGCTGGCCGAAGGCGATTGCCTCGCCCTCCTCCATGCCCCGCGCCAGCGCGGCAGCGAAACCACCCACAAAGGTATCACCAGCAGCCGTGGTATCGACCGGCTGGACCACTGGCGCCGGGAAGTGACGCACGCCTTGGGCACTGGCAAACAATGCGCCTTGTGCACCAAGGGTGACAATCACGTTGTTAACGCCGAGGCTGCGCAGGTGACTGGCGGCAACCTCGGCACTGGTCAAGTCAATCACCGGAAAACCCGTCAGCGCCTGCGCTTCGCTTTCATTGGGGATCAGGTAGTCGATGGCGCTGTACCAATTCAGCGGCAATGGCCCGGTGCACGGCGCCGGGTTGAGGATCACCGTCTTGCCCAAGGCACGACCACGTTCCAGGGTATGGGCCACCGTCTGCGGCGGCACTTCCAGCTGGCAGATAATCACCTCGGCGCCCTGCAGCAAGGCATCAAACGCCTGAACCGACTCTGGCAGCAACTGACCGTTGCCACCGGGAATGATAACGATGGAATTCTGGCTGCTGGCATCGACCACGATCAGTGCCAACCCGCTCGAGACCCCCGGGCACACCGCCACTCCCTGGCAGTCGATCTGTTCGTCCAGCAAGGCCTGGCGCATTTGCTGACCATAGGCATCGTCGCCAACGTTGCCGATCATCGCCACCGGCGCGCCGAGCCGCGCGGCAGCCACTGCCTGGTTAGCACCCTTGCCGCCCGGCACCGTGGCAAACGACTCACCCGCCAAGGTCTCGCCGGCACGCGGCAGGCGCTGGGCGCGGGCGACCAGATCCATGTTGAGACTTCCTACCACTACAACCTTGGCTTGCATGTGTGTGTCGCTCTTAGCGGTAATCATTGAAAAGATCGGGTCGTGGCGCGGTGGACTCGCGCAGGACGATTTTCGGCGCGACAATGCGTTGTTCCGGCGCACCGCGCAGGGGCTGAGCGATACGTGACAGCAACAATGCTGCGGCACTCTCACCCAGTTCGCGAATAGACTGACCGACCGTGGTCAGCGCCGGGAACACATAACGGCTGAGCTGAATGTCATCGAAACCAATCACCGACAGTTCGCCAGGTACACAGATATTGCGCTCGGCAGCAGCACGTAACACACCAATACCGATCATATCGTTGCCGGCGAAAATCGCTGTCGGGCGCTGCCCTTCGAGCATCTGCGCGGCAGCGGCGTAACCGCCAAGGCTGGTGAAATCGCTGGTGGTGATACGCTCGTCGGCCACCGTCAACTGCGCCTCGCGCAACGCCCGCTGAAAACCGGCCAGGCGCAGCTGGGCGACGCTGGTGCTGGCCGGGCCGCCGATGTAAGCGATGTCCTGGTGACCCAGTTCGAGCAAATGCCGGGTCGCCAGGTAAGCGCCCAGCTCATGGTCAATGCGCACCAGGTCCGCTTCAACGCCTTCCAGGGCGCGGTCGACGATGACCATCGGCGTGCGCACATTGGCCAGGCTGCCCTGCAGGTCGCTGTCCTCACCTACCGAAGCGACAATCAAGCCATCGATGCGCTTTTCCAGCAGCACGCGCAAATAGCTGCGCTGCTTTTGCGGGTTGTCGTCGGAGTTACACAGGATCACGCAGTAGCCGTTGCGCTCGCAGGCATCCTCGATACCCCGCGCCAGCTCGGCGAAGTACGGGTTGACGCTGTTGGGCACCAGCAGGCCAATGGTGGCGGTGCTCCGTGCCTTCAGCGAGCGCGCCACGGCGCTTGGCACATAGTCGAGCTCTACAATGGCCGCCTCGACTTTCAGGCGCACTTGCTCGCTGACCGGACGGGTCTTGTTCAGTACATGCGACACGGTGGTGTAGGAAATACCCGCCAGTGCCGCGACATCTTTGATCGTTGCCATTGTTCAGTTCCGCCGACTTGCACGTCGGCTACGGTAGGTGTCGAGGATCACAGCGATGACAATCACCGCCCCGGTAATAATGCGTTTGGTCGGTTCCGATGCGCCGATCTGGGCCAGGCCTGCGGCTAGCACGGAGATGATCAGTACGCCGAAGAAGGTGCTGATCACCGAACCGCGCCCGCCCATCAAGCTGGTGCCGCCGATCACCACAGCGGCGATAACTTGCAGCTCAAGGCCGGAGCCGGCATTGGGGTCAGCGGCCTCCAGGCGGGAAATCTGGAACAGCGCCGCCAGGCCGGCCAGCAGCCCCATCAGCGAGAACACCAGGATCTTGTACGGGCGCGGGTCGATACCGGCCAGGCGCACCGCTTCTTCGTTGGTGCCGATGCCGATCAGGTAGCGACCGAACACGGTGCGAGTCAGCACCAATTGGGCGAGGATGATCACCAGCAGCGCGATGATGAACGACGGCGATACGCCAAATGCCAACGGGTTGGACAGCCAGGCAAAGGCATCACCGATGTAGGCGGTGCGCGAATCGGTCAACTGATAGGCCAGGCCGCGGGCCATCTCCAGTACACCGAGGGAGACAATGAACGATGGAATGCGCCAGGCCACGGTAATCGAACCGGTGATGCTCCCGGCCAGCGCTGCCACACCCATACCGAGCAAGGCCGCTGGTAGCACACTCCAGCCCCAGCCGAGCATCGCCACACTGACCGCAGACGCGGCCAGGGCCAGCACCGAACCGACCGACAGGTCGATGCCGCCGATGATCAGCACGAAGGTCATGCCCACCGCCAACACCATCAGGTCGGGGATCTGGTTAGCCAGGGTGCTGAAGGTGCCGTAGGACAGGAAGTGGCTGCTCAAGAATGAGAACAGCACGATCATCGCCAGCAAGGCGCCGGCCAGGCCCAGGTAGGTGCCGAGGCCGAAATAGGTGGCGCTGCGCTTGGCGCTGGGGGCTGCAGTGTCCAATGGAGTGGTTTTCATGGGGTTGTCCTGGGGGCTGCTTCATGCAGCAACGCATCACGTTTCTGATAGCCAGCGAAGGCCGCGGCAAGTAATTGGTCCTGGCTCCAGTGCTCGCGCTCAAAGGTGTCGATCAAGCGTCCAGCACTGAGCACCGCGATGCGGTCACAGATCAGCATCAGTTCACGCAAGTCACTGGAGACCACCACCAGCGCCTTGCCCTGGCGCGCCAATTCGGCGAGCAGGCCGTAGATGTCGAACTTGGCGCCGACGTCGATACCGCGCGTGGGTTCATCGAACAGCAGCACCGCGCAATCACGCTCTAACCAACGGCCAATCACCACCTTCTGCTGATTGCCACCAGACAGCTCGCCGACCACCTGCTCGGGACTGGAACTGCGAATGCGCATGGCCGCGATCTGACGCTGAGCCAGCTCTCGTTCGGCGCTGCTGTCGAGCACACCCGCGTGGGAAATAGCCGGTAAGTTACCCAAGGCGATGTTGGCGCTGATCGATTGCGACAGCAGCAAGCCTTCACCCTTGCGGTCTTCGGTGATCAGCGCGATACCCTCACGCACGGCGGCCGACGGCGAATCAATCCGCACCGGCCGCGACGGATTGCCCAGCTCGATACTGCCGCTATCGGCTCGGTCCGCACCATAAATCAGCCGCAGCAACTCGGTACGACCAGCACCGATCAGCCCGGAGATACCGAAGATTTCGCCGCTGCGCACCTCGAAAGACACATCACGCACCTTGTCAGCTCGGCTCAGGCCATTGACCTTGAGGATCGGCGCGCCGATCTGACGCTGCCCCAAGTCAATGTGCTCAGCCAATTCGCGACCGACCATCAGGTTGACCAATTGCCCACTGCTGTAGCGCGCCATAGGCTCGACACACACCAGCTTGCCGTCGCGCAGTACGGCGATGCGCTGGGCGATACGCTTGAGTTCTTCCAGGCGGTGAGAGATGTACACGATGGCCACCCCGCGCTGCTGCAGACGATCGATCTGCGTAAACAGCAACTCGACCTCGCGCGCCGTGAGCATGGCCGTGGGCTCATCGAAAATCAGCACATGGCAGTCGCCAATCAGGTTGCGGGCGATTTCCACCATCTGCTGGTGACCGATGCCCAGCTCGCCGACTGGGGTGTCGGGGTCGATGGCTTCCAGGCCGACTTGCGCCATCGCCGCCTGGGCCAACTGGCGCAGGCGCTTGCGGCTGATCCAGCCAGCACGGCTGGGCAGGTTGTCGAGAAACAGGTTCTCGGCCACGGTCAGGGTCGGCAGCAGGTTGAGCTCCTGCATGACCATACGCACGCCAAGGCGCTCGGCAGCGGCGCGGCTGCCGGGCTGATACGACTGGCCCAGGTAGTGCATGTGCCCGGCGCTGGGCAGCTCAAGGCCACCAATGATTTTCGACAAGGTGCTCTTGCCCGCGCCATTTTCACCGGTCAAGGCCAAAACCTCACCGCGATGCAGACTCAGGTCAATATCGCCCAGCACCGGCTGGGCGTAAGTCTTGCCGATTGCACTGACTGAAAGTACGACATCCGCGGTCGCTGACATTGCTGTGCTCCTGGCGTCTACGGTTTGGTAACCAACTCAACCGGAGTCTGGATGACATTGTCGGCGTCGACTTCAGGCTTTTCGCCGCTGAGCATCTTCAGCGCCGCTTCGATACCGAACACCGCCTGCTTGGCGGCGTACTGGTCGGCGGTAGCGAGCACGCGGCCGTCTTTGAGCATCGGCTTGATTGCGTTGATGTTGTCGTAGCCCACCACCTGCACCTGGCCAGCCTTGCCCGCCGCCCGCACCGCCGAGACCGCGCCCAGGGCCATGCTGTCGTTACCGGCGAGCAGCGCTTTGATCTCGGGGTGAGCATTGAGCATGGAAGCGGCAACGGCGTTGCCCTTGGCAATCTCCCAGTCGCCCGATTGCACCGAGACAATCTTGATCTGTGCGGCCTCCATCGCATCTTTGAAGCCGGCAGTACGTTGCTGCGCGTTGGTGGTGGTCGAAACGCCTTCGATAATGCCGACCTGATCACCGGCCTTGAGCTTCTCCTTGGCCAGGTACTCACCCACCAGGCGTGCGCCCTTGCGGTTGTCGGGGCCTACGAACGGCACGCTGAGGTTTTTGCTCTTGAGCACTTCGGGGTCGAGGCGATTGTCGATGTTGACCACGGTAATACCGGCATCCATGGCCTTTTTCACCACCGGCACCAAGGCCTTGGAGTCGGCAGGCGCAATGACCAGGGCGTTGACCCCGGAGACGATCATCTGCTCGACGATGCGAATCTGATTGCCCGAGTCGGTCTCGTCCTTGATGCCGTTGGAGACCAGGTCAAAATCGGCGGCGTGTTCTTTTTGGTAAGCCTTCGCGCCATCTTCCATGGTCAGGAAAAATTCATTGGCGAGGGATTTCATCACCAAAGCAACCTTGGGCTTTTCGTCAGCCTGGGCCTGGGAGAGAGGCATAGCGAGGGGCAGCGAGGAAAGTACGGCGACCGCCAAGAGGCGTCCTGCGAACGGCAGTTTCATGAATTTACTCCGGATCTTGTGATTTTTATCGGGGTCGCAAACGTTTGCGTTAACTCACTATGCGAATGCCATCTAACTTTGTCAAATTCACAGCCGGAAACACTATCGACGCAACGTGTCGGAATTATCGTCAAAACCACCGGAAAACCGAACACCATTTACAAGAATATTCGGCACCCCGAACACTCTCTGGCCCAATGCGCGTTTCTAACTAAATTAATACTCATAAAAATCAATGGGTTGAAGATGAAACGCGACGAACGGCAGAGCTGGCCCGTTTTCTGCTCCCTCTTGCGTGTTCACAGCGAACTCCATTAATAAGAGAGATCAATAATGAAAGCTGCGCTTAACTCCCTCCTTCCGGGCGCTTTGGCCCTGATGCTGCTACTGCCCGCTGGCGTCAGCGCCAAAGAAGTCGAAAACCAACAGAAACTGGCCAACGTGGTAATCCTCGCCACCGGCGGCACCATCGCCGGTGCTGGCGCCAGTACTGCTAACAGTGCGACCTATCAAGCCGCCAAAGTAGGCGTGGACAAGCTGATTGCAGGCGTTCCGGAACTGGCAAGCCTTGCCAATGTGCGCGGCGAACAAGTGATGCAGATCGCCTCGGAAAGCATCAGCAACGACAACCTGCTGCAACTGGGCAAGCGCGTTGCCGAGCTTGCCGACAGCAAGGACGTCGACGGCATCGTCATCACCCACGGTACCGACACCCTGGAAGAGACCGCCTACTTCCTCAACCTGGTCGAGAAGACTGACAAGCCGATTGTTGTTGTCGGTTCGATGCGCCCAGGCACTGCGATGTCCGCTGATGGCATGCTCAACTTGTACAACGCTGTCGCTGTGGCCAGTAACAAGGATTCACGCGGCAAAGGCGTTCTGGTAACCATGAACGACGAGATCCAGTCGGGTCGTGACGTCAGTAAAACCATCAACATCAGGACCGAAGCCTTCAAGAGCCCATGGGGCCCGCTGGGTATGGTAGTGGAAGGCAAATCCTACTGGTTCCGCCTGCCAGCCAAGCGCCACACCCTGGATTCGGAATTCGATATCAAGAAGATCGACAGCCTGCCAGCGGTGGAAATCGCTTACGGTTACGGCAACGTCTCCGATACCGCCTACAAAGCGCTGGCACAAAGTGGCGCCAAGGCGATCATCCATGCCGGTACTGGCAATGGTTCGGTATCTTCGCGCGTCGTGCCCGCCCTGCTGGACCTGCGCAAGCAAGGCGTGCAGATCATTCGCTCCTCGCACGTCAACGCCGGTGGCTTCGTGCTGCGCAACGCCGAGCAGCCTGACGACAAGAACGACTTCGTCGTGGCCCACGACCTGAACCCGCAAAAAGCCCGCATTCTGGCCATGGTCGCCCTGACCAAAACCCAAGACAGCAAAGAGCTGCAGCGGATCTTCTGGGAATACTGAGTCCAGTTCCCGGCAACGCTTGCCCGCCCTGTAGGACGGGCAAGCGCACCTCCCCCCCCACCCTCAGCAAAAAAACTTTAAACAGGCCGCAGCAAACAGCGCGGTTTGCGGTCACATGCGCTCTTTCACTGACAAGCTGTTGCGAAAACGCCTACAGTAAAATACTGTATGCGCATACAGCTAAATAAGGAACGTTTCGTGGCCACCACTTCCGCCCCTGCCAGCAGTTACGAGCAACTGGGCATCCGCATCCAGAAAATCATCAATTCGCCCACCGCACAAAAGGCGCGGGCCGCACTGATCTTCCGCCTGGAGCATGAATCGCCTGACGATTGGGCGACCCTGCTTGAGGAAATCGCCGAGAACGACAACGTCACCCTCGCCTACCGCGATGACGGTGGCGTGCAGATTTTCTGGGTTGTGCCAAAGGAAGATTGACCGCGCATGAGAGTTTCGTTTTTTGCAGTCGCTTGCCTGCTATTCAGTGTTACCGCCGCCCACGCCGATGCACCCCGCACCTTCAGCGAAGCCAAGAAGATCGCCTGGCGCCTGTATGCGCCGCAGTCCACCGAGTTTTACTGTGGCTGCAAGTACAACGGCAACAAGGTCGACCTTGCGGCATGCGGCTATATTCCGCGCAAAAACGCCAACCGCGCTTCGCGCATCGAATGGGAGCACATCGTTCCGGCCTGGCAGATCGGCCATCAGCGCCAGTGCTGGCAGAATGGTGGGCGCAAGAACTGTACGCGCAATGACAAGACCTTTCAGCGTGCCGAAGCCGACTTGCACAATCTGGTGCCTAGCATTGGTGAGGTCAACGGTGATCGCAGCAACTTCAGTTTTGGCTGGCTGCCCGAGCAACGCGGGCAGTATGGGTCATGCCTGACCCAGGTGGACTTTAAGGCCAAGAAGGTCATGCCGCGGCCGTCGATCCGCGGGATGATTGCGCGTACCTATTTCTATATGAGCAAGCAGTACAGCCTCAAGCTGTCGAAACAGGACCGCAAGCTCTATGAGGCCTGGAACAAGACCTACCCGCCGCAGCCCTGGGAGCGCCAGCGCAATCAGCGCGTGGCCTGCGTGATGGGCCACGGCAATGAGTTTGTCGGCCCGGTCAACCTTAGCGCCTGCAGCTGAGGCTCAGGCCAGCGCCTGCAGGTAGGCGCTGGCCTGCTGGTAGCGGGCCAGGCGTGCCATGTCTTCCGGGCCAGGCATGGCGATGCGCGAGAGGTCACTGTTGTCGGCAAGGTCGGCAAGCTTGACCACCCGCGCCAAGGGATCGCCACCCAAACGGATGACGAATGCCTCATAGCTCTCTTCGTCCCGACGGCTCAGCGCCTGCACCGCCGCCAGGATCTTCAGGGCAAAGCCCTCACGGGCCAGGTCCGACAAGGTCATGGCCGAATCTTCAAGCACATCGTGCAATACGGCGACGATGCGCTGTTCGGCAGTCGAGACCCGCAGCATCACCCGCAACGGATGCAGGATATAAGCGGCGCCGCCCTTGTCCTGCTGCCCCTCGTGTGCCCTGGCCGCCACTGCAATGGCCCGCTCCAGTGTAGACATAAGGCCCTCCTGCTCAACGTTCACGTCGTTTCAGACGTGCCATGCTGTAAACGTCGGTCAACCTGCCGTCCCGCAAAGCATAGTCAAGCAATTGTCCTTCGACATCAAAGCCATGGCGCTTGTACAAGGCCAGCGCCGGTTGATTGTCGGTGTAGACCGTAAGCTCAACCCGCTGCAGGCCCATCCAGTTGTCCGCCACCTCAAGCGCCGCCGCCAGCAAGCGACTGCCCACGCCCTGCCCTTGCCAGGCGGGCGCCACGGCCATGCCGATACTGCCACTGTGCGCGCGACGCACGCGGGTGCTCTGATCCAGCGAGCAGTTGCCGATCACTTCACCTTGATGCACGGCGACCAGGGGCAAGATGTGCTCATTGTGCTGGCTCAGGCGCTGGCGCCAGAGATCGCCTGACAGAAAGGGCAGTTGCGTGGTTTGGCGGGTGACTTGCGGGTGGCTGTACAGCGCGACCAAGCCATCGATGTGTTGAGCGGTGGCGCGCTGCAGGGTTATGGCGGGGGATGCATCCTTCATCACGGCTCTCCTTGCGTTGAGCCGTGAGTGTACGGGGCCGGGGAAGGCCCTGGCTAGCGGGTGACGCCGTGCTGGATGACTACCGAGTCGGTGCCCAGGCGCGCCATGACATCCTCTTGGCGGGTTTGCGCTTGGGCCTTGGTAGGGAACGGGCCGAGCAGAACAACCGGTTTGCCGTCACGGTATTCAACGGACGAGGGGATCTGCTTTTCGATCAGGCGCGCGGTCATGTCACTGAGGGCGCCCATGTTCGGGCCCTGGACGATTTCGACATCCCAGCCTTCAGGCGCCGGCTGCTCAGCCAGGGCGTCGGCACGGCGCTGCAGATCGGCACCACCACAGATGTCGCGGATACGCAGGTTGCTGCCCTTGTCGGCGAGGATGATTTCGTAGCCGTCGGCCTGCTTGATGGCGACATAGCTGCGGTAAGGCAGGAAGGCACCGGCGTCGTCTTTGCTGCGCACCTGGCCGCAGATGGCGCCCTGCTTGTCGATCCGCACGTTGCCGAACTTGGCTGTCTTGGGGTTGGGCAACTGCTCGGCAATTTGCTTGTGCACGCCTTCGACTGCATTTTCGCAGCCGGCCAGAGCCAATACCGCCATTACCATCGCCACTTTGCGCACGCGTCTACCTCCTGAATTCAAGCGGCGGATTTTAGCATTTGTGGGCTACCCCAGGGGGTACAATCGGTGGCCTTACCGGCGATTGGGCTGCAACGCAGCCCCGATATTGCAGTAATCCGAGCGCAGCAGAATGCAAAAAGGGCGATCCTTTCGGATCGCCCTTTCTGTCGAGATTTGGTAGGCACAATTGGACTCGAACCAACGACCCCCACCATGTCAAGGTGGTGCTCTAACCAACTGAGCTATGTGCCTGCTGTGGGGCGCATAATACGCAGGTCTGTACCTGTCGTAAAGCGAAATTTTATAAAAAAATCAGCAGCTTTGAACTTTTACACAAAACGCCGCAAAACAAAAAAGGCGACCCTCTCGGATCGCCTTTTCAGTACCGCCAGCAGGGGCGGATTTGATTTGGTAGGCACAATTGGACTCGAACCAACGACCCCCACCATGTCAAGGTGGTGCTCTAACCAACTGAGCTATGTGCCTGCTGTGTGGCGGCATTCTACGCATTCGTCAGACAGTGTCAACTGTTTTTTTCAAGCTAACTCACTGAATATCAAACGTATTTGCCAAAACCGGGGGGGGTAAAGGATTTTTAACACACGACTAGCGGGTGTTTATTATTATTGATAGCATCGGTACAGTCGTAAAAAATATAAAACAGAGGTTTCGCAGCATGTCCAATACCCCCTACCCTCAGTCCTACTACGCCGCATCGGCCAATCCGGTACCGCCGCGCCCGGCGCTGCAGGAAGAGGTACAGACCGACGTCTGCGTGATCGGCGCAGGCTACACCGGTTTGTCCAGCGCCCTGTTCCTGCTGGAAGCGGGCTTTAGTGTGACCGTGCTGGAAGCCGCCAAAGTCGGTTTCGGCGCTTCGGGCCGCAACGGTGGCCAGATCGTCAACAGTTATAGCCGCGACATCGATGTCATCGAACGCACCGTCGGCCCTAAACAAGCACAGCTGCTCGGCCACATGGCTTTCGAGGGCGGGCGCATCATCCGTGAGCGCGTGGCCAAGTACAACATCCAGTGCGACCTGAAAGACGGTGGCGTATTCGCTGCCCTGACCCCCAAGCAGATGGGCCACCTGGAATCGCAAAAACGCCTGTGGGAGCGCTTCGGCCATACCCAACTGGAACTGATGGACCAGAAGCGCATTCGTGAAGTCGTCGATTGCGATCAGTACCTGGGCGGCATGCTCGACATGAGCGGCGGCCATATCCATCCGTTGAACCTGGCCCTGGGCGAAGCCGCCGCGGTCGAGTCGCTGGGCGGCAAGATCTACGAACAATCTCCAGCGGTACGCATCGAGCGTGGCGCCAACCCGGTTGTGCACACTCCGCAAGGTAAAGTGCGCGCCAAGTTCATCATCGTGGCCGGTAACGCCTACCTGGGCAATCTGGTGCCGGAACTGGCCGCCAAGTCCATGCCGTGCGGTACTCAGGTGATCACCACTGAGCCACTGGGCGACGATCTGGCCCGCCAGCTGCTGCCGCAAGACTACTGCGTCGAAGACTGCAACTACCTGCTCGACTACTACCGCCTGACCGGCGACAAGCGCCTGATCTTCGGTGGTGGCGTGGTGTACGGCGCGCGTGATCCTGCGAACATCGAAGCCATTATCCGGCCGAAAATGCTCAAGGCCTTCCCCCAGCTCAAAGACGTGAAGATCGACTACGCCTGGACTGGTAACTTCCTGCTGACCCTGTCGCGCCTACCTCAGGTCGGCCGTCTGGGCGACAACATCTACTACTCGCAGGGTTGCAGTGGCCACGGCGTCACCTACACCCACCTGGCGGGCAAGGTGCTGGCCGAGGCCCTGCGTGGTCAGGCTGAGCGTTTCGACGCCTTCGCCGAGCTGCCGCACTACCCGTTCCCCGGCGGCCAACTGCTGCGCGTACCGTTCAGCGCCCTGGGTGCCTGGTACTACAGCCTGCGCGACCGCCTGGGCTTCTAAGCCCGACGCCCGCCCGCGCCGTCACTGCCCCAAGGTGCTGACGGCCTGGCGGGCTGCTTGTTCCTGGCCCGTCTGGGCCAGGTCATTGGCCGCCTTCAGCCAACGCTGACGGTCAACTTGGGCCGGCAATTGGCCCGGCGGCTGCACCAACACTGCCCAACTCCCCTGCTCATTCCATGCCGATGTGAAGTCATCGAAGTCCATCAACATGCGCCGGTGCATACCGGCACGCAGCAGTACCCGCTGCTTGTAGCTGTCGTAACCGACCAGCACGGCATAGCGCGGTTCAGAGAAGAACGTCGAGCCTTCGGCATAGCGCAACAGCACTGGATTGCCGGCGGCCACCTGGGCCAGCAAGGCGTTCAGTTTCGGCTCCATTGGATAAACCACCATGCCGTACTGACGGGCGACGTTTTGCATCGAATCCTGCAGTTTGTCCACGCCCTGCGGCAGGCCCAGGGGTTGCTCAAGCAAACCTGGGGTAATGCGCACGCCCTGTTGCGAAAGGATCGCTGCCAAGGCCATCGGCGCGCTCTGGTTGGCGTTACCGCGGTAGAACGGCACCGAGCCGATTTCGACCCGCTGCGGCAAACCCTTGATCGGCGCTGCAGGCTGGCTGGCACAACCGGCCAGGGCTAATGCCACCGCGCAGGCGGCCAGCAGGCGCCGCGGGGCGATTGAAGAACATCGGGTAGACAGTGGCAGCATGAACGCTCGCTTGTGCTGATGCCTGGCAGACAGCGCCCGGCCCTGGAGTGCGATCATAGGCTGGCTAGCGGCGTGGGTATAGTGTGCTGGCGGCTTAGAACAAAGCGGCCCAAGGGGCTAGACCATCGGTCAATAGCCTGCAACATGGCTTCGGCTAGACTCTAGGGGTGTCCGCATGGCGAGCATTATTGGCTGGCCAGGACCTGAGGAGGCAGACATGAGCCTGACAATGGCGATCATCATGCTGGTAGGCGCCTGGTTGAGCGTCGCCGCCGCCATGCTTTGGGGGGTGCTGCGGATTGCCCGCCGTCACCACCCGCATCACACGTTGCCGAAGAAAACCAATGAAGCGGTACCTACCCGGCGTAGCCGCCGGCATGCCAATGCGCATTGATCGCTAACAACGAGTGGGAGCGGATTCATCCGCTCTCCCACAATCGGTTATCAGCCTTCAGCCGCTTCGCGCTTCAAGCGCGCCCGGCGCGACATGATGTTCAGCGCTTCGATCGCCGTAGAGAATGCCATCGCTGCATACACATAACCTTTCGGTACGTGAGCGCCAAAGCCTTCAGCGATCAGGGTCATGCCAATCATGATCAAGAAGCCCAGGGCCAGCATCACCACGGTCGGGTTGTCGTTGATGAACTTGGCCAGCGGGTCGGCGGCCACCAGCATCACGACCACGGCGCTAACCACGGCAATGATCATGATCGGCAAGTGTTCAGTCATGCCCACAGCGGTGATGATGCTGTCGATCGAGAAGACGATGTCCAACACCAGGATCTGACCGATAGCGGCAGCAAAGCCAAGGGTGATGGTCGAGGACGCCTTGCTTTCCTCCTTGGCCCGCGGGTCGACACTCTCGTGGATTTCAGTAGTCGCCTTCCACAACAGGAACAGACCACCGGCAATCAGGATCATGTCCTTCCAGGAGAAGGTATGACCGAACACATCGATGACCGGCTCGGTCAGCTGCACGATCCAGGCAATGGTGCTGAGCAGGCCCAAGCGCATCACCAGCGCCATGCTGATACCGATACGACGCGCCTTGGAGCGAAATTCCTCGGGCAGCTTGTTGGTCAGGATAGAGATGAAGATCAGGTTATCGATGCCGAGCACGATCTCCATGGCCACCAGGGTGGCCAGGGCTACCCAGGCGGTCGGGCTTGCAGCGAGTTCCAACAAGTATTCCATGAATCAATCCTGCATCGAGGTAAGGGGTGGGTCAGATTTCTTTAGCGCTGTCGTCGCTTTCAGGTTTGCCAGCGTTGTCACCCTCGGAGCCGGTGGCTTCGCTGAGGGCTTGCTGGGCAGCTTCGTTGGTTTGGTCAATCGCTTGCTTGGCCGATTGCGCTGCTTGGTTGAGCATCTGCTGGGCGGACTTTTCCGCCTGCTCGCAGCCGCTCATGGTCAGCAGCGCCAACAGCAGCACCAGGGGTGTACCGATGGATTTGAGGTAAAGCATAGGTAGATCTCCATGTCATTGATCAGTGTCTGGTAAGAGGCACCGTGATGGCAGGGGATTCTAAATATCTTGATACATCAGGAAAATTCGTATTTTTACCGCTTATACTTCGGTTTTTTCGAATCGGGAAATACCCATGCTCAATTACCGGCAAGTGCATTACTTCTGGGTAGTGGCCCGTACCGGCAGTATCGTACGCGCCGGCGAGCAGTTGAACCTGACCCCGCAAACCATCAGCGGACAGATCAGCCTGCTCGAACAGACCTACGGCATCGAGCTGTTTCGCCGGGTCGGGCGGCAGCTGGAACTGACCGAAAGTGGCCGTCAGGCGCTGACCTATGCCGAACAGATGTTCCAGATTGGCGGCGAACTTGAGGCGATGCTGCGCACCCGTCCGGATGAACAGCAGATTCTGTTTCGCGTTGGGGTGGCTGACGTGGTGCCAAAATCCATCGTCTATCGCCTATTGGCCCCCACCATGGACATGGAAGACGCGCTGCGCCTGAGCTGCCGTGAAGACAAGCTTGAGCGCTTGCTCGCCGATCTTGCCATTCAGCGTCTGGACCTGGTGATCTCCGACAGCCCGATGCCCAGCCATCTGGACATCAAGGGCTACAGCCAGCGCTTGGGTGAATGCGGCATCAGCTTCTTCGCTACCCCTGCCCTGGCCGCGAGTTTGGGCAAAGACTTCCCAGCTTGTCTGCAACACGCACCGTTGCTGATTCCCGGCCAGGAAACCGTGGTCCGTAGCCGCCTGCTGCGCTGGTTTGCCGAGCAGCAAATCCAGCCGCGGATTGTCGGCGAGTTCGACGACAGCGCGCTGATGCAGGCCTTCGGCCAATCCGGCAGCGGCATCTTCATCGGCCCCAGCGTGATTGCCGATGAGGTGTGCCGACAATACGGCGTTGAGCTGATCGGTCAGACCGACGCGGTGATCGAGTCGTTCTATGCCATTTCGGTAGAGCGCAAGGTCAAACACCCAGGCATTCTCGCCATCACTGAAGGCGCCCGACGTCAGTTGTTCAACTGGTAGCGCGGGCATCCCCCACACGCATAAGCCCCAGGGCCAGCAGTACCGAGGCGCCAATCAACACAGAGGCGACATAACCGAGGCTGGCCAGCCCCAGGTTGTCGATCACTCGACCACCAATCATCGCCCCCAGACCAATCCCCAGATTGCCCCCGGCGATGTTCAGCGACGCGGCGAACGCCGGCGCCTGCGGTGCGGCCTTGATCAAGCGTACGTGGCTGACCAGAAACAGCGCCGCCTGGGTCGCCCCCCAGATCGCCAGCGCCGCCATCAGGCCATAGGTGGAATGAATGCTCGGCACCAAGGCAACCAGGCCCACCAGCATCAGCGCACAAAAGCCGCCTGAGGCCAACAACGGGTGACGGTCCACGGCGCGACCACCAAGGCTGTTGCCGATCAGCCCCACTGCGCCGAAGCCCATCAAGTACCAGCCGACCCGCGCACCATCGAAGCCGGCCAAGCGCTCAAGGATATCGGCCAGGTAGGTGTAAACGGTGAATATGCCGCTGAACACCAGCACCGAGAGCAGCACATGGCCTTGCAGCAGGCGACTGCGCAAGATGCCGAACTGCCCACGCAAGGAGGTGGCCTGGTTGTGCCGGGGTGTGCGTGGCAAATAAAGATGCAGCAACAACGCCTTGGCCAGCGCCAGCACGGCCAGCAAGGCAAAAGCTGCCCGCCAGCCCAGGGCATCGCCGACCAGGGTGCCGACCGGAATACCAAACACCGTGGCGCAAACCACGCCAAAACTGATTTTCGAAATTGCCCGTCCAGCATAGGCCGGCCCGACAATGTCCACCGCCGTTTCGCTGGCCAGCGCCCAAAATACTGGCAAACCCAAGGCCGGCAGCAACCGTGCCAAGCCCATGACATAAATGTTCGGAGCCAACGCCGCCAGCGCATTGCAGGCGGCAAACAGCACCAAAATGCCAACGAACAAACGCTTGCGATCAAAACGCGCGCACCAGGCAGTGAGGAACGGACCAAAGCAAGCCACGGTGAAGGCAAACAACGTCACCAGCAGCCCAGCCTGGGGCACGCTAACCGCCAGGTCGCGAGCGATTCCCGGCAGCAGCCCAACAATCACGAACTCGGTGGTCAACACGGTGAAACCAGCCGCAGCCAGCAACAGAATCGGCAGTAACATCTACACTCCAGAGTTCTAAACATCCACGGCGCTGGGCCGTTTCCAAGGGGCGCGCATACTACACGCCTGCCTTACGGTCTGACACAGGGCAATCACCGATGGTGCCCCGCTGTGCTAAAGTCGCGCCCCTTTCGTGGCCTAGATCGCCCGACGCCTTAATAATTCCCGGCGTCGCGACGGGCCGGCTGCCCTTTTACAAGACAGAGAAACACCCGACATGACACCTGTTCTAAAGTTGTTGAACCGTACCAGTCTGGTGGTACAGATCATGATCGGCCTCGTCGCCGGTATCGCCCTGGCCCTGATCGCCCCCGAGGCTGCCCTGAGCCTGGGCTTCGTCGGCAAGGTGTTCGTCTCCGCGCTCAAGGCCGTGGCACCGATCCTGGTGTTCATTCTGGTCATGGCGTCGATCGCCAACCATAAACACGGCACCGAAACCCACATCCGGCCGATCCTGGTGCTGTACTTGTTCGGCACCTTCTCTGCCGCCGTGGTTGCAGTGATGGCCAGCATGCTATTCCCCTCCTCGCTGGCGCTGAGCACCTCGGACGTTGCCCTGAGCGCACCAGGCGGCATCGCCGAAGTGCTGCAAAGCCTGCTGCTGAGCGTGGTCGATAATCCGATCAGCGCCCTGATGAACGCTAACTTCATCGGCATCCTGGCCTGGGCGATCGGCTTGGGCGTGGCTATTCGTCACGCCGGGCAAACCACCCGTACTGTGGTTGAAGACCTGTCCAACGGCGTCACCCTGATCGTGCGCGTGGTGATCCGCTTTGCCCCGCTGGGTATTTTCGGCCTGGTGGCTTCGACCCTGGCGCAGTCCGGCCTGGATGCTCTGCTCGGCTACCTGCATCTGCTGGCCGTACTGATCGGCTGCATGTTGTTCGTGGCGCTGGTGGTCAATCCATTGATCGTGTATTGGAAAATCCGTCGCAACCCTTACCCGCTGGTACTGCTGTGCCTGCGTGAAAGCGGTATCACCGCGTTCTTCACCCGTAGTTCGGCAGCCAACATTCCAGTCAACCTGGCCCTCAGCGAGCGCCTGGGCCTGCACGAAGACACCTACTCGGTTTCGATCCCGCTGGGGGCGACCATCAACATGGCCGGTGCAGCCACCACCATCACCGTGCTGACTCTGGCCGCCGTCCATACCTTGGGCATTGCCGTCGATATTCCTACTGCCATTCTCCTGAGCGTCGTCGCTGCGGTCTGCGCCTGTGGTGCCTCAGGTGTGGCCGGTGGTTCGCTGCTGCTGATCCCGTTGGCGTGCAGCCTGTTCGGCATTCCCAGCGAGATCGCCATGCAAGTGGTCGCCGTTGGCTTCATCATTGGCGTGCTGCAGGATTCGGCGGAAACCGCGCTGAACTCCTCCACCGACGTGCTGTTTACTGCCGCGGCCTGCATGGCCGAGGACCGCCAGGGCGCCTGAACCTGAGCAGCAGCCGGTGCGCCCTGCACCGGCTGCTTGTGTTTTACCCTGTCGCGCACCTAGGCTAGAGGCCTTCCTTCGCATAGAGACAGGGCCATGTCCGACGAAACCGAATCCCCCGCACAAGCACGCTTCAACAGTAGTGAAGTCCGCGTGCTGGGCGCGCTGATTGAAAAGCAAGCCACCAGCCCGGAAACCTACCCACTGACCTTGAACGCTCTGGTTCTGGCCTGCAACCAGAAGACCAGCCGCGAACCTGTGACCAACCTCAGTCAGGGCCAGGTTGGCCAGGCCTTGCGCGCCCTTGAAGGCCAGGGCCTGACCCGCCTGCAGATGGGCAGCCGCGCCGACCGCTGGGAGCAGCGTGTGGACAAGGCCCTGGAGCTGGTGCCCGCCCAAGTCACCCTGCTCGGCCTGATGTTCCTGCGCGGGCCGCAGACGGTCAATGAACTGCTGACCCGCAGCAACCGCATGCATGAGTTCGAGGACGCCGAGCAAGTAGTGCATCAGCTTGAACGCCTGATCGCCCGTGGCTTTGCCCTGCACCTGCCACGTCAGGCCGGGCAGCGTGAAGACCGCTATACCCATGCGCTGGGTGATCCGGCCGAGATCGACGCAATTCTTGCTGCGCGTCAGCAAGGGCCGGAGCGCAGCAGCGCCGGTACCGTGCCTCTGGAGCGAATCGAAGCGCTGGAAGCACGGATTGCAGCACTGGAAGAGCGCTTGGCGGCACTGGAGTAAAGCGTGGGCTGTCCACTGCCGCCATTCACTTAAGTATGGCGGCGGTGGAGAAACAACTTAGCACGCCAATCATTGAGCGCACTTAAAACAATTGCAGTGCCGCAACTTTGTTACAGCACTGCAATGTAGCAAAAAATTACAGTTCGTAACTCGCTATTCTGTCGCTTGCCGCTTAATATTTAGTCGAGCGCGAGGTCGATCTTAATTATGCAGGACGCGTAAAGATACGGGGCAATTGACCTCGCACTCTCCTAAGCTGAATCTTGTTCCCCAAGAACATTTACCGCGAGCATGTTAACGCATGCTCGCGGTTTTTTTCTTTCTGCTCCAGTCCAGCCTTTTCAACGTGCAACTCGCCCCCGCCCCATGACACTGGATTGAGCAGTGCCAATAATATTACTCACCGGAAACAAAGCTACGAACTTGCAACAATACAAATCAGTATTATTTCTCACTTGTTACGTAGCAAAGACTTACAGTTAGCCAGTCGATATTTAACTCTCCGACACTTAATATTCAGCCCAGCGCGAAGTGCAATTTCAGTGTCGGCAATGTTTTAGAAATGGCCCCTCGCGCTGAACTCCTCTAGTAAATTTTTACCGCGAGTCCTTGAGCGAGGATTCGCGGTTTTTTTTGCACCCCGATTGACGCGAAGTCAGCACCTACGTCCGGGCATACGTCACTGCCAAGGCCACTTGCTCGGCGGTCGGTCGCACACCGGTGTACAACACAAACTGCTCCAACGCCTGCAAGGCAATTACTTCCAGGCCGGTAATCACTGCTTTGCCCTGCTGCTCAGCCTCAATGATCAATGGCGTGCGTGCCGGCATCGCCACCACATCAAATACCCGCTGCGCCGCTGCGATTGCTTCCTGGCTGAACGCCAATTGCTCAGCGTCTACCCCGCCAGCCATGCCGATTGGGGTGACGTTGATCAGCATCGGCGGACACAAGTCGCCAAGGTCTGCCTGCCAACGATAACCATAACTGTCTGCCAACTGACGGCCGGCCTGCTCATTACGGGCAACGATGATGCCTTGGCAAAAGCCGGCGTCACGCAATGCACTGGCCACGGCTTTGGCCATACCGCCGCTACCGCGCAAGGCAAAGGCAGTGTCAGGATCCACCTGGTGCTGTTCGAGCAGTTGGCGCACCGCCAGATAATCGGTGTTGTAAGCCTTGAGGCGACCAGCGTCGTTGACGATGGTATTGATCGACTCGATCGCCGCTGCCGACGGGTCAATCTCGTCGACCAACGCCATGCACGCCTCTTTGTACGGCATCGACACGCCGCAACCGCGGATGCCCAGTGCACGTATTGCGCCCACCGCTGCGGGCAGGTCCTGGGTGGTCATGGCCTTGTAGTAAAAGTCCAAGCCCAGCTGTTGGTACAGATGGTTGTGAAAACGCACGCCAAAGGTGCCAGGACGACCGGCCAGGGAAATGCACAGAACGGTGTCTTTACTGGGAGTGTGGGCCATTGGGGCGCTCCTTTGAAATCGAATCGGCAGAACTAATGATTAGCTTGCTTGGTAAATTTCGGTTTGCTCACCTAACTCACATAGAGGAGAATTGCGCAAAGGCATTTAGCCACCTTTCACGTGCGTAAGATCCAAGTACAGCTCAGATGGAGTGAGTAGAGTGAGATATTTTTTCCTTGGGTGGATCGCTGATTATGAGCAGACGATGATTAAAAATCTATCGTTGCGCCATAGTGCAAAGACCATTAGCACCCCCAAAAAAACAAAACGACTCAATCGCTACATCACCAAGATAAACACATTATTCAATGCCAATCTGATCAGCAATAGTTGGTTGGCAAAAAAGCTATGGCGACCACACAAGATCACCGCCAACGATATCCTTATCTGCAATGACTGGCAGTTCAAGCGGAGTTTCCAGCCGACGCTGATCAAACATTTCAACGGCAAAAAAGTATTATTGGTCAGGAATATTGTCGATGCCAACTTCATGCACAGCATCGAAGGGATTTTTGACAAGGTCTACAGCTTTGATGCAGCGCAATGCCAAGCGTTTGGCATGGACTACATGAATCAATTTTTCCCCTATGGCGTTGACGATGCAAAGCGCTTGCATGAGCAACTTGCAGCGCCTAGCAGCGCATCGAAATGCTTCTTTTTAGGCCGCGATAAAGGCCGGACTGACGCTATTGAATCCATCGCCGAAAAGCTGGGTCATGTTGATTGCATCGCTGATTTCCACATCGTCACCGACGATAAGACGCAGCGGCACTCGCAGTACCATGTCGATGAAGGCCTTTCGTATGACGAAAACATCAGAAAGTCGATTAACGCAACTGTCTTGGCTGACATCAATCAAGCCGGACAAAGCGGTATAACTTTGCGGGTACTGGAGTCGATGTTTTTCAACAAAAAACTCATCACGTCCAACCCTACGATTGCGGCGCATGATTTTTTCCGTCCCGAAAACATTTTCATCATCGACCACCACCACCCTGACAATCTCGAAGCATTCATCAACTCCAAAGCCACCGCTCTGCCCAACGAGGTTCTGCATCAGTACAGCCCTGACTACATGCTGGAAACAATCACCCGCGACACAACCTGCACAGCACGTACATAACCCCGAACAACTGGCTGACCAGCGCTTATAACCGCACGATCCGGGTTTGCGCTGGCACGCCTATTTCCTGTCGGTACACCTATGCCACGATGAGCCTGATGCCTGGGATGAATTCAGCCGATGACTGGTACGAAATGGAGACGCTCGAAACGCAGCTAGTTGGTACAGAATGGGTACAAGATTAAATTTCGTTCATCTTTGACCCAATGTTTACAGGCGAATCGACAGACTCTAGGCCATACTCCAGAATGCGAGCGTTTTTTGGGGGAAAACCCTTGCACAGCCAACGACATACCCACTTTTAGTGAGCCTCGACGTGAAAACTTCCCTGTCCATTCTCAGCCTGCTCCTGTTGCTCACAGGTACTTCGACTGCTACTCCAGTCACTGCTGCGCAACCCCCTCTTCAGGAACAACGTGACCCCAGCAAATTGCGCCTGGCTTCTGGCGCGGCCTTGCTGATTGACCTGCAAACCAACAAGGTGCTTTACGCCAACAATGCCGACCGTGTGGTGCCAATCGCTTCGGTCACCAAGCTGATGACCGGCATGGTGGTACTCGACGCCAAGCAGAACATGGATGAGATGCTCACGGTCACCATCGCGCAGAACAAGGAAATGAAAGGGGTGTATTCGCGGGTGAAGCTGGGTAGCCAGTTGAACCGCAAGGAGATGTTGCAGATCACCCTGATGTCGTCGGAAAACCGTGCTGCCTCGACCCTGGCGCATAACTATCCAGGTGGCTACAACGCCTTTATCAAGGCGATGAACGCCAAGGCCAAGGCACTTGGTATGGCCCATACCCGATACGTCGAACCCACCGGTTTGTCGACTTACAACGTATCCACCGCGCGCGATCTAGGCAAGTTGCTGCTGGCGGCGCGCAACTACCCGATGCTGAGCCAGTTGAGCACCACCCGCGAGAAGACCGTAGCGTTTCGCAAGCCCAACTACACCCTGGGTTTTCGTAACACCGACCACTTGGTCAACAAGAGCAATTGGGATATCAACCTGACCAAAACCGGCTTTACCAACGATGCCGGACACTGTCTGGTGTTGCTGACAAAGATGGACAACCGTCCGGTCGCCATGGTGATTCTCGATGCCTTCGGCAAGTACACCCACTTTGCCGATGCCAGCCGCATGCGGCAGTGGCTGGAAACCGGCAGCACCAAACCGGCACCGGCAGTGGCCATGCGCTACAAATCCGACCGCAGCCAAAACCGTCCAACCGTTGACTGAGCACGGCGGGCCTGAGCGCATTGTGCGCCAGGCCCTCGGTTGGTCAGGCGCTGGTGCTGACCATACTGCCCGCGCTGCTACCGCCGCTGTCGAGCAGGGCCTTGAGCAGTTGCGCGGTGGCTGACTGAATTGCGCCCATAGTCGAACTCACCGCCGATTGCGCGGCAGCGACTGCCGACGCCTTGGCGGTTTCTTCCATAGTGCTGGCCATGACTGCCTGCAACTGCTTCTGTTGTTCGGCCAATTGCTTTTGCAGCCGCTCGATCATCTGGCGCAATTGTTTGATGTGGGCCGGTTCGCTGCTTTCGCTGCTTTCACTCGACGCGGCCTTATTGCTCTGGGCAACGCCGGCAAGATCGACCTTCAGCGGCCCCTCTTGTGCCTCCGCCGCCGGGTCCTGTGCGCCAACATTGACGCTCGCGCCGCTCAAGGCGCTGCTGTTAATCGAAACAGCACTGATACCAACCATGCGCTTATCATCCTGATGGTCTATGGGTTGACCTTTTCATCGGCCTGGCACCAGCGAACTTTAGGCAATTCGATGTGGCGAAGCTGCCGTTCCCTTGCGAAACAAACACCTCAATTGATGGTCTGAGCCTGTACCCTCCCTACCGCTGTGCGGATCAAGGAACCACAGTGCTGAAACATCTGACCCGATTCGCCGTGATCGCCACGGTACTGGCCACCTCCGGCTGTTACTACCACGATTACGACCGCGACGATCATCGCTGGGACCGCGACCATCGTTACTCGCGCGACTGGGATGACGACCGCGATGACCGTGACAACCACAAATACAACAAACGCTATCGCGACGACGACCGCTATCGTTACTACGACAACGACCGCCGTCGCGACCGGGATGATGACGATGACGATGACGACGATTGATCGCCATCCCCACATCAACTGAGTTGTTTAAGCCGCGCTCGCCCCTTGCTGGGCAGCGCGGCGATCAGTGCTATCAGATCTCCCAGATCACATTGACGGCGGCATAGCGTCCTGGCTGACTTAAACGACCAAGATCAGCAGCATTGGTGTCGCGACCTTGAACATCACCCCAGTTCCAGTACTCCTTGTCGGTGACGTTGAACAATCCGCCATTGATCGACACTTGCTCGGTCACCTGCCACCAGGCATTCAGATCGAGTACGCCGTAACCGGGGGTTTCGAACTGACGGTCGATGCCCAATTCGGCATCGCTACTGTGATCGACGCGGTCTTTCGATTGCACCACGGTCCAGGTCAATTGCCCACCGTAGATACCGCTCGGCGCATCGTAACCCAGGCCAATGACGGCCTTGAGCGGGTCGACGCTGTTGAGCGGCTGACCGGTCTCTTCATCTTCGCCGCGGGCATAGGCAATGGAACCCAGCGCACGGGTGCCAACAGGCATGAAGGCGTCGAGTTTGATATCGCCTTTGGCTTCGGCACCACGAATGGTGACCTTGCTAAGGTTGCGTGACTGGAAGGTCAGCAGGCCAGTGCCATTAGGATCCGCCACGGTGGCGGTGTCGATGAAGTCCTTGTACTTGTTGTAGAACAACGCGATACCGAAACTGCCCAGGTCGTAACGCCCACGCAGGCCAAGTTCAAAGCTGTCACTGGTTTCAGGCTTGAGGTCCGGGTTGCCGATCTGCTGGTAGCCGTGCTGCGGGTTACTGAATTCACCGTACATGTTCACCGGGTTTGGCGCACGGAAGCCAGCGGCGTACTGACCATAGACGCTTTCATGGTCGGTCAACTGGTAAGTAACGGCAAATTTCGGTGAGAAGTGATCGTCGGAGATGCGTGACGGATCAGTCTCTGACGGCAGACCATTGAGGTATTCGTCGGTGACGTGCGGGGTCTGCCGATAGTAGTCGTAACGCAGGCCCGGCATCAGGGTCCAGCGGCCGATCTCGATGCTGTCCTGAACGAACAGGCCCAGCGATTCGCTGGTCGGATCCGGGAAGTCGCTGACCGGGAAGTTCTCGGTGGCCGGCACAACAGCACCCGTGTCCAAGCGAACTTCCTTGCCGGTCCGCAGGTTGCTGGATTCGATGCGTTTGACTTCACCACCATAGATCATCAAATGCTGGGTATCGCCGACCGCGAATTGTTTGTCCACCTGAGTGTTCAGGCTCCACAGTCGCTCATCGTACTGCGAGTCACGCGAGCGCACGCGGTCGACCCCAGAGACGGTCTGACGCTGTTGCAAGGTCTTCTGGTTGTTGTTGCTTTCCTGGTAGTTGAGCTGCCACTTCAAGCGGTCGGCCAGCAGGCTGTCCAGGCTCAAGGTGTGCTCCAGGCTATAGCGGTCGCGGTCAATGCTGTCTTTGGATTGCGAACCGAGGATGGCTGGGCTCATGACGGTCGCCCGGGAAGTGATGTCGCTGAGTAGGTTGCTGTTGGCGTCGTCCTGATAGCGCTCGTAGGTGAACTGCAAGCGGTCACCGTCAGCATAGTCCCAACCCAGTTTCGCCAGCAGGTTCTCGGTGGTGTAGTCGAGCGGGTTAGCTTCCTCGCGGGAGGTGCCAACGCCGCCGTTGCCACCAAAGGTGTCGGTGGACTGACCATCGCGGCGCCCCAGGTGCAACAAGCCATCCACAGTGCCGGTGCGCCCGGCGAAGGTGGCGCTGCGTTGCCAGCTGTCATCGCTGCCGTCATAGCCAGTCTTGAACCGGGTGTAGGTGTCGTCGCCGTCTTCAAGGTAGTCGCCTGCATCTTTGGTCAGGAAGCTGACCGCACCACCGATGGCATCGCTGCCGTACAGCGAAGAGGCTGGGCCGCGAATGATTTCCACCTGTTTGATGGTGTCGAGGTCAACGTAGTTGCTGCGCACGTCCTGGAACGGGCTGAAGAAGTTGCTTTGTGGCACCCGCACACCATCGACCTGGGTCAGCACCCGATTGCCATCGATGCCGCGGATGTTGGCCCCCGCCAGACCGAAGCGGCTACCGGTGCCGTTGACCGAAACGCCCGGCTCGTAACGCACCAGATCTTTGAGATCCTTGACGTTGTGCTGATCGATTTCACGTTCGTTGTGCACCGAGACCGTGCTGGGTACTTGCAGCAGCGTCTGTTCGGTACGCGTGGCGGTCACGCTGATGGTGTCGAACTGAGTAGCAGGCTCGGCGGCCAGGGCCAGCGAGGGCGAAAGCAGCAGCAAGGCAAGCCAGGAACGCCGAGAAAAAGGCGGGCGAATCGACATCTAACTTAACTCCTGATGGTCAGGCCGCGGTGCTTGCAGGCCGGCCTCCTGGCGCGCCTGCGTTGACCGTCGGGGCTGACGGGGATGTGTTTGATTTTGTTATGAGCTCAGCAAGTGGCCCCTTTCTGTGAGGGGTCTGGGACTGAAAAACGCTCCGTTAGCAGCGGCGGCGACGATAACCAGCTTGACTTACAAATGCAAATTATTACCATATGCATTACGTTTCAATAAGAATTAGATCTGCATGAAGCACGCTTGGGCCTACCTGGTAATGTCAGTCGCGCTGCATATGAGCGTGGGCTGGCTGCTGCACACGCTACGGGCAGAGCCCGCGCCTCTGGCGTGGCAAGCGCCAATGGCGATCCAATTGGTCAGCCTGGCCTCAGCAGCCGAAGCGCAACCGGCGCCCGCTGCTCGTGTGCAACCACAACCGGTGCCACTGCCTGCCAAACCGCTTGCCGCCACCAAGCCTGCCCCCACTATCGCCAAACCATTGCCGCCCAAACCACAACCGGCGCTGGTCAAATCTGCACCGCAGCCACCGACCAAACCGCGCCCGAGCCAACCCGCCATTGCGTCTGCAGCCTCGCAAGCAAGCACCAGCACCGCCAGTACAGTTCGTGCGCCAGCGCCAGCCCCAGCCCCGGCCGCGCTGCCACCACCCACTTCACCGGTGCTGAGCCTGCGCCCCAGCTTTATCAGCCCTCCCCCGCCACCTCGCTACCCGTCGCAAGCACGTCGGCGCAACCAGCAAGGGACCGTTCGGGTCGAGGTGTGCCTGGATGAACGCGGCCGTCAACTGAAGCTGACGCTGGTGCGTTCATCAGGCGTGACAAGCCTCGACCAGGCTGCGCTCGAAGCGGTGAGCCAATGGCGTTTTCGCCCCGAAGTAGTCGACGGCAGGGCTGTGCCCAGCCGCGTGGAAATACCAATAGAATTCGCCCTTACGGCGAACCGATGACCCTGAAGGAGTTGACCATGACTGCCCCAACACTCGCCCGGGCGACCGGCCCTGCGCTGTACCAACACTGGCAACAGCTGCGCACTGAGCAATCCGGCCTGCGCGCTCGCGATGCCGCTGCCAAACTTGGCGTTAGCGAGGCTGAGCTGACCGCCAGCCGCCTGGGCGTCGATACCGTCCGCCTGCGTCCGGAATGGGCGGCGCTGCTGCCAGCGCTTGGCGAGTTGGGTTACATCATGGCCCTGACCCGTAACGAGCACTGCGTGCACGAGCGCAAAGGCGTGTACCACGAGGTGACAATCATGGGCAGCGGTCAGATGGGCATGGTGCTGTCACCAGACATCGACCTGCGCCTGTTCCTCAGCGGCTGGGCCAGCGTGTTCGCCGTCGACGAAACAACTGCCCGCGGCCCCCAGCGCAGCATCCAGGTGTTCGACCGCCAGGGCACTGCAGTGCACAAGGTGTTCCTCACCGCCACCAGCGAAGAATCGGCCTGGGCACCCCTGGTAGAACGTTTCCGCGCCGAGCAGCAAAGCACCGAGCTGGACTTGCAACCCCTGCCAGCCGCCAAGGCGCCGCGCGCAGATGCTGACGTGGATGCCGAAACCCTGCGTAGCGAGTGGTCGCAACTGCAGGACACCCACGACTTCTTCGCCCTGCTGCGCCGCAACGACGTGGCGCGAACCCAGGCCTTGCGCCTGGCCGGTTCCCAATGGGCCGAGCCATTGGCCACGGTCGAACTGACCAATCTGATGGAAGAAGCCGGCAAGCGCGAAGTACCGATCATGGTCTTTGTCGGCAACAAGCACTGCATCCAGATTCACTCCGGGCCGGTCAACAACCTGCGCTGGATGGACACCTGGTTCAACGTCCTCGACCCGGCTTTCAACCTGCACCTGAAAACCACTGGCGTGACTGAGCTGTGGCGTGTGCGTAAGCCAAGCGTCGATGGCATTGTCACCAGCTATGAAGGCTTCGATGCCGACGGTGAGCTGGTCATCCAGCTGTTTGGGGTCCGCAAACCGGGCGTACCAGAACGTGCCGACTGGCGTGAGCTGGCAGAATCCGCACCTGCGATGACCGTCTGAGGAATCACATTGATGCGTAAGAAAATCCTCCTGGCCTGCGCTGGCATGCTGTTCAGCCAGATGGCCAGCGCCAGCGATACCTTGCCTCAGCGCTGGATCAGTGCTGGCGGTGCGTTTAGCGAATGGGTGGTTGCCCTGGGTGGCGAAAGCAAACTGGTCGGTGTCGACAGCACCAGCCAGTACCCACGCTCGTTGCAAAACCTGCCTGCTATCGGCTACCAGCGCCAGCTGGCGGCCGAAGGCATCCTGGCTTTACGCCCAGACATTCTGGTCGGTAGTAACGAAATGGGACCGCCTCCGGTGCTGGAGCAACTCAAGGCGTCGGGTGTACGCATTGCGTTGTTGTCGGCCAAGGCTGACCTACCAGCCCTGCAGCACAACCTGACAACGTTAGGCCAATTGCTGGGCAAGCAGGCGCAGGCACAATCGCTGCTTGCCGACTATCAACAGCGCTTGCAGCAGCAGGCCGCAGCGGTCAAACAGGCTCAGCAACAGTACCCGGCACCACGGGTACTGATGCTGCTTAGCCATTCCGGGGGCAATCTGCAGGTGGCTGGCAAGGACACCCTGGCCACTTGGATGATCGAGCAAGCTGGCGGCAAAAGCCTGGGTGAGCACAGTGGCTACAAGCCGGTGTCCAGTGAAGCCATGCTGGCCCTCGACCCCGAGGTGATCCTCTTCGCCGGTGGCCGTCTGCAAGGTGACGCGGCGCGCGCCGCACTGCTCGAGCAAAACCCGCTACTGGCGCAAACCCAGGCCGGTCGTAACGGTCGGGTGCAGGTAATCGATCCGACCCTGTTGATCGGTGGATTGGGACCAAGGGTGCCGGATACGCTGACAACATTGACCATGGCCTTCTATCCGAAGGCCAAGGCGTTGAGTGCCGAGGCAAGCCAATGACGGCAATTGTCCGCCCACGGCCCATGCTGCTGGTGCTGGGTGTGGTGCTGATGATGGTGGTCTGGCTGTCTCTGGCCTTGGGCCCCGTCAGCCTGCCGTTGGCTGATACGCTGAAGGCCGGGCTACGCTTGCTTGGTATGGGGCTTGATGGCGATGTCGCACACCAGGCGGATCTGATCCTCGGTCAGATCCGTATGCCCCGCACCTTGCTCGGCATCGCCGTCGGTGCGGTGCTGGCGTTGTCCGGGGTGGCCATGCAGGGGTTGTTTCGCAATCCCTTGGCCGATCCTGGCCTGGTCGGCGTCTCCGGTGGCGCTGCGCTGGGCGCAGCCATCGCTATCGTTGGCGGCAGCCTGCTCGGTGGACTGCCACCAGCAATCGAGCCCTATGTGCTGTCAGTCTGCGCGTTTGCTGGCGGCCTGATCGTCACCGCGGTGGTCTATCGCTTCGGTCGCAGCAACGGCCAAACCAACGTCGCCACGATGCTTCTTGCGGGTGTGGCGATGACCGCCATGGCCGGCGCGGGTGTTGGTCTGTTCACTTATCTTGCCGATGACGCCACCCTGCGCACCCTGACCTTTTGGAACCTGGGTAGCCTCAACGGTGCCAGTTACCAGCGCTTGTGGCCATTATTGATTGTGGTCGTCGGCGTGGCCTTATGGTTGCCGCGCCGGGCAGCCGCACTCAATGCGCTGCTGCTGGGCGAATCGGAGGCCCGCCACCTGGGCTTCGATGTCGAGCGGATCAAGCTTGAACTGGTGTTGTGCACCGCCCTGGGCGTCGGTGCCGCCGTTGCTGCGGCCGGCTTGATCGGTTTTATCGGCCTGGTGGTACCGCACCTGATGCGTTTGCTGGTCGGTCCCGATCATCGCGTTCTGTTGCCCGCCTCGATGCTGGCCGGTGCCGGTCTGTTGTTGATGGCCGACCTGATCGCCCGTTTGCTGCTGGCTCCGGCTGAATTGCCGATCGGCATCGTCACCGCGCTGATTGGTGCACCGTTCTTCCTGTTCTTGCTGGTACGAGGGCGCACCTGATGCTTGAAGCAGACAACCTGTTGGTTCGACGCGGCAATCGCACTGTATTGGCCAATATCGGTATCCAGCTGCGCCCGGGCGAAGTGCTCGGCGTACTCGGCCCTAACGGTGCCGGCAAAAGTACCCTGCTCGCGGCATTGTGCGGCGAATTGCCAATTACCGAAGGCAGCGTCAGCCTTGAACAGCGCCAACTCACCGACTGGCCTGGCCAGGAGCGCGCTAAACGCTTGGCAGTGCTACCGCAGAGTTCAAGTTTGAACTTCGCCTTTTCGGTCACCGAAGTGGTGGGCATGGGGCGCCTGCCACATGCCAGCGGCCGCGTGCGCGATAGCGAAATCGTCACTGAAGCGCTGACAGCTGCCGACGCCCTGCACCTGGCCGAGCGCAGCTACTTGGCACTGTCCGGCGGTGAACGCCAACGCGTGCACCTGGCGCGGGTACTGGCCCAGCTCTGGCCGGGTGCCGAGGGGCAGACGCTGTTGCTCGACGAACCGACTTCAATGCTCGACCCGCTGCATCAACACACCATTTTGCAAGCGGTGCGCGACTTCGCCGAACGTGGCGCGGCGGTGCTGGTGATCCTTCACGACCTGAACCTGGCCGCACGCTATTGCGATCAACTACTGTTGTTGCAAGACGGCTTGCCACACGCCTATGGCCCACCGGCTGAAGTACTCACCGCCGATGCGCTGGCGCAGGTGTATGGGCTGCAAGTGCTCATTCACCAGCACCCGGAACGTGGCCACCCTTTGATCATCGCCCGCTGATCCATTTCCCCCTCGCTCGGCGCTGAGCGAGGGGCAACTCTCTAGCAAGGAATCCCGATGCGTGTTCTGCTGCTTTGCCTGCTCAGCCTGTTGGCGGCTTGTCAATCCCACGAGGTACTGCCACCCCCGGCACCGATCGCCCCACAAGGGCGCGACCATGCCGAACTGGGAATGATCCGCGAACTGGCCACCGGCCGTACTCTCACGCCACAACAACTGATCAAACGCCTGGCTACGGCACCACGGGTGCTGGTCGGCGAACAACACGACAACCCTGATCACCACGCTGTCCAGTTGTGGCTGCTGCGCGAGCTGGCCAGCCAGCGGCCACAGGGCAGTTTACTGATGGAGATGGTCAACCCCGATCAGCAAGAAAAGGTGGATGCAGCACAAGCGGCGACCCGTGCCGGCCAACTGCCGAGCGATCCATTCCAGGCCCTGGCCTGGCAGGCCAACTGGGACTGGAGCTTGTACGGGCCACTGGTCACCTACGCCCTGCGTCAGCCGTATCCATTGCTGGCAGCCAACCTCAACCGGGCGCAGATCATGCAGATCTACAAACAGCGCCCCGTGCTCGAAGGCTCGGCGTCGACGCGCCCAGAGGTTCAAGCGACACTGCTCGATGATATTCGCCAGTCCCATTGCGGGCTGTTACCCGAGTCGCAAATGCCGGCCATGCTTGCCGTGCAACAACAGCGCGACCGGCGCATGGCCGAGCGTCTGTTGGCAGCACCAACGCCTGCGCTGTTGCTGGCCGGTGCCTTCCATGTGCGTAAGGATCTGGGCGTGCCGCTGCACTTGAGCGACCTGGGTGCTGGTGAGGGTAATCAGGTGTTGATTCTGGCCGAAGTGGGCAAGACGGTGACCGCCGAGCGTGCCGATTACGTGTGGTACACGGCAGCACAACCGGAACAGGATCACTGCGCGAAACTGCGCCGCTGAGTTGAACGCCAATACCCCTGCACCCGGGGTATTGGCGTGTTTGGCACTGATCAGCCGAGCAACGCGCGTGGCCAGCCCACAATCTGCTTGGGCCGCGGGGGTGCGTAAGTACGCACCTTGGAGGTACTCAACTTCAGGCGCACCAGCGATTCGGCCAAGGCCACCGCAGCTGTCACGCCATCCACCACCGGCACACCGGTGCGCGCCTGGATGCGCTCATCCAGCCCAGCCATGCCACCGCAACCCAGGCAGATCACCTCGGCCTTGTCCAATCGCACCGCCTCCTCCGCCTGCAACACCACCGCCTCGATTGCCCGCTCGGGATCTTCCTCCAGTTCCAGCACCGCCAGGCCACTGGCGCGCACTGAGGCACAACGGCTGTCCAGCCCCGCCAGCTTCAAGCGATCCTCGATCAGCGGCACGGTGCGATCAAGGGTGGTGACCACCGAGTAGCTGTGGCCCAACAGCATGGCAACACTGGCCGCCGCCTCAGTAATGTCCACCACCGGTACATTAAGCAGTTCCTGCAAGCCTTCGCGACCATGCTCACCGTAACCGGCCTGGATCACCGCGTCATACGGCTGGTCGTAGGTCAGTACCCGCTCCATGACGGCAATGGCGGCCAGGTAACTCTCGAAGTTGCCCTCCACCGACTCGGCGCCAAAGCGTGGGGTCAGGCCGACGATCTCGGTGCCCGGCGAGGCCACGCTACGCGCCTGACGGGCAATGGCTTCGGTGATCGACACCGTGGTGTTGACGTTGACTACCAGTATTCTCATCAGTCAGTTCCTTGTGCGTGACGCTCAGTGCTGGGCGCTGTCGACGGCAAAGTGCTCGCCGGAACAGTCCACGTAATGTTTATTGCGATCAGAAATCAGGTAGTACACGCCACCGGCAATTGCCGCGCCGAACAGCCAGGAGAACGGCGTCAGGTCACTAAAGGCCGGGACCAGCGCCAGTAACACCGCCGCGATAGCTGAAGGCACCAGAGCGGCGATAGCTTTGTAGTTGACCCCACGAGTGTAATGGTAGGTACCGCTGACAGCCTCGCTGTAGAGGTCCGGGACATGCACCTGGGCTTTGCGGATCAGCCAGTAGTCGACCATGATGATCCCGTACAGCGGCCCCAGCAGCGCGCCCAGCCCAGAGAGGAAGTAAACGATCACCAGCGGGCTGTTGTAGAGGTTCCAGGGCAGGATCAGTACCGCCAGGGTGGCGCTGATCAGGCCGGCGCGGCGAAAGTTCAGGCGGCTGGGGGCCAGACTCGACAGTACGAAGGCTGGGGCGACGAAGTTGGCCATGATGTTGACCGCCACGGTGACGATCAGAAACGCCAGGCAACCCAGGACCAGGAAGGTCTTGTCAGGAATCGCGGCGATGATCTGGGTCGGGCTGTCGATGATCGTGCCATCGATGCTGAACTGCGCCCCGGACAACACGAAGCTGATCACCGCGAACACCAAAATGTTCACCGGCAGGCCCCAGAAGTTGCCGACGCGGATAGTCTTGCGGCACGGCGAAGAACGGGCGAAGTCGCAGAAGTTGAGGATCAGCGTGCCGTAGATAGCCAGCCACAGCGCACCGCCGGCGAATACCTGAGTCCACATCTTGACGCCAGTCAACGGCTCACCCACCGACCAGGCCAGGTTGCCATCCACCCGCACGTACATCCACACCGCCAGTACCAGCACGGTAGAGAGAATCACCGGGCCGGCAAAGGACTCGTACTTGCGCACCATCTCCATGCCGAAGGTCAGAATCACCAACTGCACGAACCAGATGGCGACAAAACTCGCCCAGCCCAGGCTGGACAGCCCAAGGATGGTGTTGTGGTCGAAACTTGCCAGCTGCGGCCACACCGCCACCAGCAACACCCGCAGCACCACCGAGGCCAGGTAGGTCTGAATACCGAACCAGGCAATGGCGATCACCGCACGAATGATCGCCGGCAGTTGCGCCCCGTAGATACCGAAACTCATGCGACTGATGACGGGGAATGGCACCCCGGTTTTCTGCCCCATGTAGCCGGACAGGTTCATGAAGAAGTACACCAGCGCCGCACCGACCGCCAACGCTGCAAGCATTTGCCAGCCGGACAGGCCGAGGGCGAACAGGCCCATGGCAAAGGAGTAGTTGGCGATGTTGTGCACATCGTTGGTCCACAAGGCGAAGATGCTGTACCCCCCCCAGCGTCGACCGGCAGCTTTGGTCGGGGCGAGGTCAGCATTGTGCAGCTTGGGGCTCAAGCTACTGTGACCTGGCCCGGACGCTGCAACGACTGGGTCAGGTGACAGGTACGCGGTATCCAGAGGTTTGGAAGTATCCAATTGCATGTTCCCCGGGCTCCTGCTGCAGCGCCTGTGGTGCTACAGCACATTATTGTTGGATTTGAAGAGTTGGGACCGCTGTCGGCGCCTGGACGCCGATGCATACAAAGATTGCATACAATTTTTGTATTACGATTTCAGAAGAACAATATGTGTGCCAAAGAGGCTCCGATCGGCATCCAGAAATTTCTGATTGATACCAATATACCTTTGATTTATATAGATAAAAAAATTGATCAGGCAGGCGTTTATGCTTATTAACCTGACCAAATGGTCAACCTGACAGGCGTTACTGATGAGAAAACGGGTAACGTATAACGCAAACATGTATGCACTTGAGTGCTACCAATGCACACAAAACCATAGAAAATATGGGCTCAATTAATGCCAAAGCCCATGCAGGTGTCAGCGATCAATTTTCTCCTGAAACTTTTGGTCACCGCGGATTTGCGGCATGCTTGGCCCATCAAGGAATCTCGGAGCTGGCAATGACGGAAAAACTCCCCGCATCGACCGTAGAGCGCGTCTATCTCGGGGTCCATGAGGCGATCAGAAAACGCACCCTGCGCCCCGGCATGAAACTGGGTGAGTCCTCGCTTGCGGAGTTGTTCAAGGTCAGCCGCACGTCGGTGCGTGCCGCACTCAAGCAATTGGAAGGCGACGGCCTGGTTTCCACCGAGCTGAATAAAGGTGCCTGGGTATCGCTGCCCAGCGACGAGGACATCCGATCGGTGTTCGAAACCCGACGCCTGATCGAGATCGGCATTGTCACCGAGCTCTGCCGTCGCGCCGACAAGAGCCTGCTGCAGCCGTTGCGCCTGCATGTGGCCGAAGAAGAAGCCGCCGCCGATGCCGGTGACCACGCCCGTTATGTGCACCTACTGGGCGAATTCCATCTGCGCCTGGCCGAGGTGCTCGACAACCCGGTGTTGATGGACTGGTTTCGCAAACTGATCGAACGCGGTTCGCTGTACGCTTCGACCCTTGATGACGAACGCCACGAAGCCTGCCGTGGCAACGAGCACCTGCGCCTTATCGAGCTGCTCGAAGCCGGCGATCAGGCGGCCGCTATCGAACTGGTCTGCACCCACCTGCGGGGTATCGAAGAAGCGATTCTCAAGGCCGCACAGTCGCTGAAGGCCGATTACCATCCACTCAAGCATTTGCTTGGCTGATGAGGTGAGCAACTTTTCACCTGCATTCATAAAACCACTGCTATCGATCCCGATATTTAATTGGCCGATAGCCGCAGGCTTTTTGTAGGGTGTGCAGCCTCCCCCAAGAGGTCGTGAAATGTTTGATCGCGTATTCGTCAATGCCGTCGCTGCCGACGGCAGCCCACTGTCCCTGGCCGTCGTCGATGGCCGTATCGCTCGCCTGGGTGCCGACCTCGGCCCCCTCGATGGTGTAGAACGCATTGACCTGGGCGGGCACCTGTTACTGCCCGGCTTCGTTGACGGCCATATCCACTTGGACAAGAGCTTTGTCGGCGACCGCTGGCATCCGCACCAATCAGTCGGCAGCCTGCGAGAGCGCCTGGCCGTGGAAAAGCATGAACTGGCCCTCGCCCCTTCGATCGTCGAGCGCGCCGGTGCCTTGATCGCCCAGGCGGTGTCGTTCGGCACCGTGGCCATGCGCAGCCATGTCGATGTCGATGCCAGCACCGGCCTGAACAACCTGCATGCGGTGATGGAGGCGCGGGAGAAATGGCGCGGTATCGTCGACATTGAGCTGGTAGCCTTTCCACAAGCCGGAGTGATGTCCTGCCCGGGTACCGCAGATGTGCTGGAAGCTGCGATCCGCGACGGCGCCGAAGTGATCGGCGGCATCGACCCGAGCACCCTCGACGGTGACGCCGAAGGGCAATTGGATGTGGTCTTCGGGATTGCCGAGCGCCATGGCGTGAAGGTCGACATCCATTTGCACGAGCCAGGCCTGCAAGGTGTTGAACAACTGCAACGGATCGCCGAACGCACCTGCGCCGCCGGCCTGCAGGGGCGTGTGAGTGTCAGTCATGCCTATGCCCTTGGCCAGGTGCCTGAAGCGGTACTTGAGCGCATCGCCGCAAGCCTTGCCCAAGCGCGGGTTTCGATCATGACCAATGCCCCCGGTGATCATGCCTTCCCACCGATCCTGCGCCTGCGCGCTGCCGGGGTGAACGTATTTGCCGGTAATGACAATATTCGCGATGCCTGGTGGCCCTACGGTAATGCTGACATGCTCCAGCGCGCCATGCTGATCGGCTATCGCTCAGGCTTCTACAGCGATGAAGATCTGAATGTAGCCTTGGCCATGGCCACCTCGGCAGGTGCGGCAGTCATGGAGAAAAACGACTACGGGTTGAAGGTGGGCAACGACGCGACCTTTATTGTGCTCAAGGCCGACAATGGCGCTGCTGCCGTTGCCGCGGCCCCGGCCGAGCGGCGGATGGTCCGCCGCGGGCAGTTGCTGGATGCGCCCGCCGGGCTGCAGTTCGACATCCGGCGCGCCTGAGTAGCGCTCACGGCTTCAACAGCAAATCCCGACAGCCTTGCAGCCGTCGGGATTTTTTTGCGCTCAGTTGGCCGGTTGCCAACCGCCCCGTTCGGCCGCCTGACGAAATTTGGCGCGATTTGCCGGAGTGTCGGCAGGCTCCGATTCGCCAAAGATTGCCTTGAGCCAATGGCCGTCAGTGGGGTTAGGGAAAATGATGTACTGGCTGCCGAACTTGCTGCGCTTGTCATCGACCAATTGGGCGCGCTGGTCCACATTGTCGACGTAGAAACTGCGCTCGAAATCGTTGAGGTTGTCGCCCAGCATCAGCACTACGTTGTAGTGCTCGGCGACCTTGTGTTGCGCCGGCTCCTTGTTCGAACTCTCGCGCAGGATGGTCACATGCGCCTCATCGGCATAGGGCACCTTGTGCTTGCGCAGGTTGTTCAGCGCGTACTCGTAGGTCTTGTCGCCCTGGTCGCGGCTGGAGACGTAGAAGATTTCCACCCCACGAGACTTGGCATACTCAAGAAACTCAAGCGCTCCCGGGGTCAGCGTCGGTCCATTGTCGGCGACCCAACGATCCCAGGCCGCATCATCAAAAAACTCTTTGTCCTGAGCAATCAGAAAACCCCAGTAGCTATTGCTGCTAAGAATGGTGTCGTCGATATCGCTGATGATCGCTGGCTTCTTGTCACCCGGTTTCTGCTCGGCCAGGGCCTGATCCAGGCGCGCTTTGGCGACGTTGAAGCCTTGGTAGTACAGGGCACGGAATTCCGCGGCGGTCTGGCGCCAGGCCACCGCATCGAGCAACAGGTTGGAGTGCACGGCGACGGGTTGAGCGTTGGTCGTCTGGGCATTGACCAGGGGCGCGGCCAAGACCAGCAACGCCAGGGAGATCGCATTCTTCAGAGATGCCATTGGGGGAGCTTTCCTTGTGATCTGCCGCTCTTGGGCGACGGCAGTTACTGTACTCATACCGCAGGCCGCCAGCCCGCCACAATCGATGCGACGCGCAGGTGCAAGAATGTGGCGCACCCACGCATCTTGTCTGGCCCTAGGTACCGAATTCGAACCGACTGAACGCGCGAGTCAGTTCACGGTAGCAGTCTTTACCCTTGTCATTTTGCTGCGCCAAGCACGCCCTCAGTGCTGGCAAAGTAGCATCTGCTCCGCTAGCATGCCGCTGAAAAACCGGCACTGGCCGGCTGGCCGCAAGGCCGCATGGAGAGCGAAACACGTGCTGCTGAGCATCCCCACCCTGTTGCTGGTGGCAATTTTCATCTTCAGCCTGATGGGGCTGCTGACCCTGCATGCCTGGAGTCGCGGCACCCGCGAGCAGACCTTGGGTTACCTGGGCGGCATGCTGATGTTCGCCGCGTTGGGCGCATTCCTGGTCAGTCTGCGTGGCCAAGTGCCTGACTGCATCGCCCTGGTGCTGGGCAATATCATCCTGTTGCTAGGTGCGGCGCTGAACTGGACGGCCATGCGGGTTTTTGGCGGTCGAGCGGCACACCTGCCTGGCATCGGCGTGGGCGCGCTGATCTGGTTGTTATGGGCTTTGACGCCGAGTTTCTACGCCGACCTTGGCTTGCGCGTGACCTTGTACTCGCTGATCACTGCCAGTTACGCCAGCCTGTCGGTGTTCGAGTTGTGGCGCAACCGCAAGTGTCTGGAAGTAGCTTATCTGCCTGCCCTGCTGTTGAACCTGGCGCACGCGGGGTTCTATGCCGTGCGCAGCGTTGCCGACCAAGGTGTGTCGTTGGAACACGCACTGGCCAGCGCTGGGCGCGGTACGGTTTTTTTCGCCTTCATGCTCTTCGAGTCGATGCTCTACGCCATCGCCATCGCCTATGTGACCCTGGCCATGGTGCGCGAACGCACCGAGCTGAAATTCAAGGCCGCAGCCTATGCCGATCCACTGACCGGTATCGGCAATCGCCGCGCGTTCATGTCACGCGGCGCGCAGCGGCTGAGTGAATGCGCCCGGCGTGAAGCACCGGCGACGCTACTGCTGTGCGATCTGGATCACTTCAAACGGCTCAACGATGCCTATGGTCATCAGCTTGGCGATCAGGCACTGATTGCCTTCGCGCAGGTCGCCAGCCAGAGCATCCGCCAGGACGATGTGTTCGGCCGAATCGGTGGTGAAGAGTTCGCCTGCCTGCTGAGCAACACCGACGAACAGGAAGCCCTGCAAGTCGCCCAGCGCATCTGCAACAGCTTCCATGGATTATCGACGTTCGAGCCCGGGCTACTCAGCGTCAGCATCGGCATCGTCACCAGCAGCGCCGGCGAACATGACTTGTCGCGCCTGCTGTCGATGGCCGACAGCGCCCTGTATGCGGCCAAGGATCAAGGGCGTAACCGCGTGCAGGTATACCGCAGGCCTGTTACTGCTCGCGAGACAGCCAATCCAACAACCACAACCCCGCCGGCCCAGGTGGGTTGAGCCGCGACCAGGCCGCGTCGACTGCAATCGGTCGCGGCCATCCGCCCAACACCAGCTCCACCAACTGACCGTGGCCATATTGCTGCACCAGGCCACAGGGTAACTCGGCCCAGCCAAAGCCCTGTTCGGTCATTTCCAACAGCAACAGGTAATCGGGTGCCGACCAGACTCGCCCCTGGGGTTTGTTCTCACTGTCGGTGTAGGTGTTGAGGTACAGCTGGCGATGACTGGCCAGGTTCGCCTGGGTCGGTTGTGCCAGCGCCGCCAAAGGGTGCTCACGGGCAACGAAAATGCCCATCTGCGCTTGCTTGGGCAATCGTCGTGCGCCGATGTCTGGTGGGTAGTTCGCTTGTGCCGCCAACAACCCCAGGTGCGCGCGCCCACTCTGCAACAAACTCAAGACATCACCGGCCTCGGCGATCATGCATTCGAGCTCGATATCCTGGTAACGCTGCTCGAATTGATGCATGACGTGGTTGCCAGGGGAGAGCTGATACATATCCGAAAGGACCAAGGTAAGGCGAGGCTCGACGTTATCGGCCAGGCGGATGCTCAATTCATCCAGGCGCTCGCTGGCAGCGAGAATCTCCTGCACGTGGCCGAGCACTTTGCGCCCAGCTTGCGTCAGCACTGGGTGTCGGGCCTGGCGGTCGAACAGGCTGACGCCCAGGTCCGCCTCCAGGTTGGCAATGGCGGCACTGACGGTGGACTGGCTCTTGCGCAACTTGCGCGCCGCCGCCGAGAACGAACCCAGGGCAACCGCTTCGACGAAGGCTTGCAATGCTTCTGGAGAATAACGCATGGGTGTATCGCTTTTATCGATGGAATCCATTTTTAACATAAGCAAAAAAGCGATGACAATCACCCCATCGAAACTAACCTTTCAGGTGTTGTCATGATCACGTCCACTAAATCCTTCGCCGAGCGCATTGTTCACGCGGTGGGCTTCGAGGCCATTGCCGTACTGATCTGTGCGCCAATCGGCGCCTGGTTGCTCAATCGTTCGATGCTTGAAGTCGGCACCCTGGCGGTGGTGCTGTCGACCGTAGCGATGCTCTGGAACATGCTTTACAACAGCCTCTTCGACCGGCTCTGGCCCATTGAGCGGTTGGTGCGCAGCATCAAGGTCCGGGCCCTGCATGCCAGTGGTTTCGAGATCGGCTTTGTGCTGATCGGCGTACCGATTGCCGCGCTGATGCTTAACCTGTCGCTGGTAGAGGCATTCATGCTGGAGATCGGCTTCTTCGTCTTCATGCTGCCCTACACCATGGCCTACAACTGGGCTTACGACCTGCTGCGCCAGCGCTTGGTCAAAGCCCGCAGCGCGACACTTCAGGTGCAGTAAGTGGTTTTGTCCCTGGGCGCTTTTGGTTTAGCCTGTTTAGCACATAGCTAAATAATGGCTCCGGCGCCCATGAACATTCACAGCATCCGCAAGACCAACCTGCTCCGTCTGATCGGCAGCCAACGTAAGGCAAGCTGCGCCGAACGCTGGGGGATCAGCCCGGCCCACCTGAGCCAGATCCTTTCGCAAAAGACCGAGAAAAACCTTGGCGACGAGGTGGCGCGGCGCATCGAAACGGCCGAAGGTTTGACGCCGGGCTGGATGGATGTGTTGCAAGAGGATGCGCCGACGCACCACGGCGTACCGATAGCAAATAGCGCCCTCACAGGGTTTGTCACCATCCCGCATTTCGACATCCGCGGCTCCATGGGCGCAGGCAACACGCCGCCAAGCCATGTCGAGGTGATTCGCGACCTGACCGTGCACCAGGACTGGCTGCGTGGCCAAGGCATCAGCTTTTCCAGCCTGAACAATCTTGCAGTCATTTGCGGCGACGGCGACAGCATGGCCGGCACCTTCAATGACGGCGATGCCTTGCTGATCGACCGCGGGATCACCGAGGTGCGTACCGATGCCATCTACGTTTTCAGCCTCGATGGCGACCTCTTCGTCAAGCGCCTGCAACGCATGACCGGCGGCGGTTTGCGGATGATTTCCGACAATCCGCTGTACCCCGCGCTGATGATCGAAGGTGCTGCTCTGGAGAAGTTGCATATCCAGGCGCGGGTGCTGTTGGTGTGGAACGCTCGACGCCTGTAAAAAACGCCGAGCTTGGTTCCGTGAAATTTATCTGGTAACTTTTCATGAAAATATACCAATAAAAATTCACGAGACCCGCCATGTTCAAGCAATCCGCCCAGCATGTCGACAGCTACTACGCCCGCACCTACCCCGGCGTCATCCCGTTGCGCCCTACCCTGCATGAGGGTCTGGACACGCAGGTATTGATTGTTGGTGCCGGTTTCAGTGGCTTGCACACCGCCCTGCGTCTGGCCCTGGCCGGCAAGCGGGTAACCGTGCTGGAGGCCAGCCGCGTGGCCTGGGCCGCCTCTGGGCGCAATGGCGGACAAGCGCTGCTGGGCTGGTCATGCGACATGCCGCCGTTGGAAAAGTCACTGGGCCTTGAGCGTACCCGGCGCCTGTGGGACAGCATGTGCTGGGCGGCTCAAGAGCTGCGTGAACTTCCCGCGCGGCATGGCTTTGATGTCGATTACCGGCCTGGCAGCCTGTGGGCTGCGGTACTGCCACGACGGGTCGGAATGTTGCGTGAAGCCCAACGCGAGGCCAGCGAAAAATGGGGCTATGACAAACTGCAACTGATTGAACGTGAGGCGCTGCCCGAGTGGATTGCCAGCCCACGTTATCAGGCTGCGCTCTATGACCCAGAAGGCGCTCACCTCAACCCGCTGAAACTGGCTCAGGGCCTGGCCGCGGCACTCGAAGCGGCCGGTGGTCGCCTGTTCGAACAGACCCGTGTGCTCGATTACCGCGAGACCGCCAACGGCTTTGTCGCCCGTACCGAGCACGGCGAAGTCCGCAGCGACGTGCTGGTGCTGGCCTGCAATGCCTACATCGACAAGCTCGACCGACATCTCTCGCGACGCCTGCTGCCAGTCGGCTCTTACCAGGTGGCCACCGCGCCCCTGGACCCAGCGCTGGCCCAATCGCTGCTGCCGCATAACAGCTGCGTGATCGACAACCAGTTCGTTCCCGACTATTTCCGTCTGACCCCGGATCACCGCCTGCTGTTTGGCGGTGGCTGCACCTATCTGGGTGGTATTCCAAAAGACGTCGAAGCGGCTACTCGGCCGGTGCTGGAACGTGCCTTCCCGCAATTACGTGGCGTTGCCATCGAGCACGCCTGGGGCGGGCATATCGACTGCAGCCTGCGGCGCACCCCGGACATCGGCCGCAGCGGTCAACGCTACTGGTTGCAGGGCTTCTCCGGGCATGGCGTACTGCCGACCCTGGCCGGCGCCCGCGCGGTCAGCGATGCCATTCTCGGCGACAACGATTTGCTGGCGTTGTACCAGGCCATCGACAACGGCCGTTTCCCCGGCGGTGACGCCCTCGCGGCGCCGCTGGAAGCGGCGGCCAAAGCCTGGTACCGCCTGCGCGACAACCTTTGAAGAGGACAGCTCCATGGACATGCAGGATGAAATCGAAGGCCTGGCGATCCTGATCCGTGACCTGCGCAAGCACCGCAACCTGACGCTGGGTGAACTGGCCCAACGCATCGACCGCTCGGTGGGCTTTTTGTCCCAGGTCGAGCGCGGCCTGTCGCGCCCCACCGTCGCCGACTTGACCGCCATCAGTGAAACCCTGGATGTGCCCACCACTTACTTCTACAACCTGAGCAAGCCGCGGGAGCTGGACTGGGTTACCCGTCCCGGCGAGCGGCGCACGCTTTACTACGCCGGTGGTATCACCGACGTACTGGTCTCTCCCAAGCTCACTGGCGGTTTTTCCATGCTTGAAAGCCATCTGGCTGCCGGTGCCAGCAGCGGCGAAGGCCACCTGGATGACAGCTCCGAACAAGGCGGCTTCGTTCTCGAAGGGCAGTTGAGCCTGTGGCTCGATGATAGCCCTGAGCCAGTAACCCTGGGCCCCAATGACAGCTTCCAGCTACCGCCACACAGCCAGTTTCGCTACGCCAACCTGACCGAGCATCCCACCCGGGTGCTCTGGGTATTCCGTTGAACCACGCTGCAGGATCGCAATCGATGACAACAACAAAAAGCTTCCCCGATCTGCTCACTGAAGTCCGTGAGTTTCGTACTCGATTTCCCGAGGTACGCTATGTAGACCTGATCAGCCTGGATATTCCCGGGCATTTCTACGGCAAGCGCTACCCCATCGACATGCTTGAAAAAGTCGCCGCTGGCAGCCCCTTGAAGCTGCCACAGAACTGCGTACTGCTGGGCGTTCAGGGCGGTCTGTTCCCGATCGCTGACTACTGCTTCCACGATGGCGATCCGGACGCTCCGCGGCGCCTGATCCCGGGCACGCTCAAGCCGGTGCGCTGGGAGAATCAGCCACTGGGACAGATGCTGATCAGCTCCGACGGCACCCATGCGCCCATCGAGTTCGAACCGCGAGAAGTGCTTGCTCAGGTTCTGCAACGTCTGGAACGTCGCGGCATTCGCCCAGTGGTGGCGTTCGAACTGGAGTTCTATCTGTTCGACCGTGCGCTCAAGGAAGGCCTGCCACAATTCCCCCGCGATCCGTTCACGGGTGACCCCGACGACCAGCCGAACATGCACATTGAGCGCCTGTCACGTTACTCCGATGTGCTGCGCGAGATGGTCGAAGCGGCCAATGAGCAAGGCGTCGACGCCAATGTCATCACCGCTGAGCTGGGCCCTGGCCAGTTCGAGATCAACTTCGGCCACTGCGATGACGGTTTGCGCGCTGCCGACTGGGCCGCCCTGTTCTGCCGCAGTACCCGTGGCGTGGCGCTCAAGCATGGGATGCGCGCCAGCTTCATGAGCAAGCCGTACCTGGAGGCACCTGGCAGCGGCATGCACGTGCATGTCAGCCTCTATGACCAGGAGGGCAACAACCTGCTGGCCGCCGATGACCAGCGCCCTTTGCGCCATGCCGTGGCCGGTTGTCTGGAAGTGCTGCCACACTGCATGCCGATCTTCGCCGCCAACCACAACGCCATGCGCCGCTACGGCGCCATGGTCAATGCGGCCAGCCGTGCCAGTTGGGGTTATGAGGACCGCGATGCGTGCATTCGCATTCCAGAGTCTGACCCACGCAACCTGCGCATTGAACATCGCCTGGCCGGCGCCGATGCCAACCCTTATCTGGTGTTGGCGGCGATCCTCAGCGGTATGGAGCATGGGCTCGATGCCGCCTGCGAACCGATTCCCCCGCTCAATGAAGACCGCAACAGCGGCATCGATTTCCCCAAGGACATGCTTACCGCTGTCAGTGCCATGCGCCAGCATCCGGTGGTCAATGAGCGCTTGGGTAGCGAATTCGTCATGGTCTATTGCGAGAACAAGCGCCAAGACCACCTGGCGTTTCTGCAGGACATCAGCGCCCGAGAGTATCGCTGGTTCCTCTGACCGGCAGCCCATAGGCTACCAGACGTACCACTTAAGCTAAATTAATTTAGCTGTTTTTATTGACGAAAATTTAGCTTGAGGCTAATTTCAATGGCAGGCGCGACACATTTTGTCGCGCCTCATTGGCAATTACGCCCTAAGCTTGTTCAGGAGAACATTCCATGACCGTCAATATCAACAACCTGATCATCACTACCCCGGTACCTAAATCCAGTACCGACCCGGTAGCGCTGGAACTCAGCGGCGCCCAAGCGCTGGACCGTCTGCCAGCGGTGATCGCCACCCAAGCCGATGGCTCGGTACGCTTTACTGCACCGACCAAAGGCGCCTCGAGCAAAAGCACCCACCGTACCCGCTGCGAATGGAAAGAACCGGTGTACTGGGCACTGGACAGCGCTGACGAGCATCGCAACCACCAGGTCATGACCCTGACTCAGGTCAACCATGCGCAAAAGGTGGTGATCTCGCAGTTGCACGTCAAAAATGACGACAGCCCGCCGCTCAAGGTGTTCTGGAACAAGGGCAAGATCAGCTACGGCTTTCGTCAGTCGTTCAACCAGGCCTCGCCGGCCAGCATCACCCTGTTGAACAATGTGCCCCTTGGCGCCCTTTTCCAGGTCACTGTCGAAGTCACTGGCAGCGGTGCCCTCACCCTTACCGCCAAGTGCAATGGCAGCAGCGCCAGCACCGGTGCGCTGCAACTGGACACCAGCTGGAAGACACGGACCTTCAATTTCCACGGTGGCGTCTACAACCAGGTGGATTACTCCGACGCCACACCTGCAAGCGATGCTTCGGTGTGCATCCTCAGCACCTTGCAGCTGCGCCACGATTGATTTGCCTCTGAGGCTGTCGCCAAGGTTATGCTGTTGCACACACTCGTCCACAGCACATCACGCGCACCAGGAGGTTCGTTTAATGAGCAAAACACCCTATGTCCCGCCTCAGGTCTGGAAACACGACGCACCGTCGGGTGGCGAATTTGCCAACATCAACCGACCCGTCGCCGGACCGACCCATGACAAGGCGCTCCCGGTTGGCAAACACCCTTTGCAGCTTTACTCCTTGGCCACCCCCAATGGCGTAAAGGTCACCATTTTGCTTGAGGAATTGCTGGCCCTCGGCTGTACCGGAGCCGAATACGACTCCTGGCTCATTCGCATTGGCGAAGGCGATCAGTTTTCCAGTGGCTTTGTCCAGATCAACCCCAATTCGAAAATCCCGGCGCTGCTCGACCGCAGCGTGGAACCTGCGATTCGCGTGTTCGAGTCCGGCTCGATCCTGCTGTACCTGGCAGAAAAATTCGGCCACTTCCTGCCCAAGGATTTGGCCAAGCGCACCGAAACCTTGAACTGGTTGTTCTGGCAAATGGGCGCTGCGCCCTACCTGGGCGGTGGCTTCGGGCATTTCTATGCCTACGCGCCGGAAAAGTTCGAGTACCCGATCAACCGCTTCGCCATGGAAGCCAAGCGCCAACTGGATGTGCTCGACCGCCACCTCAGCGAAAGCACGTACCTGGCGGGCGACCAGTACAGCATCGCCGATATCGCCATCTGGTCTTGGTACGGTCAGTTGGCACTGGGCAAGCTGTATTCGGCCGGTGAGTTCCTCGCTGTGCACGAATACACCCATGTACAGCGCTGGGCGCAAGAAATTGCCAAGCGCCCTGCGGTGATTCGCGGCTTACGGGTGAATCGCACCTGGGGCGATGAAGCCAGCCAGGTAGCGGAGCGGCACGCAGCGGCAGATCTCGATTGAACCGGACAGGCGATGAGTCAAATCATCGCCTGTCCGTTTTTGCGGGCTGTGCGCAGATCTCGCCACAGGGTCACTAACAGCACCAGCAACACCACCAGGGAAATGGCCGGCCAGGCCAGGAAATAAAGGGTTAACCACATACCGCTTCTCCTTTGATCGCGGACTGTTCATGTTGGAACGAGGTCACCCGCGTTGCCAGCACGGTGAAGTCGAAACGTTGTTGATTGCGCAGGCTAAACGCCACACAAACCATGGTGCTAACGCCATAAGCCGTCAGTGAGCTCAGCAGTACGATGTACTCGCGCAAGGTGCCAATAGAAAACGGCAGCATGACTGCCAGCGCCAACGCGCCCACCGCGAGTGCCGCTCGACGCCCGAAGAAACCGAAGGTCATCAGCCCCAGCACCACAGCACCACCTACCGCCGCACAGGCCTCAAAGAACACCGCCACCACCCCTTCGATGGCAACCAACTCGAAGCGCACCACGCTGAACAGCAGCACCGCCAGCAATACCGACCAGACAAATGCCCGGTTATCGACCCGATCCCAGTAGCAACTGGCGATGACCGGAAAGACGATAGCGCCCCATAACGCACCAACGAACACCAGCATCACCAGAATATCGAACTGCAGGCTGGCGAAGATCACACCCAACAGCGTGGCGATGACCATCGTCGCCCGCCCCCACCACAACATGCGACGCGGGTCCGGGCGGCCTTTGGCGAGGTTCTTGCCATAGACATCGGTCATGACGATGGCTGACAGTGCCGCCAGGTCAGAGTCGGCGGTCGACGACAGCGAACCAATCACCAGAATGAAAAGCAAGGCAATGCCCAACGGTGGCAGGTACTGCGAAGCCATCTGCGCAATGATGTTGTTCATATCACCATTGACCGGTTCCAGGCCGGTGAACAGCGCCAACAGACCGAGCATGCCCAGGCCAATGACAATGGCGCCATAGCCAAGAGTGGCCATCAGGAAAGTGGGCTTGATCAGGTCTTCGCGTACGGCGAACAAGCGCTGGGCAATGGTCTGGTTGCCAATCGCATAGGCCAGTACCGCGACGAAGTACGGCGCACCTTGTTCGAGAATGGCCTTGGTTGAGTAGAAGCTGGCCTGTTCCGCGTCGAGTCGCCACACGTTGGCCGCTAACAGATCGGGGCCACCGGCGTTAAAGAAGATCAGCGGGATAATGATGACTGCCGCCAGAATCATCGCCACCAACTGGGCGAAATCGGTCATCACCGAGGCGCGAAACCCGGACCAGAGCGTATAGGACAACACGCCAAACCCGGCAATCAATACCCCCTGAATAAAAGACAATGGGCTGAGCATCGACACCAGGGCACCGGCTGCAGTGAAGTTAACCATCAGACTGATGCAGCTGCCGACGATGTTCGATACCGCCATGATCATCTGGCTGGAAGTGCCGTGCCGGGCATGAAGGATCTCGGCCAAGGTGTGCGCCTTGGGCGCCAACTGGCGAAAGCGTTTACCAAAGGGATAGATGAACAGGATCATCAGCGCACCCCAGAAGCCGTAGTGCAGCGGCCCCGACAAACCGTATTTAAAGCCTGAGGTGGCGCTGGCATAGAACGAGGCTGCCCAGATCCAGGTGGCGATCATGCTCGCACTGGACAGACCGAAGCCGACTGCGCTGTTGGCAACCATGAAGCCATCAACATTTTCGTTTTTCTCGCGGATCAACAAAGACAGGAGAAAGGTGGCGCCGTAGAAGCCAACCAGCAGCAGTATCGCTGAGGTGGTAGAGAGTTGGAAAAAAGCAGTTTCTTGCATTGTGTATGTCCTTTTTTCGCAGGGTCGGTCATGCATGACCAGAGCGGGCTGCGAGAAAGCCGTTTGCGCGGGATGCGATGGGCGGCGAGCCCCATGGCAAAACGGTCGAAGCCAATGGACCGCGATAACGGATGCGCGCAAGCGGGCGCGAACGGCCAAGGCACACCGCAACGGTGCGAGGTATCTGCGAAAAAGGCAGAGGATGCTTCGACGTTTTGCGTCGGGCCACTGAGCGTGGCCTGAAAGATTGACCGCGCAAATGCAGGGTCAGGTATGAAGTGCGATGGACGATTATAAGGATGCCGACGCTGATGGTCCAGCATGGGCCGGCGAGCCTATGCACTTGGTGAAGCGACCGACAAGTGGGGAATTTTTTACAAATAACCAAATATGGGGAACTGCCCCCACTTTCCAACACGAAACGCTGCTCGACAACAAATGGAGTAGTTAGCAAGCTATTGAATAGCCTCAGACTTTTCTTTTAATACCCTCGTCTCCACATCTTGGTGCGTTTTTTGCGCCATGCCCAAGCATGTGGCCAATTGACATTCATTGGCCATCGCTCATGCCAGCGAACCAGTAGGGGCCGAGGTGAACGCTATGCACATGACCACAACGCAGCGTCGCGCAATACACAACCATTTCCGACTCTCAGGCCTCGCGTCTGCGTTGTTAGTCGCCCTCAGTGCCAGCCAAGCCAATGCAGTGCCGATGGACGACACGAGCCCGCCATCACCGACCGACCCCTCCGCCTATACCCAACTTCCCGCTACGCCTCAGGCCGCGTTTGAGGCCATGGAAGCGTTGAAATTACTGCCAGAAGGCAACCACGGTGCGCTAGCCCTGCCTAACGGTGAATACGGTAATAGAAACACTCCGCGTGGTGAAAACGTCTTGCCACCGGCGCTGCAGACGTCCTTCAACTACCCCACCAATGGCCTGGCCAGCCCGTTGTTTGGCGCGCAACCGTTCACCCAGCAGATGCTCCTGTACGAGGAATTCGGCCCGGAGAAACTCGACCCCACCGCCGAAGCCGGCACCCTCCCTTTCCCCATCCCCACCACCGGGCCAGCCCCGGAGCAGGATCCCAACAGCGTCGCCCGTAGTGGCCCCACGGGCGCTGCGTTGGAAGCGTTCTTGCGCCAACCCGGGCTACTGCCGTTCCCCACACAGTACTCCAACGTTCTCGACCGCAACCCCTGGAAGGCGCAGATCGAAGCCTTCCTCAATCGCCATCCGGTGGGCTCACCGGCAGAGGGCCGACCACCTGGAAAAGGCTGGTCGCATCAACGCTGGAACGAGTTCTACCCCCAGGCTGCGATCAAGACTGCGCAAGCCGGTGCGCGGGTCAACCAGGGCTTGCGCGACAGCCGGCAGATGCACCATTACGCCCTGGGTGAGTTCGGTCCCGGCGGGCTTTATCACAACACTGCGGGAATCCCGGCCACGGAAGGGACGGCCAAAGGCATTGGTATTCGCTTTCACCCGAACATGCCGATCCAGAACCACAATTCGCTATGGACCTTCGACGGCACGCTGCCACCAAAACTGCTGATGGCGCGCTACGGGCAACCGATACTGATGCGCCACTACAACGCCCTGCCGATCGACCCGGCGGCCAATGGCGGCTTTGGCCTGCACACCCTCAGCACCCACGAACACAATGGCCACAACCCGGCTGAAAGCGACGGCTACACCAATGCCTTTTTCTTTCCTGGCCAGTACTACGACTACCGTTGGCCGGTGCAACTGGCCGGCTACGACACCATCAACACCAGTGCCCAGGACCCAAGGGCGGCGTTCCCATGTGCGCCAGGCGAAACGCTCTGGGTCAACGATGGCAATCCGGGGCTCAAGACCTGCGAAAACGGCAGCATCAAGGTTCGCGGTGACTGGCGCGAGACCATGAGCACCCACTGGTTCCACGATCACATGCTCGATTTCACCGCCCATAACGTCTACAAGGGCAACGCGGCGATGATGAACTACTACAGCGCCCTGGATCGCGGTAACGAGGCCGTCGAGGACGGCGTCAACCTGCGCCTGCCCAGCGGCACGGCTTTGGCGTGGGGTAACCGCGACTATGACGTCAACCTGACCATCGCCGACAAAGCCTGGGATCAGAGCGGCCAATTGTGGTTCAACCCGTTCAATATCGACGGCTTCATCGGCGACCAGATGATGGTCAACTGGCTGTACAAACCCTACTTCGACGTGCGCGCCCGCAGCTATCGTCTGCGTATCCTCAACGGCTCGGTATCGCGCTACATGAAGATCGCCGTGGTCCGCGAAGTCCAGGGCAACGGCGGCGAGTTCCGCGGCCCGCAGGGCTCCGGGGTGTCGTACAACCGGGTGCCGTTCCATATGATCGCCAACGACGGCAACATCATGGAACACGCCGTACCGTTTGACGGCAGCATGGACCTCAACGGCAACGGCGACCTCAAAGACGACAACGGCATCTTGCCGACACTGGCCATCGCCGAACGTTACGACATCATCATCAACTTCGCCAAACACGGGATCAAACCCGGCGACAAGATCTTCTTCGTCAACCTCATGGAGCATGACACCGGCAAGGGCCCGAGCAAGGACGCGGTGTCATTGGCCGACGTGCTCTCGGAGAAGTACAAGGCGGTCGTCGACCAAACCAGCAAGGGCCCTAGATGGCGTGATGGCGACCCGGTGGTCGGCAAGTTCCTGCAATTCAACGTCAAGGCCTACAGCGGCCAGGACCAGAGCATGGACCCCGTGGCCTTTGAACCCGCCAAGCCGGGTAAAGCCGCTGGTAAGAAAATGATCCCACTGACCATTGATCGTAACGATCAGAACATGCAGGCCAAGCTCAAACAGGTACGCCATCGCAGCTTCGAATTTGGTCGCTCCGATGGTACCGACACCGCGCCCTGGACGATCAAGACCGACGGCGGTTTTGGCTATTCCATGGACCCACGGCGCATTACCGCCGCGCCGAAACTGGCCAACGGCCCCACCGATGCAGGTTATGGCGGCGATGGCACCCTGGAAGTCTGGAAGATCAAAAATGGTGGCAACGGCTGGAGCCACCCGGTGCATGTGCACTTCGAGGAAGGGGTGATCCTCAACCGCGACGGCAAGGCGCCGCCGGAATGGGAAAAATGGGCACGCAAAGACCTCTACCGCGTGGGTCCGGAAGTGGACAGCTCCGGCGAAGTCGAGATGGCGATTCGTTTTCGCGAATTCGCCGGTACGTTCATGGAGCACTGTCACAACACCCAGCATGAAGACAGTTCCATGCTGCTGCGTTTTGACCTGGAGAACCCTGGTCAATTCGAGCTGATGCCTTCACCGATGCCAACCTGGGACGGTGTGGCGTACATCAGTTCCGCCGCCCTGCCCAACTTCCGTGATGAAGACAATGAAGGGCCTGGCGGTGGCGATGATGAGGACAATAAGTTACCGGTGGCCAGGGACGACGGTGGCGCCACCAAAGCCGCTGTGCCCGTCACCCTCAACGTCCTGGCCAACGACAGCGACGCGGATGGCGACCTGCCGCTTACAGTGGTCAGCCTCGGACAACCGGACTCTGGTCAGGGCAGTGTCAGCACTGACGGTACCCGCGTGACCTTCACCCCACCGGCGACAGTAAATGAAGCCTACACCGCGCTCTTCGAATACAAGGTCAAGGATGCCCGCGGGGCGGTATCGCAACTGCCAGCCAACGTCAGGATTGCGGTCAGCCCGGCGGTTGTTGAGGAAGATCAGAACCTCAAGGTGATTAGCGCCAGCGTCACGGTTCGCAGTAACAGCCGCTACGCCTGGGACATTTCCGGCACCAGCTCACTGAAGATCGGTAACACCCTCGCGATCAGCGCATCGACCACCGGCGGACTATTGAACCTAGGCACCGCTACGGTGTTGTCCGGTGGCAACTGGCGGCTATCGGCAAGCACCACGGGCGCAGGACCGACACCGAACCCGACGGTGACGATCAAGTCGGCCAGCGGCAAAGCCGTCACTGCCCCCTTAACAGTGCGTTGAACGCGGATCAGGAGGCACACGTCATGGGCGCCAACACCTGGAATAGATTCAAGCGTTGGCTGCTGGTGCTGACGCTCGGCAGCGCGCAGTCTGCGCTTGCAGCCATCACTGACAGCGACCCAGGGCAACAATGGGGGCGGGACTACTTTCCCAACACGGCGCTGATCAATCAGGACGGGCAGTCGGTACGTTTTTTTGACGACCTGATCAAGGACAAGGTGGTGGCGATCAACTTCATCTTCACCACCTGCACTGACTCGTGCCCATTGGAAACCGCGCGTTTGCGTCAAGTGCAGAAACTGCTCGGTGAGCGCGTGGGCCAGGATGTGTTTTTCTACTCGATCAGTATCGACCCAGAAACCGATACCCCCGAAGCACTCAAGCACTACAAAGAGGCCTTCAAGATTGGCCCCGGCTGGCAGTTTTTGACTGGCAACAAAGAAGACATCACCGTGCTGCGGCAGAAGCTCGGCCTGTTCATGAAAGGTGTCGACGACGGGCAAACCAAGGACCATAACCTCAGCCTGATCATTGGCAATCAAAGCACCGGACGCTGGATGAAAACCTCTCCCATGGAGAACCCCTATGTGCTGGCCGACCGGCTTGGCAAAAGCCTGCACAACTGGAAGCTGGTCAGTGCCAACACCAACGACAGTGCCGCAGCGCCCAGTGTGCGTCCACCCAGCGCGGGTGAGCAGATTTATCGCACACGCTGCTCCTCTTGCCACACCCTCGGTGATACCGAACATGCCGGAATGCGCAGCATCGGCCCCGATCTGCTTGGGGTCACCCGGCAACGTGACCCGGCCTGGCTCAGGCGCTGGATCAAGGAGCCCAATCTGATGCTCGAAGAGAAAGATCCGTTGGCCATGCAGCTGTACCAACAGTACAACCGCCTGGCGATGCCGAATCTGCGATTGGGTGATCTGGAGATCTCGGCAGTGATGTCCTACCTGCAAGAAGAGAGCGAACGCCTACAGGCACGGTCAAGCATTACCGCCAAACACAGCAACCGGTGACATCACCGCTATTGAGGGGATTCGCGCATGGTTACCCGCCTCCTGGTTTTTTCTGCACTGTTCGCCTATAGCACCCTGGGTGTGGCTCAGGACTATCAGCTCGGCGAGCTGCTGATCAGTAACCCGTGGTCGCGTGAACTGCCGGTCGAGCTGCCGGGTGGTTCGGCCTACTTCACGGTTAGCAATCTGGGTACGCAGAGCGATCGCCTGATCGCCGTCAGCAGCCCTCGCGCACAACAGGCCAAGCTGCATACCCAGGCCGTCTCCAATGGCTTGATGAACATGCAACATGTGGCAGTCATGGATATTCCGGCTCAGGCGCAGGTGAAGCTGCAACCGGGCGGCAACCATGTGATGTTGTCTGGAACCGATAAACCGCTCAAAGCCGGCGAACAGTTCCCACTGCTGCTGGAGTTCGAAAAGGCCGGAAAGGTTGAAGTGCTGCTCAACGTACAACCCGCCGACGTGCAAGACGGGCACGCTCACAATCATTGACCGGCATGCACGATCATCTGTCGATCAGAAGAGATTGACCGGATAGTCGACAATCAGGCGGTACTCATCGGCACTACTGTTGCCGCGGGTGTTGCCTGGCGCGGTATAGCCGTCACCCTCACGATGGGTGGCCCAGCGCAGGGTCAGGGACAGATCCTTTGCCGCCCCAGCAGGTACCACATATTTGAGGGCAACATCACGCTCCCAATGTTTGGCATCCTTGCCATCAGGATTGTAGATGTAGCCATAACCGATGCTGTTGGGGTCCACGCGGGTCAAATCTGCTTCGCCGCGGGTGTAGGCGACGATCAGTTGCATTGACGGTGCATCGAGGACGCTCAGATTGGTTTCGTACTGCAAACGCCAGGACTTCTCGCCGGGACCGTTGAAGTCCGCAAACTGCTGGGAGTTGCTCAGGTAGAGAAAGATCCGGTCATCCTGTGTGAGGTAATCAAAAGGGGTTCTGCCGTCCACCTTCTGCACGCCGAGGGTCAGGGTCTGTCCGTACGCCGTCGCGGCTATTCCGCCACTGTAAGTATCGTTATCAATACGCCCCAACTGACTGCGGCCCTGATCGCTCGTTCTGTACCAATGCAGGTAGGGTTTGAGGGTAAGTTGCTCGCCCACCCGGAAGCGCTCTGAGATGCCGAGGTAATACTGGTTCCAGATGTCTTCAAGCTGGCCGCCGTAAACGGTGAGCTGCAGCCCCTGCGGTGTGTTGTAACTGCCACCGAGCCAAGCCACATGAGGGCTTTCCCGGTCGGCTGTGCCTGCACCGTAGGCAGTGACCAGATGACTGTGCCCACTCTGGTTACGCAAACGGGTGGACTCGACAAACCCCGCGTCCAGCCACAGGTCATTCAGACTGTGGTTCTTCAGCGTGACGCCACGGTAGCCCTGGGGAAACAAGCGGCTGGTGCCGCTACCGACCAAAGGGTTTTCCACCAACTGATCCCCCACTTTGAGCAAGGTATCGAGGTAGCGCAGCTTGAGTGCAGCACCGGCACTGGAAAACTCATCTTCAGGCGCGCCGGATGCGTCCAATGGCAGCAAACCAGCACCACCGCTCCCTCCTCCGCCATCGAGCTTCAGGCCCAGAAAAGCATGGGCATCAACGCCCACTCCAATCGGGGTATCGGTAAAGCCGGAACGAAATGACAACAGAAAACCTTGTGCCCATTCGGTCGGATCACGCCGCACCAGGTCCGAATGGTTATCGCGCTGAAAATAGTAGTTCCTGAGCAAACCATCCAGACGCGAACCCTGCACCAAGCCTGGCGCAATTACCAACTCGACGGCTTGGCGGTCATTAACACCGGTGAAGATGTTGTCCTTCTGCCCCATGGCGTTGTCCGCCTGAGCGGGCAGTGCCCAGAGCAGCCCCCAGCCCAAGGGCAGCAGCAGTAAACGACGCTCAACGGCACCCGTAATCATCTTCAGTGCGCTCATGTTTGCTCTGGAAGTCGAAATGTAGCGTAGCTGGCACAGCCTGCTAGAACGGCAGCAGATAACGCAGCGTCAGTTGGTTGCCCTCGGAGCGATTCCTGGCACCTTGCTCGACGTAATAGTTAGCAAAGAAGCTCTGCTTACCGTGGCGATACATCACACCTGGGCCTAGCCCCACTACGCGCTCTTTGGAATCGGATTGGCGCGCGCCATCAATACGATCGGCGGAAACTTGCTGCAACTGATAACCGGCCAAGCCCACTCGCCAGGCGTCGGACACGGCATACGACACGGCGTAGTTACTGTGGAACGCCTCACCCGGCTGAATGCTGTTTGCCTGCAGGTGCTCGCCTGGGTCGTCATTGCGGCTGGACCAAGCGTAGTGCAGACGGCCACTGACTTCGAGTCGATCGGTCAGCTCCCAGGTAAAGGCGTAGTGCGGGCTGACCACCCAGACATTGCTGCCGACATTGATACTGGCGTCACTGTCGTAATCACCGGTTGGTGCAGTGATCACCAGGTTCAGGCGTTGCCAGTAAGGCCGGCCGAACAGCGACACCGGCGCCCACTGCAGAAGCATGGGGCTGAAAATCAGGTCGCCTTGACGTGTTCGCGAACCATCAGGGCCACCGTCGATGTCCAGATCAAGATTAACGATTGGCAGCAAGACTTCGGCACCGTAGTAAGCGCCGAGGATTTTGTGTGAACTGATGTAGGCAAGGTGTGGCAGCACGGTGGTGCTTTGTACTTTTTGCCGACCTGGCACCGCGTTGCCGCGATGGTCTGTTGCATCACTGGAGCGGTAATGCTGGATCGGCAGCTCGAACAATACCCCTGGCCCGACGACGCCATCCATAAAGCTGGTGTTACCCAGCGGCAACGGCGGCAAGCTGACGGCATCCGCTTGCGCCTCGCTGTTGCCGAGTGCAGTGAGGGTCGAAAACAGTACTACAGGTAGTGCGCGAGGTTTCATCCGGGTCTCCATACTGCGCACATAGGCAGCGCGCAGGAAGCTTAGAACTGCAACGACAAGCGCACAATATGCCTAAAATCACTCACATCGTTCTATTTAATGAACACTGAAAGCAACTCAAGCGCCCAAACAGCGGCAATGACCAACTGCACAGCGAACGCGGCAAACCTGATGAAAACCGCCGGAATGCTTCGCGAGAGTAAGTGGACACAGGACTGGATCAGCCGCGCGCCAAGAAACGTATAGGCCAGAGGATCCGTGATCGCTGTTTGCCCCGTGATCAACGCCAACAGCAACAAGCCAGCGAAAATCGGCAGCCCTTCCACACAGTTAGCGTGAGCTCGCGCCAAGCGCTGCATGAAGGGCGAAAGCGTGGCGTTGTCCGGCGTGAACTCATTGGCAGGCACGCCTTTGAACACCACCAGGTAACCCCGTAGCAGCTCCATCAGAATGAGCAGCGCCAACGCCCACACAATGAATCCGACCAAGGTAATCACGCTTGGACTTGCCATTGGACTGTCCTCGTAAGTGTCCAGCAATCAGTCGGTCACTGGCGATCTCGCCAACGATCCGAATCGTAGACAAAACAATCGCCAAGGATGCTGTCGTAGCGAACCAGAAGGCGCAGTCGCGCCTTGGCCACAGCCATGATGGCTGCCGGCTCATGGTTTTCGAGCAGCACGGTAGAGGTACTGAATTTCTTACCCGGAGGAATGAACTCACCGACGATAAACAACTCAGCGTGTTGCTCATAAGGGATATCGCCGAGCAACCGTCTGCTGGCCTCCTCTAATAAATCCGGGCCCTCGCCTAACAGCTGCTCACCATCCACCCAGAGGCTGACCTCGCGAATGATCGCCGGCCCCAGGCCATTGTTTTCCAGGGTGTAACTGTAGCTTCTGGCGTTCACATCGGTGCTGTTCCACGCCGACAGATGGGGCGTGGCCATGCGCCGGTTGTGCAATTCGTGCATTTTTATTTGCCTGGCACTGAAGCGCACGGCAATACAGGCAACGAACACCGAAGCAAACGCTGCCACCGCCGTCAACAGTGTCGACAACTGAGACCACCAGCCTTCCTGGGCCGCTACGACGTACACCACATAATCCTGAATAGGTTCCATGCGGTTCATCCCAGCGAATTTGCGAGGCGCCAATGCATCCCTCGTCGTTAGTCAGCAGCATAGCAATGCGCAAGTGGCAACGAAGGGTCTACGCTCAATACCTGTCCATTCACCTTTACGAGTGAGCGTCTGCGCCTGCAGCGACAGGCAAAATCCCTATCATGGATCGAGGTCCCACCTATGCCGTTGTCCCGCTTCCCCTTGTCTACAGCCCTTGCCCTGTCTCTTACCTGCCTTACCACCCATGCCGCCGAACCCTCGGCCGCGGTGCTGCTCAAGCAAGCACAAGCCGAGCGCCCAGGGTATCTGGAGACCTTGAAGACCCTGGTTGCAGTTGATACCGGCACCGGCACCGAACAAGGCCTGAATGAAATCAGCGCGCTGCTGGTCAAGCGTCTGCAAGCGTTGGGCGCCACGGTTCAGACCAGCCCGGCAACACCCTCTGTGGGCGACAACATCGTCGGCACTTTCAAAGGCAGCGGTAGCAAGAACTTTTTGTTGATGGTGCATTACGACACCGTGTTCGGCCCCGGCACCGTCGCCAAGCGACCGTTTCGCACCGAGGGCGAACGCGCCTACGGGCCTGGCGTTGCTGACGCCAAGGGCGGCGTAGCGATGATCCTGCATGCGGTCAAACTGCTCCAGGAGCAACAGTTCAAAGGTTATGACACCCTTACCGTGCTGTTTAACCCGGACGAGGAAATGGGCTCAGCCGGCTCCAAAACCATCATCAGCGAACTGGCCCGCAAACATGACTACGTGTTCTCCTACGAGCCGCCGGACAAGGATGCCGTGACTATCGCCACCAACGGCATCAACCGCTTGAGCCTGGAGGTCAAGGGCCGCTCCTCCCATGCCGGCTCCGCCCCGGAACAAGGCCGCAACGCCTTGACAGAACTGGCCCACCAGATCGTCCAGCTCAAGGACCTGGGCGATCCGAGCAAAGGCACCACGGTGAACTGGACATTGGCCAAGGCCGGCGAGAAAGCCAACATCATCCCTGCCCTGGCCACGGCTGAAGCCGACATGCGCTATTCGGATCTGCGTGAAACCGAGCGAGTGTTAGCGCAGGCCAAGCGCATTGCCGAGAAGAAACTAATCGCCGAGACTGAAACCACCGTCACCCTACAAAAGGGTCGACCACCGTTGGCTAAAAATGAAGGTTCAGAACAACTGGCGAAAACGGCGCAACAGCTGTACAGCGAGATTGGCATGAAAATCGAGCCGATCGCCATGCGCTTTGGTACTGATGCCGGTTACGCCTATGTGCCGGGCAGTACCAAACCGGCAGTGCTGGAGACGATGGGCGTGGTGGGTGCGGGGCTGCATGCAGATGACGAGTACATTGAGCTGGGTAGCGTGGCGCCGCGCTTGTATTTGACGGTGGCGATGATTATGGCATTGGCGAAGTAGTACAGCGCGCTCAGTCGTGCGAAAACAAGCCCTGCGCGACTGAGCGATCTGCATAAATGATGCTAGGCGCGCGCTATTGGTTTCTTTGCAATAAAGTCAAAACGGTGCCAATGCTTGAAGCCGCGCATGCATGGGCCGTCCTCTTCATGTACTTGGAACAGATGAAGATCCAAGCCCTGGAACAACGCTCTAGCTTGCGCTTCGGAATGGAAATTCATGAATGTTCGGTCTGCCCAATCATCCCTGTCACCGAACAGATTCCCGGCAAAAACGCCGCCCGGTTCCAGCGTCGAGAGAATGTTCGACCAGAAGTCTGCGAAATGCTCACGGTGGCAGAATGGTAAAGCCATACCAGCAAAAATCAGTGATGACGAAGGCAATGGATGTAGGCATTCAAACGCCTGCGCCACTGCGCACAACTGACCTTCTGGAAAGCCGCGCCCCCTTGCCTTTACAAGGTTGATTGCATTGTCCTCACGATCAACCGCCAGCACGTTCCAGCCTGAATCCAACAAGAACCTGGTGTCGTTGCCGGCACCACAGCCGAGGTCTATTGCTTGCCTGATGGGCGTGTCGGTGTCGACAAGGTGTAAGGCCGCTCGAAGCAGCACAGAGGCTGGACGGCCTTCATGGTGGTCGTAGTAGGTTTTCCAATTAGACGACCTGTCTGCGTTGTTGAATTCCGTTTCGCTGTTCATGACCGATTTATTAGATTGTTTAAAGTATTGAATACTACCGCGTGCCGCACTCGATCGGAGCGCGCCCCATAACGCCTGTTTGCTCAGCACCGTCAAAAAGCCCAGCGCAGGGCTGGGCTTTGGGCTCGACTAGGTATTTGAACACATTAGCGCAGCGTCAAGCAGCCGACCCTTGTCGTACCAAGCATCTCGTTGGTAGGCGGAAAAGTGCTGCTGACTTCCAGCAGCGGAAACTTCAATGAGGCCCGTGGCTTTATCAGGGTCAGTGCTATCAACAAAGAGTTTTAACGCGTCATTTTCCTTTACCGTGTACATTTTTGAGCTTCCTGGAAGCTCACCTTGCACGCAGGCAACATAATCAGTCGAACGCTTCGCAGTAGTACCAGAGGTGAAATCATCTCCCGTACGGATATCAGGGTTTTGCGCACACCCAGCCAGGAAAAAGCTGACAAGCAACGACAAGATCACTTCACGGCTGATCGACCTTGAATGCTTCATAAGACATCCTCCGACTACCCCCTGTTAAGTGCATTGAACAGCTAGGGATAAGACGGCCATTTTTTTATTATTGGCTTGTGTTCAAGTTGAAGAAACTTCATCTCGCTAATGTTACCCCTCGCAATAACCCATAACTATTCTTGTTGGCTATATCTTCTACTCAGAATTTGAATTACCTGGGCTGTGCTTGCAGCAATCGTCACCATTGCATTGCCTTGAAACCGCCACGGAGTCTCGATGCAGGCCCGGCACAGGGGAAATGCCTGGTAACAACATCCCTGCAATCCATCTTCTCCACGCCCGCAAATCCTCAAGGCGATCCCGGATACTTTTCACAGAGCTGATACTATGAAGCACAGTTATGTGAAGATTTGATGGCTAGAAGGACTTTTGTGAACGTCATTCATCGCCTGTTAAGGCACCCCCTTTCGCGCCTTATTGCCCTGACCGGGCTGGTGCTGCTCATCCCGTTGTGCCTGCGCGTGGCACTGGGTTGGTTGAATCCGCTCGGCATTCTCTCCGACCTGGCGATTGCCAGCCTGCTGATCGTGCTCCTGCATAAACGTCCCTGGTGGCAATCACTACCGGTGTTGTTGGCATGGGGCGTGATGACGCTGGCTACGGTCGAACTGGTCAGTGCGGTGGGTAGGCTTCCAACGATCGCCGACCTGCACTACCTGATTGACCCGCAATTTCTGGAAAACTCCAGCGGCGGCGGTTTCGCCCAACCCTGGCTAGCCGTCACCCTGCTGATCGGGCTGGTGATTTGGCTGGCAACCCAGTGGATGGGGCGTTCCGTACCTGCTCCCGGCTTGCCGCGAAGCGCATGGGCTGCGCCGCTCCTGCTCTTGCTAACCCATTGGGGCATTCAACACCTGCAACCTTCTGAGGCAGACCAGTGGGTTGTGTACAACCTGCCACATCAGTTGCTGGCAGCGAGCGTTGGCGATGTGCAAATGCGCACCGAAGAATGGCTGGAGGGTGACACTGTAGAGGCTCCACCAGACATGGCGGGGCTCACCCAACTGGATCTGGATGGGCAGAAACTGCTGGCGACACCGGGGAGCGCTCGCAACGTACTGATTATCGCTCTGGAAGGTATCCCCGGTGCCTATGTCGGGGTCAACCGCCAGGCCTTGCACAGCAGCTATCAAGAGAACCTCATGCCTAACCTCAGTCGCTGGGCAGAGCGCGGCATGAACACGCCAGATTATGTGCTGCATAGCCACCAAACCATTCGTGGCCTGTATGCAATGCTCTGCGGCGATTACGACAAACTCGACAATGGCACGCCCAAAGGCGTCGAGATGCTGACCCAGAACGAACGCAACCAGGCCTGCCTGCCAGCCCAATTGCGCAAGAACGGGTTCTCGACCCACTACCTGCAGGGTGCTGGCCTGCGCTTTATGGCCAAAGACAAGATCATGCCGCACATCGGCTTCGATACCACCCTGGGGCTGGAATGGTTCACCAACAGCAATTACCTGGAGTTCCCTTGGGGCAAAGATGATAAGGCGTTCTTTGAAGGCGCTCTGGACTACGTTGGCCAGCTGAAAAAGCAGAAACAACCCTGGATGCTGACCTTGCTGACCGTTGGCACTCACCAACCCTACTCGGCCCCCGACGATTACCTGCAACGCTATGACACCCCCAAGCAGGCCGCCGTTGCCTATCTGGATGATGCCCTGGGTGAGTTTCTCAGCGGCCTGGAACGTAAAGGCATCTTGAAAGACACCTTGGTGGTCATCACCTCAGACGAATCCCACGGCATTGATGGTGTTCGATTGGCCTCATCCTGGGGCTTCAACCTGACGCTTTCTCCCCAACAGGATCAGTTACCCCACGTGAAGTCCGGCGTGTACGGCCATGTCGACCTGAGCGCTTCGATACTCGATTATTTTGGCTTGCCTGTCCCCTCAGCGTTGAGTGGCCGTTCGCTGTTTCGCGACTATCAAACCGGCCGCGAAATCATGTCGTATACCAACGGCAAACTTCGCTATCACAATGGTCAGGGCACCTTGACCGAATGCGACTTCCAACAGCGCTGCCGGAATTATGCAAGCAAGGGTTTCATCTCCGAACAGGTCACCTTGACGGAGCAGTACCGTGGTAAACGTGCTCGACAGACCTTGGCAAAAGCTACAGCTCTGAATCATTCGTTGCTTCGCACGCCACTGAATCAGCATTACCAGTTCGGCAGCCCGGCGATCATCCCGCTGCAAGCGCAGATCAAAGATGACTGGGCCGACAACCTTATCGGTGCTCAGTATCTGGAAATGCCCAAAGGCTCCCACACCCGGGTGCGCATGACCATACGTTCGGTAGATCCACAACAGAAGGCCTACATATTGCTCAAGGCCAAGGAGCTGGAGCAGGATGTCCCGTTGGGCCTGCCGGAAGAAATGGTAGTAACGGCTGATCAGCCACTGCAGATGGATTTCAGTTTTGATAACCCAGAGCCGCGCAAGGCGTTTTCTTTCCACCTGCTGGGCTATGGGCTTGGCGCTGTTGAGGTCAGCGATTTCAGTGTGATTACTGAGGAAACTGGGCAATCAGAAAGCGTGAGCGAATTGCCGGAAGGGAGCAGTTGATTTGCGGGGGCTGAATGGACACATCGTAGCCTCAGGCGTGATCACCATTCCCACTGAAGTGTCGATTTTCGAAGCCCAGGCCGCTGGAGTCTTCGAAGTCGGGGGCGCTTGGGGCATGATTATTTCGTTCACGACCAGAAAAGTAATTCTGCCTGGCGACAGCCGCTCTCACCAACAGACTTGAATTGCGTGGTTTTCCATTTTCGTCGACTAACACTAACGAGAAGGCACACTGGCAACCGATGGCATTATCGTCTTTCACCATCCAATGCTTTATGTCGTCAGCCGTATACAACCAACCATGGCGTGCTGCGTGTGATGTACGGGTCGATGGCGACAGCGCCGAGATATGCATGAATCGATGCAATAACCCAAGCCGATGACAATCAGCTTCATCCTCTTCAAGGGTACGCATTCTCTCGTGCTGTATTGCTGCGTCCTTTACCTTATCCATGGCGCCACCCTTCCCATGGGAGCCCCCCGGATGATGAGTGATTTTCCCCGCATTAGGGGACAGAACTGGGCAAGTATCCAATGAGCCTTTCGCTTGAGGGCGGTATGCTCGATAGACATGGATGGCCACCACATCAACAAGCAGAGCTATCACGACCGCAGCAATCTCGAAATAGCTCACCAAGTTAATCATGGCCCTGCTCCCAACGCGTTTGGTTGTGGGAGAGTGAGCAATTTCTATTCCAGTTCTCATTTGTCAGATCCGGTCACGGAGGGCAGTGTCATCCGGCTATTTGTGAGCAAAGGCAAGCATTACTCCACGTTCCTGACTGCGCGGTTGAGGCAATCGCCAACTTAAGGCAATCTTCCAAACACTCATGGATCAGAAAAGGATTTCCCGGATGCCATTTCCACCTCACGAGCGGACCGCACTGCTTGCGCTCAAAGGCGTAGGCCCAACCGTCATTACCCGGCTTGAGCAGATGGGGATCGAATCACTGGCTGAGCTAGGTAAATCGGATGTCAGCAGCATCTTGGCGCAAGCATCAGCGGCGTTAGGCTCGACCTGCTGGAAGAACAGCCCTCAAGCTCGATCCGCCATCACTGCAGCCGTCGACCTTGCGAAAGCTTCAACTGCAAGAGCCCCTGTCCGGTAGGCTCGTTCAACCAGACGGCACTCTCTTTCACGTGCACAAAACGAAGGGCTGACGCTCTCAGCGTTGACCCTCATGCACGATAACCCTCACGCCTGTAGCCACAATTTCGTACTCAGTCTCGGAAATTTTTTTCACGTCTCCCCCAAATTGCATTTCGAAATGCTTCAGGCCTTCATGTCGAACCATGCCGTGTGGCGAGCGCTCAACTGTCTCGTCCTGATAAATGTTAATTACGTATTCCAAGTTATCCGTGCCAAGCCCAACTATTTTCCCGACATATTTATCTGCCATGTTCGAGCTCCTTGGGTGAAGTCTCAAAGTAGCTGGTATCGACAGATCAATCCACGGCATTGAAAAGTTCAGCTCACTCCGATATTGGTCTGCGCGTGAGCGAACGCACGGCTTGCCTCCTGTGTACATGCTTGAAAAACGCTTTTTGTGGGCGATCAGGGCGGCGCTGCTTCCTGGCTCATCGTTCGCTTCGCTTACGAATTTGCGAGCGCCAGAGCCTGCGCTGTATCCATCGGCAGATGATGTACTGCAGAGCCATCCAGCAAAGCAAAAAGCCAGGTGTCTGGTTTGTCTGGCATATGGTGCATTCCGGTTCCTCTCTCTCGGGGAGCTATGAATAAAAAGCCCGCCCAAGGCGAACATGGGTTCCGTGCTATCGTCGTTGACGTTGTTTGACCTGCCCCCCAGCCAGTGGCAACCTAGACGGCTGCCTCAAAATCAGCGACGGAACTCTTCACCTCAAGGCTTACTTTCTTCGGATATCTGGCATGACTTCACAACTCGAAATAGTCATCAACGCGACAAAGAAGCTCGAATCTCTGCTGACCCGACTGGGCGCGGACGGCAGAGGCCTTCAAGAAAAGTGTGACTCTGTGGCGCACTTGTTACCGCCCGAGATAGTTGGGTCGGTCAAGTACCTAGCCCGAAATCGAAATAAATTGCTGCATGAAGATGGTTTCGAGCTCTCCGACCTGGGAGCCTTCCAGTATCAGGCGGGCTCGGCGATTGCTTATTTAGAAAAAGTTACGACTCTCAACCAGAAGATCGAGGAGCCAGTACGCAACGGAATCACGATCACAATGCCTGACAGAATTGTTCACCCTGACCCGATAGAGGAATTGGAGTGGTTTTTGGCGCAGGATCCAGTATTCACTGAGCCTCATGAAAAGCCGAAGAGCTGAACGAAAAAAGCCCATCTCAATGGGAGGTCAATAACTATCTTGTGATGGCTGCTTAAGCCTCATCATTACCTGACTCGCCGCGGGGCTTGACCAATGTCAGCTCGCCGGCACCGTGGCCACGAGGAACAGCTGCACCTCGCACAGATTACTAGGTTCTGTACGAAATCCCGAGAAACCCAATCGGCGCCCCTCGGGAGCTTAGATTTTGTAGAGTCGGCGGCTATCTACGGAAAGGAATCCTGTGATGGCAAAGCGTTATGAACTCTCGGATG
>NZ_JBNPJT010000011.1:0-225486 GCF_050312595.1 Pseudomonas sp. UM16 | reverse complement strand
GTGGAACTGCTCACCCGCATCGCCTAGCTGAGCGCGCCACCCATATTGAGTTTGGTGGGGTTTATGGAGCGCTTACCAAGCACTTATTACACCTTCATTAACATCATTTATAATTTCGTTTACATAATCAGATATTACTGAGCCAAACTGAAGCTGAATAATCCCATCATCAAAACTAGTAGAACTTATGGTGCAACCCAATGCAACCAGGTCAGCGCCTGCTTTGGCCACATCATGAATGTCACATGACTGCTCATTCACCTTCGTAACCCCAAGAAGCATAGGCACTTGTGCTTGCCTCGTGGTGTACCCAGCTAATGTCCCGATACCTAATGGCCATCAGCTCCTGTGGCTGCGCGTCCCTCATATGAATGGCATGTGGCACCTGAACGCTTAAATTGGCAATACGTCCACCGGTTAACAACACGGTAAAGTACTTTTGGTGACCACCAACAGGTGAGGTGCGATAGAAATTGATTTTACACTCGATCTCTTCGCCTTCATGAAGGGCGCTGGCTAGCAACGGTGTAGATTTATCAATGTTTTTTGTAATAACGACGGGCATATGTTTGCCACGACCACCTGACGTACTGCCGTCATTACCACCTGCCATATTATGAGAATAAGCCAGCACCATAATTTCGTCTTCGTGGCCAGCCTGACATTTGTTCCCAATAGAATTTTGGCTAGAACAACCAGCGGAAATCAAACCCTGTTTTTTCCCGGTAATGGTCATGTAACTGTGATTAGCCATATCATCTTTCACTCCTGTGGTCAGAGTGAGCAGTCTATTGCGAATGAAGCCGGCCGACTGTAGGACGCTTCTGAAACGATATACAAAATATGTCGCACTTAGATTTTGCAGATCGATAAAGACCTGACCAAATAAGAAAACCGCCGCCTACGTCAGGCAGGCGGCAGCCTGACGCTGCATCGGGCGCGACCACAGGTGATCGAGGAATTACACAAGCTGGAAGGGGCAGCGCTCTGCCCGATCCGCTTCAAGGAGTGAAACTATCGCGGGGCAAGCCCGCTTGTGTCTAGCGATAGGGAATACACTCTGTGTAACTGCAGGACGTGCTTTTAATTGAGACATCAGCAATTTACTTATCACCTTTTGTTGTATTCACTCCTAGCAGACTCTACTATGCTATATGAGTTTTCACTCAAAGGACCCTGTAGGAATGTATACAATTAGATACTTGATAAGCTTGGGGCTGATTATTATCGGCTGCTCTGCGGGCTACACAATGATTATCATGTGGGGCATAAGAAAATTATTCTCACTAGAACTAGAAGGCCAGCCCTACTGGATTGTAAGCGGAATATTGTTTGTTATCATCACCGCTGCTGGCTTAAAATTTTACATCCCAAGACTACGCGACATATGGTAACCATCGTCATGCCAACCAGCTTGGGCACTTCTTCGCGCAACTGGTGAGCTAGTATGCTTTATGAGTTTACCCCCTAAGGACTCTGTAGCAATGTATACAATCAGATATTTAATAAGCATGGGATTGACTATTATCGCCTGCGCTATGTTCTACACAATGCTTATTATGCTTGGCATAACTGAATTATTCCCACTGGAAGAAACGCCATACTGGATTATAAGCGGAATTTTGTTTGTCACCCTCAGCATTGCCGGATTAAAGTTTTACATCCCCAGACTACGCAACAAATGGTAGCCATCCCCATCACGCGATGGTATCACTTGCTTTTTATTTCATGGCCTTCTTCTAAAACCATAGAGCTAATTGTAATTGAATCAACTAAGACCTCAAAAAACAAAGCCAACTTACCGGCTTGCTGATACGCTGGCTCGTAATTAAGCGGATCTCGTCTGAAAAGCTGTACTGAATCCGTCTTCCGTATAGGCCGCATCATACCTCTAGCCGACAAGATCAAGTCGACTGCGCCATACGCCATATTTCCTTTGTACTCATCTTTAAAGTAAGCTTGATAAGCACGTCTAGTTGGCCCCTGCGCTGGTTTGGCTGTCGGACCTTGATAAATATTCATCCCTCCTTCATAAATATTATTAACGCCATGCGCGACAAAAAACGCTCCTACTGGCGTTCCCAAACCGTATGTAGACCCGGTAATCGCAACTCCAACGTCAACCTGCATGACACCAGCTACGACCCCGATGCCATTTTGAGCATAAAAAGCCGCCTTGGAAGCCAGCTCGGCATACTCTGCGCTGATTTCTTGCACGCCATCCCAAGCACTTATTACACCTTCACTAACATCATTTATAATTTCGTTAACATAATCAGATATAACTGAACCAAACTGAAGCTGAATAATTCCATCATCAAAACTAGTAGCACTTATGGTGCAACCCAATGCAACCAGGTCAGCGCCTGCTTTGGCCACATCATGAATGTCACATGACTGCTCATTCACCTTCGTAACCCCAAGAAGCATAGGCACTTGTGCTTGCCTGGTGGTGTACCCAGCTAATGTCCCGATACCGGATAGCCAAAAGCTCCTGCGGCTGCGCGTCCCTCATATGGATGGCATGTGGCACCTGAACGCTTAAATTGGCAATACGCCCACCGGTTAGCAACACAGTAAAGTACTTTTCGTGACCACCAACAGCTGAGGTGCGATAGAAATTTATTTTACACTCTATTTCTTCGCCTTCATGAAGAGCGCTGGCCAACAAAGGCGTAGACTTATCAATATTTTTTGTAATAACGACTGGCATATGTTTGCCACGCCCACCTGACGTGCTGCCGTCATTACCACCTGCCATATTATGAGAGTAAGCCAGCACCATGATTTCGTCTTCGTGGCCAGCCTGACATTTGTTCCCAATAGAATTTTGGCTAGAACAACCAGCGGAAATCAAACCCTGTTTTTTCCCGGTAATGGTCATGTAACTGTGATTAGCCATATCATCTTTCACTCCTGTGGTCAGAGTGAGCAGTCTATTGCGAGTGAAGCCGGCCGACTGTAGGACGCTTCTGAAACGATATACAAAATATGTCGCACTTAGATTTTTCAGATCGATAAAGACCTGACCAAATAAGAAGACCGCCGCCTACGTCAGGCAGGCGGCAGCCTGACGCTGCATCGGGCCCGTCCGCAGGTGATTGAGGAATTACATAAGCTGGAAGGGGCAGCGCTCTGCCCGATCCGCTTCAAGGAGTGAAACTATCGCGGGGCAAGCCTCAACCGCGGGCCAGTTGCCGACGCAGTTCATCCAACACCGGCGCGGTATCAGGCCGCACCCCACGCCAGATGAAGAACGCCTCAGCCGCCTGCTCAGCAAGCATGCCCAAACCGTCCAGGACCTTGGCGGCCTGGTGTTCGCTGGCCCAGCGGCAGAAGGGCGTCGGCTCTTTGCCGTACATCATGTCGTAGCACACGGTATTACCCGGCTCGATCAATGAGGCAGAAATCGGCGGCAGCTCACCGGCAAGGCTGGCAGACGTGGCATTGATGATCAGATCGACCGGCTCTTGCAGCCAGCTGAAGCCACTGGCAGCCACCGGCCCCAGGTCGGCGAACTCACGGGCCAGTTGTTCGGCTTTTTCCACGGTACGGTTGGCGATCACCAGTGAGGCCGGGTTGTGCGCCAACAGCGGCTCCAGCACGCCACGTACAGCGCCACCGGCGCCGAGCAGGAGAATACGCTTGCCAGTCAATTGCACCCCGGCATTGACCGTCAGATCTCGGACCAGCCCAGCACCATCGGTATTGTCACCCTGCAAACTGCCATCCGCCTGTTTGCTCAGGGTGTTTACCGCGCCAGCGCGTTTAGCCCGCGGCGTCAGGCTATCGACCAGGCGATAGGCTTCTTCCTTGAACGGTACGGTGACGTTGGCACCCAGGCCCTGTTTGAAGAAGCCCTGGGCACACATGGTGAAATCGTCCAGTGGCGCCAGCAAGGTGCTGTATTCCAGCTGTTGGCCGGTCTGGTCGGCAAACAGGCGATGGATCAGCGGCGATTTGCTGTGGCCGATCGGGTTGCCGAATACAACGTACTGGTCCATTCACGCGGTTCCTGGTTCAGGGCCGGAGCAACCGGCAAAGTTATCCACAGTGGTCTCAATGACTGGACTTGGCCTCACCAATCCAGTCGCGATCCTGCAGGAAATACTCGCTCAGGCGTGCTTCTTCGCTGCCTGGCGCAGGCTTCCAATCGTACCCCCAACGCACCTGGGGTGGCAGCGACATGAGGATCGATTCGGTACGACCACCCGATTGCAGACCAAACAGGGTCCCGCGGTCATAGACCAGGTTGAACTCGACGTAGCGACCGCGACGGAATTCCTGGAACTCGCGTTGCTCAGCGGTGTAGGTCGCAGCCTTGCGGCGCTGGACGATGGGCAGGTAGGCCTCGATGTAGGCATCACCAATGGCGCGCATGAAGGCGAAGCAGGTGTCGAAATCCCACTCGTTCAAGTCATCGAAGAACAGCCCGCCGATTCCGCGTGGCTCACCGCGATGCTTGAGATGGAAGTAACGGTCGCACCAGGCCTTGTAACGTGGGTAGACATCCGCACCGAAAGGCGCACAGGCGCGCTCGGCGACCTGGTGCCAGTGCAGGCAGTCTTCTTCGTTGCCGTAGTAGGGCGTCAGGTCGAAGCCGCCGCCGAACCACCAGACCGCTTCTTCACCTTCTTTCTCGGCGATAAAGAACCGCACGTTGGCATGAGAAGTCGGTACATGCGGGTTGTGCGGATGAATGACCAGCGACACCCCCAAGGCCTCGAAACCACGCCCGGCCAATTCTGGCCGATGGGCACTGGCCGATGGCGGCAAACCGCTACCGAAGACGTGGGAGAAGTTCACCCCACCTTTTTCGATCACCTTGCCTTCACCGATGACGCGGGTCCGTCCACCACCGCCAGCTTCACGCGTCCAGGCGTCTTCGACAAAACGGGCGCCGCCGTCTTCGGATTCGAGGGCGGCACAAATACGGTCTTGCAAGTCGAGCAGGTAGGCTTTCACGGCCTCGGTGCGGCTAGTCATCAGGTCACCTGGAAGCGGGCATGAGCAAATTCGGCGCGTAGCATACCACCGGCAACCGGCTGCCCGCAGTTGACGGCGATCAAGCAAAGGCGTCCGATAGGGGTTTTGCGAACCCGACAGGAGAGTGCAGATGGCCAAGCGTATCCAGTTCAGCCAGCATGGGGGCCCAGAGGTCCTGCAACTGGTCGATTTCGAACCTCCCGCCCCCGGCCCACAACAGGTCCGCGTACGCAACCGGGCAATCGGCCTAAATTTTATCGACACCTACTTTCGCAGTGGTCTGTATGCGCCACCGGCCTTGCCATCGGGCTTGGGCACCGAAGGCGCCGGGGTAGTCGAGGCCGTCGGCGAACAGGTCACTCGGCTCAAGGTCGGCGACCGCGTAGCCTATGCCGGTGGACCATTGGGCGCTTACAGCGAAGTACATGTACTACCCGAGGCCAACCTGGTCAAACTCCCGGACAGCATCAGCTTCGAACAGGCCGCAGCAGTAATGCTCAAGGGCCTGACCGTGCAGTATCTGCTCAAGCAGACCTATGCCGTACAAGCAGGCGACACCATTGTGTTCCACGCCGCCGCCGGCGGTGTTGGCTCGTTGGCCTGCCAATGGGCCAAGGCGCTGGGGGCGAAATTGATCGGTACCGTCAGCTCAGCAGTAAAAGCCGAGCGAGCCAAAGCGCTGGGTGCCTGGGCGACAATCGACTACAGCCATGAAGATGTGGCGCAGCGTGTGCTGGAACTGACCGACGGCAAGAAGTGCCCTGTGGTTTACGACGGTGTAGGTCAGGACACCTGGCTGACCTCACTGGACTGCCTGGCGCCACGCGGGCTGATGGTCAGTTTCGGCAATGCTTCTGGCGCGGTCAGTGGTGTGAACCTGGGGATTCTGGCGCAGAAGGGCTCGCTGTATGTCACTCGCCCAACCCTGGCCAGCTACGCCAACAATGCCGAAAACACCCAAGCGATGGCTGATGACCTGTTTGCGATGATTGCCAGTGGCAAGTTGACGGTGGATATCCAGCAACGTTACCCGCTGAGTGACGCGGCCAAGGCACAGTCAGAACTGTCGGCGCGCAGGACGGTGGGGTCTACGGTGTTGTTGCCGTGAGATTGTGTTGAGTTCATCGTCGACAACGTCGGCTCATACATGAGCCGGTCTTGCCGACGATAGAGCCTCACCCCGCCCGCACCACATCCCCGGTCACCAGGTCGCGGATCACACTTGGATTGCGCCGCCCACCCAGTGCGCCACCCAGAACCAGGTCCAGTTGGCCACGGAAATACTGCTCGACGCGCAAGCGTGACTTCGCAGCAGGGCGGCCCTGTGGGTTGGCCGAAGTCGATACCAGCGGCCCGACCAGAGAGCACAGCTCACGGACCACCGGATGGTCGCTGACGCGCAGGGCTACGGTGTCGTGCACTCCGGTAATCCACTCCGGCAACATGTTCTGATGCGGCACCAGCCAGGTGTTCGGCCCAGGCCAGGTGCTGCTCATACGGTCGAGCCAGACTTCTGGGAAATCTTCGAACAGGAAGTCGAACTGGCGGATGTTGTCGGCAACCAGGATCACCCCCTTGTCGACCGAGCGCGACTTGATCGCCAGTAATCGATCCACTGCTTCCTCGTTCCAGGGATCACAGCCCAAACCCCAAACGGCCTCGGTTGGATAGGCAATAACCGCACCGGCCCGAATTTCACGCGCGGCTTGTTGCACACGCCAACTGCTCACCATTGCTATCACTCCGCATAAAGGCTAACCAGCAGTTTACTTAGCTAGGCCGGGCAAACCAACGCCCAGCTTCATTGCACACCCGTCCGGCCACTTCAAGATCGGTTAACGCCGCCAGCACTTTGGACAACGGCCAGCCGCTACTGTTGGCCAGTGCTTCGCTGGTTTGCGGCGCTGCCAGCAACAAGGCTTCAAGCGCATGCCGGCTGCCAACGGCCTCGGCGTCCTGCACCGGCGGCAATCGCTGCCAGCCTTGCAGGGTTTCGACAATCTGCTCGACGCTTTCCACCAACAGCGCACCATCACGAATCAACTGATGACAGCCTTTGGACCCCGGATGATGAATCGAACCCGGAATGGCATAGACCTCCCGCCCTTGTTCGGCTGCCAACCGCGCGGTAATCAGCGAGCCACTGGCCAGACTCGCTTCAACCACCAGCACCCCCAGCGACAGGCCGCTGATGATCCGATTACGGCGCGGGAAGTTTCCCGGCACCGGCCCGGCATCCAGGGGAAACTCGGAAATCACCGCGCTGCCCTGGTCGATGATCGCCGCCGCCAGCGCTCGATGCCGTTGTGGATAAAGTTTCTGCAGGCCGGTTCCCAACACCGCGACGGTCTGCCCAGCGACATCCAGCGCAGCCTGATGGGCGGCACCGTCTATCCCCAGGGCCAAGCCGCTAGTGATCACAAAGCCAGCTTGCGCGAGGTGCCGGGAAAAGGCGGCAGCGGTGTCCAATGCCGGGCGTGATGCGCGGCGACTACCGACGATCGCCAGCTGTGGTTTTTCCAGCAGGGCGGGGTTGCCAGCGACAAACAACAAGGGCGGCGCGGCATCCACTTCGGCCAGTAAGCCAGGGTAAGCAGGGTCATCCCACATAAGCAAATGCTGGTCGCGCCGCTCTAACCAGGCCAATGCGGCCGCAGCGCCTTCGCGCACTTCGGGGCTGCGCCGGGCAGCAGCACTGACATCGGCAAGCCCCAACGCCCCCCAAGCACTGGCCGGAGCACTGAACGCCGCCGAGGCACTACCGAATGCCTGAAGGAGCGAATGAAAACGTTGCGGACCGAGCCCAGGTAAACGATGCAGACGCAATCGCGCTTCCAGTTCGGCGGGTGAACAGGCCCGATAAGCGGTTTGTGGCATAACGATCATCCTTGATCGAACGAGTTGAACGCACCCTGCACAAGCTGTGGATAACTCTGTTGATAATACTTTGACAACCGGTTGAAGGATTTCCCTGCGCGGCAGTTTTTGCGGCTGCCTGAAACCTTAGCTGACCTTTGCCAGGTGCCGAATGCGCTGAATCCCTTTATTATGTGTACTCATGTTTGTAATTCATCGCACAGTGCAGCTCATACGCTTATGGCCATTCTAAACATCCTCGAATTCCCGGACCCGCGTCTTCGCACCATCGCCAAACCGGTGGACGTAGTCGACGACGGCGTTCGCCAGTTGATCGATGACATGTTTGAAACCATGTACGAAGCCCCTGGCATCGGCCTGGCGGCAACCCAGATCAACGTGCACAAGCGCATCGTGGTTATGGACCTCAGCGAAGATCGCAGCGATCCGCGGGTGTTCATCAACCCTGAGCTTGAGTTGCTGACCGACGAAATGGACCAGTACCAGGAAGGCTGCCTGTCGGTGCCCGGTTTCTACGAGAACGTCGACCGCCCGATCCGGGTCAAGATCAAGGCACTCGACCGTGACGGCAAACCCTTCGAAGAAATCGCCGAAGGCCTGCTGGCCGTGTGCATTCAGCACGAATGCGATCATCTCAACGGCAAATTGTTCGTCGATTATCTGTCGACGCTCAAACGCGACCGCATCAAGAAAAAGCTGGAAAAACAGCATCGCCAGCAAGCTTGATCTCCTCTTTCCAAAGGCTTGCTCCGGCAAGCCTTTTTCTTTTTAAGCGAGAACTCCATGCGCATTGTCTTTGCAGGCACCCCAGAGTTTGCCGCCGAACACCTCAAGGCCTTGATCGACAGTCCCTATGAAGTGGTGGCCGTCTACACCCAACCAGACCGTCCGGCCGGACGCGGGCAAAAGCTGATGCCCAGTGCGGTCAAGCAATTGGCTGTGGATAACGGCATTGCGGTCCTGCAAGCACCAACCCTGCGCAATGCTGAAGCTCAAGCTGAACTGGCAGCGCTGCAGCCAGACCTGATGGTCGTGGTCGCTTATGGCCTGATCCTGCCGCAAGCGGTGCTGGACATTCCGCGCCTGGGTTGCATCAACAGCCATGCCTCGTTGCTGCCACGCTGGCGCGGTGCCGCGCCAATCCAGCGCGCGGTGGAAGCCGGCGACAGTGAAAGCGGCGTGACCGTGATGCGCATGGAGGCTGGCCTGGATACCGGCCCGATGTTGCTGAAAGTGACCACGCCAATCAGCGCCACCGACACCGGCGGCAGCCTTCATGATCGCCTGGCCGAAATGGGCCCGCCAGCGGTATTGCAAGCCGTGGCCGGCCTGGCCGCTGGTACGTTGCAAGGTGAAGTCCAGGACGACAGCCTGGCCACCTACGCCCACAAGCTGAACAAAGATGAAGCACGCCTGGATTGGAGCCGCCCAGCTGTTGAGCTGGAGCGCCTGATTCGCGCCTTCAACCCCTGGCCGATCTGTCATAGCACCCTCAGCGGTGAAACGCTGAAAGTGCTCGCGGCGAACGTATCCACAGCTCGCGGCGCGCCGGGGGAAATCCTCGAGGCCAGCAAAGACGGCCTGATCGTTGCCTGTGGCGAACAGGCTTTGTGCCTGACCCGCCTGCAATTGCCAGGTGGCAAGGCGCTTAACTTCAGCGACCTGTTCAACAGCCGCCGCGAGAAGTTCGCCACCGGCACGGTGCTCGGTCAATGAACCCACGTCTGGCAGCCGCCCGCGCCCTGGCGGCAGTACTCAGCGGCAAAGCCTCTTTGAACAGCTCGCTGCCCGCCCAGTTGGACAAGGTCGAATTGCGTGACCGTGGCCTGACCCAGGACCTGGCGTTCGGCACCGCACGCTGGCAGCCGCGGCTCTCGGCCCTGGCCGAACGCCTGCTGCAAAAGCCGTTCAAGGCAGCCGATGCCGATGTCGAAGCCTTGCTGCTGGTTGGCCTGTATCAATTGCTCTACACCCGCGTTCCCGCACATGCGGCGATCGGTGAAACGGTTGGCTGTGCCGACAAGCTGAAAAAGCCCTGGGCCAAGGCCCTGCTCAATGCTGTACTACGCCGCGCGCAACGCGAAAGCACTGACATCCTCGCTGAACTTGAGCGTGATCCGGTGGTGCGCACCGCTCATCCGCGCTGGTTGCAAAAGTCACTCAAGGCCTTCTGGCCTGAGCAGTGGGAAGCCATTTGCGCCGCCAATAACGCCCATCCGCCGATGATCCTGCGGGTCAACCGCCGTCACCACAGTCGTGAAGCGTATTTGCAGCTGTTGCGCGAAGCCGGCCTAGAAGCCAACGCCTGCCAGTACAGCGTTGACGGCATCATTCTCGCCCAAGCCTGCGATGTACGCGGTCTGCCTGGGTTCGATCAGGGCTGGATCAGCGTCCAGGACGAAGCAGCGCAACTGGCTGCCGACCTGCTCGACCTCGCGCCCGGCCAGCGGGTGCTCGACGCCTGCTGTGCACCTGGCGGCAAGACCTGCCACCTGCTTGAAGCCGAAGCAAAACTGGACGCCGTGGTCGCTATCGACCTGGAAGCCAAGCGCTTGGTGCGGGTCCGGGAAAACCTTGATCGCCTGGGCCTGGATGCCCAGCTGATTGCCTGTGATGCCCGCGATACCGCCAGCTGGTGGGACGGCAAGGGTTTCCAGCGCATCCTGCTGGATGCGCCGTGCTCGGCCACCGGGGTGATTCGCCGTCATCCGGACATCAAGATGACCCGCCAGGCCGACGATATTCCGGCCTTGGCCACGTTGCAGGGCGAGTTGCTCGACGCCCTGTGGCCAACCCTCGAAGTCGGCGGCATTCTGCTCTACGCAACGTGCTCGACACTGCCAACAGAAAATACCGAAGTCATCGAGGCGTTCCTCGCCCGCACCCCTGGTGCCCGCGAGCTGGACCTGGCGACCCAGGCTGGCCTGCGCCAACCGCATGGCCGCCAGTTGCTGGCCCAGGAAGGCGGACACGATGGCTTCTACTATGCCAAGCTGATCAAAATCGCCGCCGCGCGCGGATAACAAGAGAAGGGAAGAGCGGATGAAGATCATCATCCTGGGCGCAGGGCAGGTCGGCGGTACGCTGGCCGAGCACCTGGCCAGCGAAGCCAACGACATTACTGTGGTCGACACCGATGGCGAGCGCCTGCGCGACCTCGGCGACCGCCTGGACATCCGTACCGTCCAGGGCCGCGCCTCGTTCCCAACTGTTCTGCGCCAAGCCGGTGCCGACGACGCCGACATGCTGGTAGCGGTGACCAACAGTGACGAGACCAACATGGTCGCCTGCCAGGTCGCCTACACCCTGTTCCACACCCCGACCAAGATCGCCCGGGTGCGTGAATCAGCCTACCTGACCCGTGCCGGCCTGTTCGACAACGACGCCATCCCGGTCGACGTACTGATCAGCCCCGAACAGGTCGTGACCCATTACATCAAGCGCCTGATTGAACACCCTGGTGCCCTGCAGGTAATCGACTTCGCCGAAGGTAAAGCCCAACTGGTGGCGGTCAAGGCTTACTACGGCGGGCCACTGGTCGGTCAGCAACTGCGCCAGATCCGTGAGCACATGCCCAACGTCGACACCCGTGTCGCGGCGATCTTCCGCCGTGACAGGCCGATCCTGCCCCAGGGCGATACGGTGATCGAGGCTGACGACGAAGTCTTCTTCATTGCCGCCAAAGCCCACATCCGTGCGGTAATGGGTGAACTGCGGCGCATCGATGAGACCAACAAGCGCGTGGTCATCGCCGGTGGCGGGCAAATCGGCGAACGCCTGGCCGAGGCGATCGAAAGCCGCTACCAAGTGAAGATCATCGAGATGAATCCGGCGCGCTGCCGTTACCTGTCCGACACCCTCGACAGCACCGTGGTGTTGCAAGGCAGCGCCTCGGACCGTGACCTGATGCTTGAAGAGAACATCGCCGAAGCCGATATCTTCCTGGCCCTGACCAACGATGACGAGGCCAACATCATGTCCTCGCTGCTGGCCAAGCGCCTGGGCGCGCGCAAAGTGATGACCATCATCAACAACCCGGCCTATGTCGACCTGGTTCAGGGTGGTGATATTGACATCGCTATCAGCCCGCAGCTGGCCACCATCGGCACCTTGCTCGCCCATGTGCGGCGTGGCGACATTGTCAGCGTGCACTCACTGCGCCGCGGCGCGGCCGAGGCAATCGAAGCGATTGCCCATGGCGACTCAAAATCAAGCAAGGTGATTGGCAAAGCCATCGAAGACATCGCCCTGCCACCTGGCACGACCATCGGCGCGATCATTCGCGACGAAGAAGTGCTGATCGCCCACGACGACACGGTGATCGAAGCGGGCGACCACGTGATCCTCTTCGTTGTGGATAAAAAGTACATCCGTGACGTCGAGAAGCTCTTCCATGTAGGGTTGAGCTTCTTCTAAGAGGGAACAGGAATGCGCGAATCACTGGAAAAGATGCTGGCCAAGGGTGTGGATAACGCCCTACTGCGTTTCGGCCTGGGCAAGGCCTGGCTGGATGAAGGCAACGGTGCTGAGGCCGCTGTACACCTGCAGCGTTGCGTCGAATTCGATCCGAAGTATTCGGCGGCGTGGAAGCTGTTGGGTAAGGCGTATCAGTTGCAGGAGGACCTGGCAGGTGCGCGGCAGGCTTGGCAGCAAGGGCTGGAAGCCGCCAAGGCGCACGGTGACAAGCAGGCCGAGAAAGAGATGACGGTGTTTCTTCGCAAGCTCGATAAGACTTTGTAGAAGCTGGCTTACCAGCTCCTACAAGGTCACAGTAGCCCTCAGTACCAGCGCGCCTCTCCAGGCGGACGTTTCTTGAAGCGCTTCATGCTCCACATGTACTGGCTCGGATAGGCCCGCACATAGCGTTCAACCACCTGACTCATGGCAGCCGCCGAGGTTTCGGTGTCTTCGCTGTACATCGCTTCGGGCGCCGCTTCCAGGATCACCTTGAAACCGGAACCGTCCGGCAGGCGCAGGGCGTGCAGGAACACCCCAACCGCCTTGCCGCCTGCGAGCATGTTGGGCACGAACTTGCTGGTCAGCGCCTTGGTCGCAAAGAACGGCACGAAGACGCCCGCCGACTCGGCTGGCTCCGGGTCTGCCGGGATTCCCACCTGACCGCCTCTGCGTACTTCCTTGATGATGCTCAGGATGCCTTCCTTGGTGGAAGCCGCTACGCGGTTACCCAACTGCACACGCTGTTCACGCAACAGGTCATCGACCGCCTTGAGCTTGGGTGGTCGGTAGAAAATGATCGGTTTGCACTGGTTGCAATAGAAGTGATTGAGCACTTCCCAGTTGCCCAGGTGGCTGGTGATGCCAACCACACCCTTGCCCGAGGCCAACGCCGCCTGCAGCACTTCCAAACCCTCGACCTCGCGAACCAGATCAATTGAACGCTGGGCGGGCCAGATCCAGGCGCAGGCGCTTTCGGTAAAGGATTTGCCGATGTCCTTCAGGGTCTGCCCGACCAGTTGCTCACGTGCCGCCGGGTCCATCTCCGGAAAACACTTGGCCAGGTTGATACGCACCACCTCCCGCGAGCTGTTCGGCAGCTTCCACATCAGCCAGCCAATGGCTGCACCAACGCGCTGTACCGCACCCCAAGGAAGCTTGGCAAACAACCGCAACGCCCCGACCAGCAAGGCGCCTTTGAATTTATCCACAGACTGGTTCCTCTTTCTGCAAGCCGGCCATTGTACTCCTCAGCGCAGCAATGCGGCGTAGCGATCACAATCGGTGGTGTGGTCCATGACCATCCCGGTGGCCTGCATGAAGGCGTAGCAGATGGTTGGGCCGACAAAGGTGAAGCCTGCCTTTTCTAGTGCCTTGCTCATGGCCTGGGCTTGATCAGTGACCGCCGGAACCTCACTGCGCTGCCTGAAATGATTGATTTTCGGCGCTCCGCCGACAAATGACCAAAGCCACTCGCCGGGGTTCTCCAATTCCAGCCAGGCCCGCGCATTACGGCGCGCCGCATTGAGCTTGAGGCGGTTGCGAATGATGCCGGGGTCGAGCATCCGCTCCTCGATTTCTTCGTCGCTCATCTGCGCCAGGCGCTGTGGATCAAACCCGAACAGCACCTCACGATAGCGCTCGCGCTTCTTCAGCACGGTGATCCACGACAGTCCAGCCTGGAAGCCTTCGAGCAACAGCATCTCGAACAACTGACCCGGCTCGCGCTGCGGCGTGCCCCACTCCTGATCGTGATAAGCCTGGTAAAGCGGATCATCGGTACACCAAAAGCAACGTGGCATAAGGCTCCAAGGGTAGAGGCTCGGGCGAATCGGGTTATACTCCCGCTCTTTATATTCGCAGCCCTAGAAACAGGTGAATTTTGTGAGCCAGCCTACGCCAGCCGTGCGTACCTTCCAAGACTTGATCCTCGCCCTGCAGAACTACTGGGCCGAGCAAGGTTGTGTGGTACTTCAGCCCTACGATATGGAAGTAGGCGCCGGCACTTTCCATACCGCCACCTTCCTGCGCGCCGTCGGCCCAGAAAACTGGAACGCCGCCTATGTACAGCCGAGCCGTCGCCCGGCTGACGGTCGCTATGGCGAAAACCCCAACCGCCTGCAGCACTACTACCAGTTCCAGGTCGTGCTCAAGCCAAACCCGGCGAACTTCCAGGAACTGTACCTGGGCTCGCTGAAAGCCATCGGCCTCGACCCACTGGTACACGACATTCGCTTCGTCGAAGACAACTGGGAATCGCCGACGCTTGGCGCCTGGGGTCTGGGTTGGGAAATCTGGCTCAATGGCATGGAAGTCACCCAGTTCACCTACTTCCAGCAAGTAGGCGGTATCGAGTGCATGCCGGTCACCGGTGAAATCACCTATGGCCTGGAGCGTCTGGCCATGTACCTGCAGGGTGTCGACTCGGTCTACGACCTGGTCTGGACCGACGGTCCATTCGGCAAGGTGACCTATGGCGACGTGTTCCACCAAAACGAAGTGGAGCAATCGACCTACAACTTCGAACACGCCAACGTCGAGAAGCTGTTCGAACTGTTCGACTTCTATGAAAGCGAAGCCAATCGCCTGATCGAGCTGGAGCTGCCGCTGCCGACCTACGAAATGGTCCTTAAGGCTTCGCACACGTTCAACCTGCTCGACGCACGCCGTGCGATCTCGGTGACCGCACGTCAGCAGTACATCCTGCGCGTACGTACCCTGGCCCGGGCCGTGGCGCAAAGCTACCTGCAAGCCCGCGCCAAGCTGGGCTTCCCGATGGCGTCCCCTGAATTGCGTGATGAAGCATTGGCCAAGCTGGAGGCTGCACAATGAGTGCTCAAGATTTCCTGGTTGAACTGGGCACCGAAGAACTGCCGCCAAAAGCCCTGAGCGTTCTGGCTGATGCGTTTCTGGCCGGCATCGAAAAAGGTCTGCAGGCCGCTGGCCTGAACTACACCGGCAAGCAGGTATACGCCGCGCCACGCCGTCTGGCCGTGCTGATCCGTCAGCTCGATACTCAGCAGCCGGACCGCAGCATCAACGTCGACGGCCCACCCCGTCAGGCTGCCTTCGATGCCGAAGGCAACCCAACCCAAGCGGCGCTTGGTTTTGCCAAGAAGTGCGGTGTAGAGCTGGCAGAAATCGACCAGAGCGGTGCGAAGCTACGCTTCTCCCAGCACATCCCGGGCAAGGCGACCGCCAGCCTGTTGCCGACCATCGTCGAAGATTCGCTGAACGACCTGCCGATCCCGAAACGCATGCGTTGGGGTGCGCGCAAAGAAGAGTTCGTGCGTCCGACTCAATGGCTGGTAATGCTGCTGGGCGACACGGTCGTTGACTGCACCATCCTCGCCCAGACCGCAGGCCGTGATTCCCGTGGTCACCGCTTCCATCACCCGGAAGACGTGCGCATCAGCGCTCCAGCGAACTACCTGGAAGACCTGCGCAAAGCCTACGTGCTGGCTGATTTTGCCGAGCGTCGCGAGATCATCAGCAAGCGTACTGCCGAACTCGCGCTGCAACAGGAAGGTACTGCCATCGTACCGCCGGCGCTGCTCGATGAAGTCACCGCGCTGGTCGAGTGGCCCGTGCCGCTGGTCTGCTCGTTCGAGGAACGTTTCCTCGAAGTGCCGCAGGAAGCACTGATCACCACCATGCAGGACAACCAGAAGTACTTCTGCCTGCTGGATGCCGACGGCAAGCTACTGCCGCGCTTCATCACCGTAGCCAACGTCGAAAGCCGCGATCCGAAGCAAATCGTCGAAGGTAACGAGAAGGTCGTGCGCCCACGCCTGACCGACGCCGAGTTCTTCTTCAAACAAGACAAGAAGCAGCCACTGGCAAGCTTCAACGAACGCCTCAAGAACGTGGTGTTTCAGGCTCAGCTGGGCAGCGTCTACGACAAAGCCGAGCGCGTTTCCAAGCTGGCGGCGTTCATTGCCCAGCGCATTGGCGGCGACGCCGAGCGTGCGGCCCGTGCCGGCCTGCTGTCGAAATGCGACCTGGCCACCGAGATGGTCGGTGAGTTCCCGGAAATGCAGGGTGTTGCCGGCTATTACTACGCCCTCAACGATGGCGAGCCAGAAGATGTCGCCCTGGCCCTGACCGAGCAGTACATGCCGCGCGGTGCCGGTGCAGAACTGCCGTCGACCCTAACCGGCGCGGCCGTGGCCATCGCCGACAAGCTCGACACCCTGGTCGGTATCTTCGGTATCGGCATGCTCCCGACCGGTAGCAAAGACCCCTACGCACTGCGTCGTGCGGCGCTGGGCGTGCTGCGTATTCTGATTGAGAAGCAGCTGGACCTGAACCTCAACGAAGCCGTGGAATTCGCCGTTGCTCAGTTCGGTGCCAAGGTCAAAGCCGCGGGTCTGGGCGATCAGGTACTGGAGTTCGTCTTCGACCGTCTGCGTGCGCGTTACGAAGACGAAGGCATCGACGTCGCTACTTATCTTTCGGTACGGGCCCTCAAGCCTGGTTCGGCGCTGGACTTCGACCAGCGCGTACAGGCTGTACAGGCCTTCCGTCAGTTGCCGGAAGCCGCCGCCCTGGCCGCGGTGAACAAGCGCGTGTCGAACCTGCTGAGCAAGGCCGAAGGCGCGGTAGCGGCTACGGTCGAGCCGAAGTACTTCGACAACGCTAACGAGTTCTCCCTGTACTCGGCAATCCAGCAGGCCGACCAGGCCGTGCAACCGATGGCGGCCGCGCGTCAGTACAGCGAATCGCTGGCCCGTCTGGCGGCACTGCGTGAACCGGTCGACGCCTTCTTCGAGGCGGTGATGGTCAACGCCGATGACGCCAATGTGCGAGCCAACCGTTATGCCTTGCTCAGCCGCCTGCGCGGTCTGTTCCTGGGCGTGGCCGATATTTCGCTGCTGGGGTAAGTCTTGAAACTGCTGATTCTCGATCGAGACGGAGTGATCAACCAGGACTCCGACGCCTACATCAAGTCGCTGGAAGAATGGATACCCATCACCGGTTCGATTGAGGCCATTGCGCAGTTGAGCAAAGCCGGCTGGACGGTCGCAGTCGCTACCAACCAGTCCGGTATCGCTCGCGGCTACTACGACCTGGCAACTCTCGAGGCCATGCATGCGCGCCTGCGCGCACTGGTGGCCGAGCAGGGCGGCGAGGTCGGCCTGATCGTGCATTGCCCGCATGGCCCGGATGACGGCTGCGACTGCCGCAAGCCCAAGCCGGGCATGCTGCGAACCATCGCCGCGCATTACCAGGTTGATCTGGCTGGCGTATGGTTTGTCGGTGATAGTAAGGGTGACCTGGAAGCCGCATTGACCGTCGATGCTCAACCGATTCTGGTAAAAACCGGAAAAGGCGAGAAGACCCTGAGCAAGGGAATTCCTCAAGGGACGTTGATTTTCGATGATCTGGCAGCCATCGCCAGAGAACTTATCCACAAATAGGGCGTCTGCGAACCAGGCGCACTTTTACTAGGCGGGCAAGCCCGCAACGGTACATGCTGCTATGTCGATCCTGCAGGCGATCAGAATTTTTCTTTTTTACCTGCTGCTGGGTACCAGCTCCTTGCTGTGGTGCACCCTGAGCTTTTTTATCGCGCCGTTTCTGCCATTCAGCGCCCGTTATCGCTTTATCAATGTCTACTGGTGCCGCTTCGCACTGGTGCTGGTGCGGGTGTTCCTGAATATCAAGGTCAAGGTCAGCGGGGCTGAAAACATCCCCAAGCAACCGTGCGTGATCCTGTCCAATCACCAGAGCACCTGGGAAACCTTCTTCCTCTCTGCCTATTTTTCGCCGTTGAGCCAAGTGCTCAAGCGTGAATTGCTGTACGTGCCGTTCTTCGGTTGGGCGATGGCCATGTTGCGGCCAATCGCCATCGATCGTGACAACCCCAAGGCCGCCCTCAAGCAAGTTGCCAGCGAAGGCGACAAATTGCTCAAGGATGGCGTCTGGGTGCTGATCTTTCCGGAAGGCACCCGCGTGCCGTTCGGCCAGATCGGTAAATTTTCCCGGGGCGGCACCGCCTTGGCCGTTAATGCCGGGCTGCCGGTCCTGCCAATTGCCCACAACGCTGGCAAGTTCTGGCCCAAGCAGGGCTGGAACAAACGTGCCGGGACCATCGAAGTGGTGATCGGCGCGCCGATGTTCGCAGCAGGCACTGGCCCACGCGCCATCGCCGAGCTCAACGACCGCGCAGCAGCCTGGAACGAGCAAACCCAGCGCGACTTGGGCTCGTTGCCTGCGCAAGCGCCAAACGCTGCTCAAGGCGTTGCCTGATAATTTGTGGATAACTTGTGTACAGTATTTGGATCTTTCTCTTAAAAATCAGCTAAGTATTTAATTTTCTTACTTATTTTTATGTATGACTGTTTTCTGAAAATCGTGCATAAGTTTTTCAACGGCATAAAAAAACCGGCGCTTAGCCGGTTTTTTTGTAGCGCGAAAAACTCAGACTTTATCGATATCCACATCACGGGTTTCTTTCAGGCAGAACAACCCCACCACCAGGCTGACACCAGTGATCAGCACCGGATACCACAGCCCGTAGAAGATATCGCCGGTGTACACCACCAAGGCAAACGACACGGTGGGCAGGAAGCCGCCGAACCAGCCATTGCCGATGTGGTACGGCAGTGACATCGAGGTGTAGCGAATCCGCGTCGGGAACAACTCCACCATGACGGCCGCCAGCGGGCCGTAGGTCATGGTCGCGATCAGGATCATCGCCACAATCAGCACCACCACCATCGTCTCGTTCACAGCAGCGGGATCGGCCTTGGCTGGGTAGCCCGCCTTGTCGATGGCTGCCCGCAGTGCGGCTTCATCAAAACCATCGATGCGCTGGTCACCGACAGAGACCACCAGTTCAGTACCGGCGGGGACGGATTCAGAGCTGTAGGGCAGGCCTTGCTTGACCAGAAAGGTCTTGGCCTTGTCGCATGGGCTATCAAAGCGCGCCTTACCCACCGGATCGAACTGGAAGGTACAGCTTTGTGGATCGGCCATGACCACAATCGGCGCCTGACGGCTGGCAGCATCAATTTGCGGGTTAGCGTAATGGCTCAGTGCTTTGAACAAAGGGAAGTAGAGCAGGGTGGCCAGCAGCAGCCCCAGCATCAGAATCGGTTTGCGTCCAATGCGATCCGACAGCCAGCCGAAGAACACAAAGAACGGCGCACCGATCACCACACTGATAATCAACAGGGTATTGGCTTGGGCCGGGTCCATTTTGAGCATCTGGGTGAGGAAGAACAGTACATAAAACTGCGCAGTGTAGAAGGTCACCGCTTGTCCGGCGTTGATGCTGAACAACGCAGTCAGCACCACCTTGAGATTGGCCCAGGAACCGAAGGATTCACGGATCGGCGCTTTACTGGTCTTACCCTGGGCCTTCATTTTCACGAAAGCAGGCGATTCGTGCATGCTCATACGAATCCAGGTGGAGATCGCCAGCAGGACAATCGACAGCAGGAACGGCAGACGCCAGCCCCACACTTCGAACTGATCGCCACTGATGTAGCGACTGCCCAGCACCACCACCAGCGACAGCAGTAACCCAAGGGTAGCCGTGGACTGAATGAAGCCGGTATGGAAGCCGCGCTTTCCGGGTGGCGCATGCTCAGCCACGTAGGTCGCAGCGCCACCGTATTCACCTCCTAACGCCAGGCCCTGCAGCATGCGCAAGATCACCAGGATGATCGGTGCCGCAATACCGATGCTGGCGTAGGTCGGGAGCAAGCCGACGGCGAAAGTCGACACACCCATCAGCACGATTGTCACCAGGAAGGTGTACTTGCGTCCGATCATGTCGCCCAAACGGCCGAACACCAACGCACCGAACGGCCGTACCAGAAAGCCTGCGGCAAAGGCCATCAAGGCAAAGATAAAGGCAGTGGTATCGTTCACCCCGGCAAAGAACTGCTTGCTGATGACCGCGGCCAGCGCCCCATAGAGAAAAAAGTCATACCACTCGAAAACCGTCCCGAGGGATGACGCGAAAATGATCTTGCGCTCTTCACGGCGGCTGTTACTCACCGTAGCCGCGCCCTGCTCCTGAGTATATTCCGACATCGTTGCTGTCCTCGGCCTGAAGGCCCCAGTGATTATTCTTGTTGTTCCACTGTCGACGCTGGCAGACCGCGCTCGGCGTCGTTGTTGCTACGCACCCTGGTCAGGGCGTCGGTACTGCGTTTTCTTCATCGATTCGAGCTGTGGATAACGTTCCTCGCGTTATCAATTGCGCCGCTTTCTCGGCAATCATCAAGGTAGGTGAGCAGGTATTACCGGAGACAATCTGCGGCATGATCGAGGCATCGGCGACGCGCAATCCCGGTACGCCGTGCACGCGAAGCTGATCATCAACCACGTCCAACGGACCATGGCCCATCCGGCAGGTGCCGACCGGATGGAAAATCGTCGTGCCGATCTGGCCGGCGGCTTCGTACAGTTGTTCTTCACTTTGCAGGTCTGGCCCGGGTAAGTACTCGCGTGGGCTGAATGCCGCCAGGGCAGGGGCTTGAACGATCTTACGGGTAATACGAATGGCTTGAGCGGCAACCTGCAGGTCTTGTGGGTCACTGAGATAGTTGGGGTCGATTAGTGGCGCATCTTCTGGATTGGTAGAGCGAATATGGATGCGTCCACGGCTCGCCGGACGCAAATTGCACACCGACGCGGTAAACGCCGGGAAGCGATGCAGCGGCTCGCCGAAGCGCTCAAGCGATAGCGGTTGCACATGGTATTGCAGGTTGGCGGAGGCGTGTTCCGGCCCGGAGCGCACAAATGCTCCCAGCTGGCTGGGCGCCATGGCCAGTGGACCGCTGCGGTCGTACAGATAGCGAAGGCCCATACCCAGCTTGCCCCAAGCGCTGTTGGCGACCTGGTTGAGGGTACGTGCGCCATTGACCTGGTAAATCAGCCGCAATTGCAGGTGGTCCTGCAGGTTGCCGCCAACCCCGGGCAATTCATGCCGGACAGTTATCCCCAGGCTCTCCAGCAAACCCCGCGGGCCGATGCCCGAACGTTGCAGAATACCGGGCGAACCCACCGAGCCTGCACAGAGGATGATCTCGCGACGGGCACTGAAGTTCTGCCAGCGTCCTTGCCAACGTGCCCGTACCGCCGAAGCACGACCTGCATCGAGGATTACCTGATCGACTAGAACATCGGTGAGGACGGTCAAATTGGGACGATTGAGAATCGGGCGCAAAAAGGCCTTGGCCGAATTCCAGCGAATGCCGGAACGCTGATTGACCTGAAAGTATCCACAGCCTTGATTATCACCACCGTTGAAATCGGTGACGCTGGCGATGCCACTTTGCGCGGCGGCTTCACGGAAGGCGTCAAGAATCGGCCAGGAGTAGCGTTGTTGCTCCACTCGCCACTCACCTGTATTGCCGTGGGTATCACTGGCACCGGCAAAATGGTTTTCGCTGGCCTTGAACAACGGCAAGACATCTTTCCAGGCCCAACCGGCATTGCCTTGCTCGGCCCAGCGGTCATAGTCACCAGCTTGGCCGCGCATGTAGATCATGCCGTTGATCGAGGAACAGCCGCCGAGCACCTTGCCCCGCGGATAACCCAAGGCACGCCCGTTCAGACCAGGTTGGGTTTCGGTCTTGAAGCACCAGTCGGTACGCGGGTTTCCAATGCAGTAGAGGTAACCGACCGGAATGTGAATCCAGGGATAGTTGTCCTTACCGCCCGCTTCGAGCAACAGCACCCGGCAGCCCGGGTCGGCAGATAAGCGATTGGCCAGCAGGCATCCGGCAGGGCCGGCACCTACCACTACATAGTCGTAGACAGGATCGGCTGATGGCATGGGCATCCTCGCGCCTGATTATTATTCTTGTCCTGCTCCATGTTATTGATTAATTTCGAGTTGAAAACGTTAGATTTCACTCAAGTGCTGTGCGTTTTAACACAACGTCCCGTGAACACCTGATTCACAAGGAAAAGCATGTTCGACTGGAATGATCTGCGGTTTTTTCTCGAGTTACAGCGTAGCGGTCGCCTGCTGACCGCAGCCAAGCGCCTCAACACGACCCACAGCACCGTCGCCCGGCACATCGACAATATCGAGCAGAGCCTGGGTACTGCCCTGTTCGTTCAGCACGCGCAAGGTTATGAGCTGACGCCCTCCGGCCAGGCCCTGCTCAAACATGCCGAAGCCATGGAAAACGTCGCACTGCTGGCCCAAGAAGAGATTACCCAGGCCATCACCCCGTTGGGCAAGATCCGCCTTGGGGTCACTGAAGGCATTGGCATTATGTTCTTCACCCCACGCATGGGCAGCCTGTTTGAACGTTACCCGGGGCTGGAGGTGGAACTGGTTGCGGTGCCGCGCTTTGTCAGCATCCTCAACCGCGAAGCGGAAATCAGCATTCACCTGGAACGCCCCAACGCCGACCTGTTGATAACCCGCAAGCTCACCGATTACCGCCTGGCCTTGTACGCCAGCCGCGAGTACCTGGCCCAGGCGCCAGCGCTCGATCATCGCGAAGACCTGGCCAAGCACAGTTGGATCGGCTACGTCGACGACCTGTTATTCAGCCAGGAATTGCTGTTTCTCAACAGCTTCTGCCGGGCGCCCACTGTCGTGTTTCGCAGCACCAGCGTCATTGCCCAACAACAGGCGGCCCGCGCCGGGCTGGGCATTGCCGTGCTGCCCAACTACATGGCCCAACATGATCCGACACTGGTGCGGGTGCTGCCCAGCGAAACCATCCAGCGCAGCTACTGGATCTGCACCCGCCGCGAGCTGCACAAGTCAGTACGCTTGCGGGTGGTCTGGGATTTTCTTCTGGCGCTGTGCGCGCAGGAGCAGGATGTTTTGCTGGCGGAGTAGGCTCAAGCACTCAGGGTCTTCACCACCAGCAGCACAGCTGAACAGATGCCAACCGCAGCGAATAGTTGCTGCAGCCGTGGTCCGGCCAGGCGACTGGCAAACTGGCGGGCGATCAGCAATCCCAGCACAGCACCACCAGCGAACGGTGCACCCACCGTCCAGTGCATTACCCCAGCAGCGCTGGCACTGACCACACTTCCCGTGGATACCAGGGCAATCACCGCCAATGACGTGGCGACGATGCTTTTCATGTCCAGGTTGGTGTAGCGGCTCAGTGCAGGAATGATCACAAAGCCACCCCCCACCCCCAGCAAGCCCGACAACAGCCCGGACAACGCCCCGGTAAACGCTAGCGCTCGGGCGCAGGGCAAGGTCCAGCGCAGGCGCCCCTGCAATGGGTTGAGCACGCACGGCATGAGCGTACGCTTGCCCAGTGGCGGCTCACCGCGCAGCTCGCGCCGTGCCTTGAGCAACATGCGTGCGCAAGCGTAGATCAGCACTACGGCGAAGGTCAGCGCTAGCGGCTCGTTCGGCAGTTGATGCGCCAGCATCAGTCCCAGTGGCGCGGCGACAATACCAATCAACGCGACAAAGGCTGCAGCACGATAACGCACTACGCCTTGGCGCAAGCCCAGCACCGCTCCGACCGCTGCTGCCATACCAACCGCCAACAAGCCGACTGGCGCCGCCTCGACCATGGACAAACCAAGGCCGAACACCAGCAGCGGAACGGCAAGAATGCCACCTCCGGCACCGGTCAAGGCCAGCACAGCGCCGATGATGGCTCCTAATCCAGCAGCAAGGAATTGCTGTTCGATCACTGCTGTACCTCAGCCTTTGCGGTCTGTGGTTTGGCCAACCACTCGCGCCCCTTGAGCATGCAGCGCCAGTACAGCGGCGGCAGGATCTGCGCTTTGAGTAACCAGGCCAGGCGTGTCGGACGACGACCATCAAGAAGCCAACGCGGGAAGCTCGGCGCCAGCTTGCCGCCATAGGTGAATTCGGCCAACACGATCTTGCCGCGCTCAACGGTCAACGGACAGGAGCCATAACCATCGTAATGGGCCAGCTTAGGCAAACGCCCGAGAGCGACCAGCACGTTGTTGGCCACTACCGGTGCCTGTTTGCGCGCAGCAGCAGCGGTCTTGGCATTGCTGGTATTGATCCCGTCACCCAGGCCGTGAATATTGGCGAAGCGCTTGTGCCGCAGGGTTGCCGGGTCGACATCGATCCAACCCGCTGCATCAGCCAATGGGCTGCTGCGGATGAAGTCGGGGGCCACCTGGGGCGGCACCACATGCAGCATGTCGAATGCCTGGACATGGGTTTCAGTGCTGCCATCGGGCAAGGTGCGAACAAAGGTCGCTTGCTTGCCCGGGCCATCGACTGCTACCAAGCGGTGAGCGTACTGCAGGTCGACGGCGTACTTGTCGATGTATTCCATCAGCGCCGGCACATAGTCTGGAACACCAAACAACACCCCGCCAGCATTGTAAAAATGCGCCTGAACTTGCCCCAAGCGGCCGTTACGCAGCCAGTGATCACACGACAGGTACAAAGCCTTTTGAGGCGCCCCCGCGCACTTGATCGGCATTGGCGGCTGGGTGAACAGAGCTCGCCCTTCGCGCAGGTTCTGTACCAGTTGCCAGGTGTAGGGCGCCAGGTCGTAACGGTAGTTGGAGGTCACGCCATTGCGCCCGAGGGTTTCACTCAAACCTTCGATCGCATTCCAATCGAGCTTCAGGCCGGGGCAGACCACCAATTGCTCGTAGCTGAGCAGGCGGCCGTTATCCAGCGTCACCGTCTGTGCCTGAGGGTCAAAGGTCTCGACTCGTGCCTTGATCCAGCGCACGCCGCCAGGAATGGTCGAAGCCATGGTCCGAGCAGTTGAGCGAGCCTGGAAGATGCCGGCGCCAACCATGGTCCAGCCCGGTTGGTAGTAGTGGACGTCGGCAGGGTCGATGATCGCGACATCCAGCGAAGGGTCACGACAAATCAAGCTGGAAGCGGCAGCGATGCCGGCAGCGCCAGCGCCGACAATCAGCACTTTATGATGATCGCCTTTAGGCACCTCGGCAGAGGAGAGTGGAGCATGCATGGCAGGTGGTCCTTCTAATAATAATTCTGGGGTGTAGCTCAGAGCAGGTTGAGCGGAATCTTCAGGTAGCGCACACCGTTGTCTTCAGGTTCGGGCAGTTGGCCGCTGCGCATGTTGATCTGCACCGAAGGCAGAATCAGCACCGGCATCTCCAGGGTGGCATCACGAGCTTCGCGCATGGCAACGAAGCTGTCCTCGCTGATGCCTTCATGGATATGGATATTGCTGGCGCGCTGTTCGGCCACCGTGGTCATGTAACGCAGTTCGCGTCCGCCAGGCAGGTAGTCATGACACATGAACAACTTGGTCTGTGCGGGGAGGGCGAGAATGCGCTGGATCGAGCGATACAGCGTGCGCGCACTGGCGCCTGGGAAGTCACAACGGGCAGTGCCGTAGTCGGGCATGAACAGCGTATCACCGACAAAGGCGATGCTTTGGCCATCGACTTCCACCATATAGGTCATGCATGCCGGTGTATGCCCAGGGGTGTGCAGGGCACGGGCTTTTAAGTTGCCGATGGTGAACGCCTGCTCATCGTCGAACAGCACGTCGAACTGGCTGCCATCGCGAGCAAACTGCTGGTCGGCGTTGAACAGCGCGCCGAAGACTTTCTGCACCTGGGTAATCTGGCTACCAATAGCGATCTGACCACCCAAAGCTTGTTTGAGATACGCCGCCGCCGATAGATGATCAGCGTGTACATGGGTTTCCAGAATCCATTGAACCTTGCCGCCCAGCTCGTTAACCCGAGCCACCAGCTTGTCGGCTGACGCGCTGTCGGTGCGCCCGGACTTCGGATCGTAATCGAGGACACTGTCGATCAAAGCACAGTGCCCACTGCCACGGTCCATCACCAAGTAGCTGATGGTCGAGGTCGCACTGTCGAACAGCGCCTCCACATACAAGTTGCTGCCGATGATCATTACCGCTCTCCAGATAATTCCGTGTGCCATGGCGTTAAGCCGCGCGCGCATTGGTCAGGCTGTCATCAAGATGCGTGCCAGCGAGAAAACGCCTATTTCATTGACCGCCAGAGACCTGTTCCGCTACAGACTGCCGAAGTTACTGTCAGCTAATGGCAGTCGCTGGCAGTTTTTGGCAGTCCCTCCCGCCTTCAGTTAAGCTGCTGGCGAGCTCTCCCTGGTGCCTTATGTCTTATTCATCGCGAAATATTCCCGATCCAACCGTGCAGGCGCTGGTTTCCTACCTTGAACACGACGCTCAGCCAACCATCGTCCTGGATACCGACTACAACATTCTTGCGGCCAACGCTGCCTATCAGCGCCAGTTTGGTGTTGAAGGTCAGGCTGCTATCGGTGGGAAATGTCATCGGGTTTCCCATCACTACGCCGTACCGTGCGATCAGGCAGGGGAGTTGTGCCCGATGCGTAAGGCTTGGGACAGTCGCACACCGGAGCGGGTGCTGCATGTCCATCACACACCACGCGGCGCCGAACATGTCGACGTCGAGTTGCGGCCGATCCTTGACCAGAACGGTGAGGTCGTGGCGTTTGTCGAGCGCCTGACCAGCATTGCCATGGCATCCGCCCAACCTCAACAACAGGGTTTGGTAGGGCGCTCAGCAGCGTTCAAAGATTCCCTGTCCAGCCTGCAGCGGGCAGCGCCTGCGCAGATCCCCGTGCTGCTGCAGGGAGAGTCCGGGACCGGCAAAGAACTCTTTGCCCGTGCCTTGCACTTGGGCAGCCCACGCGCCAATGGCCCGCTGGTGGTAGTCGACTGCACCGGCCTGACCGAGTCGTTGTTCGAGAGCGAGCTGTTCGGTTATGAGAAAGGCGCATTCACCGGGGCGCTACAACGCAAGATCGGCCTGGCTGAAGCGGCCCATGGCGGCACCTTGTTTCTCGATGAAATCGGTGAAGTGCCGCTGGCCATGCAGGTCAAGCTATTGCGCTTGATTGAGTCCGGCAGCTTTCGCCCGGTCGGTAGCCTGCGCACCGTCCATTCGGACTTCAGGCTGGTCTGCGCCACACACAAACCGCTCAAGGAAATGGTCGCGGCGGGCACCTTTCGTGAAGATCTCTATTACCGCATCAGCGGTTTCCCGATTCGTTTGCCGGCACTACGCGAGCGGGTTGATGATCTGCCACTGCTGATTGACAGCCTGCTACAACGCATGGCCGGGAAGGCGGCGCCGCACGTCAACAGCGAAGCATTGAGGCTGCTCAGCCTGCACAGCTTTCCTGGGAACATTCGCGAGCTGCGCAACATCCTTGAGCGAGCGCGGTTGTTTACGGACGACGGAATTATTCGCGCCGAGCATCTGCCCGCTGAACTGGGCAGCGGGGCAGGCAAGTCCCAGCCTGGGTCGCGTCGGCGCAACAAGGACAACCTTGGACAACTGGCACAAGCCTTACAAAACTTCGACGGTTCACGCAGTGACTTGGCCCGCCACCTGGGTGTGAGTGAACGCACGCTGTACCGGCGATTACGCGAGCTCGGACTTTGACGCGCTGACGCTTAGGCTGTAATCGAGGTCTGCGGGATTCGATTAGGTGTTGCTGTAGTGCTGAAGTAACGTGGCGATCACCGGCACCAAGCAGATGGCCCCAACATCCAATGCTCGGGATTTACCCCATTGAGGGGTACACAAGCGCCAGCGGAAATACCAGGGGCCAGTGCCTGAGATCAGTCCAATGCTGGTGATCAATGTCACCAGCATGAACGATAGAAATTGATCGGTGCTTCCTTTGCTTCCCACCAGAGCGACAGGCAGGCTGTTGTTCAGCAAGCAATACAACCCGAACAACCCTACAAGCAAAATCCCCAGTCCTATCGGCCATAGGGGAATACCGGTAGGCTCATCTTCAGGCTCATACAGAGTCGACGGTGTATCACTCTGCACCTGTTCAAGCGGATCGAAGCTCTTCTCGCTCACCGGGAATTCAGACCACTGCTGCTCGGGCACAACGTTGGAGGCAGGAGCCACTAATATTTCTCCTGGTGCACCAAACTCCAATCCCCAGGCCGCATCGTGGCTGGCACGCTCTTCGATCGACAGCCCGGAACGGATTACATCGATGGTGTAACCACCATAGACAACCCCGTCGGTGACATACATCCAATCATCCAGGTCGCTCAAAGGCACAGTAATTACATCGCCGGCGCTAAGGGATGTCACCCACTGCGGAGTGTTGATGAGGATGCCCTTGATGGTTTCGCCGTCGAACTCAACATCGCTTACCCACATGTTTTCCTGGGTGGGCGTTGCCTCGTTCGAAGGGGACACCGAAAAACCAATTTTGACCGCAGCAAAATCGAGGGCAGGGACAATACGTCGCCGTTCCGAGGAGAGCTCGCGACAGAAGTGCTTGAAGGTGAGCTGAGCGTTGCGGCGCGCCAAGGCCAACGCTTCGGATTCACCATCAACGTCGTAAATGGTTTTTGTCGTCATACGTAGAGGAGTCCTTTCCAGTAAACAGCAGTTGAGGCCGCTGGGTAACGAGCTTACAGGATTGAAGCGTGGGTGAACGTGCAGGGTTAACACTGCAGCGTTCTGGGCGACCAGCGCTTAGCGACCGCTAGGCAGGGGAGGCCGGGACTCTCTTTGGATAAGGCTCACACGATAAGTCGTGTAGGTATCTCCGTCAGGTAGATAGAGGTTGCTGCTGTAATCAGTAACTGCGCCTTTGATCTTGATTTTCAAACCGTTGCCGACGCGCTGAATGACAACATCCTTGAGGTCAGTATCCGAAACTAGAAACGGCGGCTTCTTGCCTAGGCGTACAGTATTGGAGTTTTCACCGTCGACATAGAATCTCAGGATCTTGGGGTCGGAGGTGTTCCTCAAGGCCTGAACTATGTAAATCCATTACCCCGGTATGAAATCCTGCTTCAGGACGATTTCACTCGGGTGCTCTGGTAGATGCAGAAAGCCGTAGATAAAAAACGTTATCAAGCCAAGCATAGCAGCCCAGGCGAGGTACTTTTTCCTTTTGGCTTTCGCGGTTTGCGATTCAGTCATACGCAGTGCGCCATTCCTTTGGTCATACAGGGTTGCGATCGAGGATCTTGATGGCGAAAAAAAGGCCAACCCGTTAGGGCTGGCCTTTAATCGTTTTCGCGAACCTACAAATGATCAGAAGTCCAGATTCGACACCGCCAGGGCGTTGCTTTCAATGAACTCACGACGCGGCTCAACGGCATCGCCCATCAGGGTGTTGAAGATCTGATCGGCAGCGATCGCGTCCTCAATAGTCACCTTGAGCATACGGCGCACGGTTGGGTCCATGGTGGTTTCCCACAGCTGATCGGGGTTCATCTCACCCAGACCTTTGTAGCGCTGGATGGTGTGACGCTTGGTGCTTTCGCTCATCAGCCAGTCGAGGGCTTCCTTGAACTCAGTGATCGCCTTCTTACGCTCGCCACGTTGCACATAGGCACCTTCGCCGAGCAGAGTGCTCAGCTGTGCGCCCAGTGCGGTGACGGTGCGGTAATCGTTACTACCGAAGAAGTCACGGTTGAAGGTGACATAACTCGCCAGGCCATGGGAGGTGATTTCCACTTCCGGCAGCCAGACATTGCGTTCCTTGTCTTCCCGCAGACTAGCCTTGTACAGCAGGCCAGACTTCTCGCTGAGGCGCAGACGCTCTTCGAACTTGCCCAACCATTCCTGCATGGCAGCGTGATCACCCAGCTGCTCCAGGGAGACGGCCGGCAGGTAAACGAAGTGCTCGGTCAGCTCCTGTGGGTACAGGCGCGACAGACGCTTGAGGGTCTTCATCACGGTACGGAATTCGTTGACCAGGCGCTCCAGCTCAACACCGGAAACCGGTGGTGCCGATTCGTCCAGGTGCAGGCTGGCGTCTTCCAGAGCCGACTGGGTCATGTACTCTTCCATGGCCTCGTCGTCTTTGATGTACTGCTCCTGCTTGCCTTTCTTGACCTTGTACAGCGGCGGCTGAGCGATGTAGATGTAGCCGCGCTCGACCAGTTCCGGCAGCTGACGGAAGAAGAAGGTAAGCAGCAGGGTACGGATGTGCGAGCCGTCAACGTCAGCATCGGTCATGATGATGATGTTGTGATAGCGCAGCTTGTCGATGTTGTACTCTTCGCGACCGATACCACAACCCAGTGCAGTGATCAGCGTGCCGACTTCCTGGGACGAGATCATCTTGTCGAAACGCGCTTTCTCGACGTTGAGGATCTTACCCTTGAGCGGCAGGATCGCCTGGGTTTTGCGGTTACGACCTTGCTTGGCCGAACCACCTGCGGAGTCACCCTCCACCAGGTACAGTTCAGAGAGGGCAGGGTCCTTCTCTTGGCAGTCAGCCAGTTTGCCCGGCAAGCCAGCGATATCCAGCGCGCCTTTGCGGCGAGTCATTTCCCGCGCTTTACGCGCGGCTTCACGAGCACGCGCCGCATCGATCATCTTGCCGACAACCGCTTTGGCTTCGTTCGGGTTTTCCAGCAGGAAGTCGGAGAAGTACTTACCCATCTCCTGTTCCACGGCGGTTTTCACTTCCGAGGAAACCAGCTTGTCTTTGGTCTGCGAGCTGAACTTAGGGTCCGGTACCTTCACCGAGATGATCGCGGTCAGGCCTTCACGGGCGTCGTCGCCAGTGGTCGAAACCTTGTTCTTCTTGGCCAGACCTTCCTGCTCAATGTAGTTGTTCAGGTTACGGGTCAACGCCGAGCGGAAGCCGACCAGGTGAGTACCACCGTCGCGCTGCGGAATGTTGTTAGTGAAACACAACAGGTTCTCGTTGAAGCTGTCGTTCCACTGCAGGGCGATTTCCACGCCCACACCGTCTTCACGCTGAACATTGAAGTGGAACACCTGGTTGACCGGAGTCTTGTTGGTGTTCAGGTACTCAACGAAAGCACGTAGACCACCTTCGTACTTGAAGTGCTCCTCCTTGCCCGAACGCTCATCCTTCAACAGGATGCCGACGCCGGAGTTAAGGAAGGACAGCTCACGAATCCGCTTGGCCAGAATGTCCCAGCTGAAGTGGATATTCTTGAAGGTTTCCGACGACGGCTTGAAATGGATATGGGTACCGGTAGTTTCACTGTCGCCAACGATTTTCATTGGGGCTTGTGGAACACCGTGAACGTAGGTCTGTTCCCAGATCTTGCCGCTGCGGCGAACAGTCAGGATAAGCTGTTCGGAGAGGGCATTAACTACAGACACACCTACACCGTGCAGACCGCCGGATACTTTGTAGGAGTTGTCGTCGAACTTACCGCCAGCGTGCAGGACGGTCATGATGACCTCGGCGGCGGAGACGCCTTCCTCTTTGTGCACGTCGACTGGAATGCCGCGACCGTTGTCGCGAACACTGATGGATTCGTCCGGGTGAATGATTACGGTAATGTCATCACAGTGGCCGGCGAGTGCTTCGTCGATCGAGTTATCGACCACCTCGAACACCATGTGGTGCAGGCCGCTACCATCATCGGTGTCGCCAATGTACATACCGGGACGCTTGCGCACGGCATCTAGCCCTTTCAGCACTTTAATGCTGGAGGAGTCGTACGTTTGATTTTCGCTCATGCCTTCACTCCCGATGGTCGTGGGTCTGGGTGATACGGCCTTGTTCCACGTGGAACAAAGCAACTGGCGTTTCCGTCTGCCAGCCTTCCCTCAATAATTCGTGATCTACACAGGTGATAAACACCTGGCAGCGTAAGTCTTCCAACAAGCGACAAAGTGCGCGGCGGTGCTGCTCGTCCAACTCGGACGGCAGGTCATCCACTAGATAAATACATTGGCCGCGTCGAGCCTGACTAACCAAATGTCCCTGGGCGATGCGCAACGCACAGACCACAAGTTTCTGCTGGCCCCTAGACAAAATGTCGGCGGCGTTATGAGCGCCGAGTCTCAGACGCAAATCAGCGCGTTGTGGTCCGGCCTGGGTATGGCCCATGTGCTGATCACGCTGCAAGGACGAAGCGAGTACGTCACTGAGTTCTCGATCCTTATCCCAACCACGGTAATAGCTCAGGGTCAGCCCTTCGAGCTCAACCAAATCGCTCAGGGTTCGCTCAAAGACGGGCTTCAAGGCCTTGATGTAATTTCGGCGGTATTCATCTATTTCAGCACTGGCCAGGCACAGTTCCCGGTCCCAGGCCGCTTGCGAAACAGCGTCAAGTGTACCATGCCGCAACCATGAGTTCCGCTGCCGCAAAGCCTTCTGCAGGCGCTGCCATGTGGCCATGAAGCGTGGTTCCACGTGGAACACACCCCAATCAAGGAATTGTCGGCGAATTTTCGGCGCACCTTCGAGCAAGCGAAAGCTGTCCGGGTTGATCAATTGCAGCGGTAGAATCTCTGCCAACTGCGCTGCACTACGGGCGTTCTGCCCGTCAATTCGAATGGTGAACTCACCTTGCCGGTCCCGCGAAATCCCCAAGTTACTGGACCCGCCCTCACTCAGCTCGACCTGGCCAAATACAGTGCAAGCCAATTGCTCATACTGGATGACAGGCGTCAGGCGAGTACTGCGAAAGGAGCGGGCCAGGCCCAACAGGTGAACGGCTTCGAGCACGCTGGTTTTACCGCTGCCGTTGGCGCCGTACAGGATATTGATGCGGGGGGAGGGAGAGAAGGTCACCGGGTGCAGGTTACGCACCGCGGTGACAGAAACGCGACTGAGGGACATCTAGAATCTGCTGAACAAATTACAGACGCATCGGCATGACAACGTAAGCCGAGTCGTCGTTGTCAGCTTCCTGCAGCAGCGCACTGCTGTTGGAATCCGACAGGATCAGGCGAACTTGCTCAGTGGTCATGACACCCAGTACGTCCAGCAAGTAGCTGACGTTAAAGCCGATTTCCAGCGAGCTACCGTTGTAGTCGACGCTAATTTCTTCTTCCGCTTCTTCCTGCTCAGGGTTGTTCGCCTGGATCTTCAACTGACCATTGGCCAGTTGCAGGCGAATACCGCGGTACTTCTCGTTAGACAAAATAGCAGTACGGCTGAACGCTTCGCGCAGCGCCTGACGATCACCGATTACCAGTTTGTCGCCACCTTTAGGCAGAACACGTTCGTAGTCTGGGAACTTGCCATCGACCAGCTTAGAGGTGAAGGTGAACTCACCCGTGGTGGCGCGGATGTGGTGTTGCCCCAGAACGATGCTGACCATGCCATCTGGCTCAGTAAGCAAACGTGCCAGCTCAAGGATACCTTTGCGCGGCACAATGACCTGGTGGCGGTCGGCCTGGCCGATATCAGCCGTCATCGAGCACATAGCGAGACGGTGACCGTCGGTGGCCACAGCACGCAGGGTATTGGTAGACACTTCCAGCAGCATCCCGTTGAGATAGTAACGCACGTCCTGCTGGGCCATGGCGAAGCTGGTGCGCTCGATCAATCGGCGCAGACGGCTCTGCTCAAGGTTGCAGGTCAGCGAACCTGGACCTTCTTCGACAGTCGGGAAGTCATTAGCTGGTAGGGTCGACAGGGTGAAACGGCTGCGCCCGGCCTTGACCACAATCTTCTGCTCATCAAGTTTGATGTCGATCAGCGCGTCGTTGGGCAAGCTCTTGCAGATGTCCATTAGCTTGCGCGCAGGAACAGTGATCTCGCCAGGTTCGGCAGGCTCTTCCAGTTGCACACGGCCAACCAGTTCCACTTCCAGATCAGTACCGGTCAGTGAAAGCTGCTGACCTTGAACAACCAGCAGTACGTTGGACAATACCGGCAAGGTCTGGCGGCGCTCGACGACGCCTGCGACCAGTTGCAGGGGTTTCAACAGGGCTTCGCGTTGAATGGTGAAATGCATGGTCTAGTCCCTTGCCTTAATAAGCTGCGCTGACGCCAATCACGTCGTCAGCGTCCGCAGCAGGTTCTTGTAGTCCTCGCGGATATCCGCGTCGGATTCCTTGAGTTCGTTGATCTTGCGGCACGCGTGCAACACCGTGGTGTGGTCGCGACCGCCGAAGACGTCACCGATTTCCGGCAGGCTGTGGTTGGTCAGTTCCTTGGACAGGGCCATGGCCACCTGGCGCGGCCGAGCAACCGAGCGGGAACGCCGCTTGGACAGCAGATCGGAGATCTTGATTTTGTAGTACTCGGCAACTGTGCGCTGGATGTTATCCACACTCACCAGTTTGTCCTGCAGTGCCAGAAGATCCTTGAGCGATTCACGAATCAATTCGATGGTGATATCACGTCCCATGAAGTGCGAGTGAGCGATAACCCGCTTCAAAGCACCTTCAAGTTCACGGACGTTGGAGCGAATGCGCTGGGCAATAAAGAAGGCCGCATCATGAGGCAAGTCTACCTTGGCCTGATCGGCTTTCTTCATCAGGATCGCAACGCGAGTTTCCAGCTCTGGCGGCTCTACCGCTACCGTCAGACCCCAGCCGAAACGCGACTTCAGACGCTCTTCCAGCCCTTCGATCTCTTTCGGATAGCGGTCACTGGTGAGAATTACCTGCTGACCACCTTCAAGCAAGGCGTTAAAGGTGTGAAAAAATTCTTCCTGAGAGCGCTCTTTGCGAGCGAAGAACTGAATGTCATCGATGAGTAGAGCATCTACCGAACGGTAGAAGCGCTTGAACTCGTTGATGGCATTGAGCTGCAAAGCCTTGACCATGTCGGCAACGAAACGCTCGGAATGCAGGTAGACCACCTTGGCATTCGGGTTCTTCTTGAGCAGGTGGTTACCCACAGCATGCATCAAGTGCGTTTTACCCAAACCTACACCGCCATAAAGGAACAGCGGGTTGTAGCCATGCTTGGGATTGTCGGCGACCTGCCAGGCAGCTGCGCGGGCCAACTGGTTGGATTTACCTTCAACGAAATTCTCGAAGGTGAAGGTCCGGTTCAGGTAGCTGGTGTGCTTGAGCGCACCTTCGACCTGCACGGTACGTTGCTCAGTACGGCTACTGGGTGCTGGGGCAGAATTGGATTCGCCCATCGAATCGAAGCTGTCACGCGAAGGCGCTTGCTCGACTTCAGCCACAGCAGGGGCAGCCACAGGCGCGGCAACGGGTTCGTTGACCACGGCCGTTTGTGCAGCCTGTGCCTGAGAGGCGGCAACGGCGGCAGCCAATGGCGCATTCGGCGCGGCACGCGGCGCCGAGCTGCGTCTGCTGCCTATTAATAAGGAAAGGGCAGGCGCGATGCCGTTGCCACGCTCGCCCAACAGCTCGAGCAGACGGCTCAGGTACTTTTCATTGACCCAATCGAGAACGAAACGGTTGGGCGCGTAGACGCGCAACTCGTCGCCTTCGGCTTCGACCTGTAGCGGACGGATCCAGGTGTTGAATTGCTGGGCAGGCAGTTCATCGCGCAGAAGCTCCACGCACTGCTGCCAAAGTTCCACTGACACGGATATCCCCTGAGTTGAAAGCCGGTGAGGCAAAAACAAGCCCCCATTGTACCGAGCAGCAGCGCAGTTATCCACATGCAGCTGCGTTGAGGGTGGCGATAAATCAGCAGCTTAGTGACCAAAATGACCTTTCGGCACTGTGAATAAGCTCTGTGGATAACCGTGCCTGAGGTCTTTGCACAACTGGGGGTTGAAATCGGTGGGTAACCGCCCTGTGGATAACAGCCTATTTCATCCACAGCTTTTCCGAGGCTTCGACACAGCCAGAGCACCTCTTCTCGACAAGGTTTCAGTTCTCTGTACACATTGTAAATAAAGGGCTGTGGCATCTTATCCACAGAAATCTTTCGCTTAAGTTTTATAAGATTTACAAAAAAGCTTTAAATAATTCCTCTCTCTTTTTTTATGTTTAAGCGTGTGATGGTTCTCCTTCCTCGGCCTTTCCCTGAAAACCAACGAATTCCCGTTTATAAGGAAAAGCTGGTTGGAAATTGACCTATGGCTGCGCTTTCTCTAGAATCGCCGGTCTCTTAAAACGGGGGCCATTCCGGCCCGTAGTCGACGAACCAGGTAACACGCCATGAAACGTACTTTCCAACCAAGCACCATCAAGCGCGCTCGCACTCACGGTTTCCGTGCCCGTATGGCCACCAAGAACGGTCGTGCCGTTCTGTCGCGTCGCCGTGCCAAAGGCCGTAAGCGTCTGGCAGTTTGATTTTTCGGCACTGGTGGTGAGTCAGGACTTCAGTCGGGAAAAGCGTCTGCTTATCCCCCGACACTTCAAAGCGGTCTTCGACTCCCCAACCGGCAAGGTTCCAGGGAAAAACCTGCTGCTCCTTGCCCGCGAGAACGGTCTGGATCACCCCCGCCTGGGGCTTGTGATCGGGAAAAAGAGCGTCAAGCTCGCCGTTCAACGCAATCGCCTGAAACGCCTGATGCGCGATTCGTTTCGCCTGAACCAGCACTTGCTTGCCGGTTGGGATATCGTGATCGTCGCGCGCAAAGGGTTGGGCGAGATTGAAAACCCAGAATTGCACCAACATTTTGGCAAGCTCTGGAAGCGCCTCGCACGCAGTCGGCCCGCTCCAGTGGTTAACACCGATTCTGTGGGGGTAGACAGTCAAGATGCGTAAACTGGCACTCGTTCCGATCCAGTTTTACCGCTATGCCATTAGTCCTCTGATGGCCAGTCACTGTCGTTTCTACCCCAGTTGCTCCTGTTACGCGTTAGAAGCCATCGAAAACCATGGTCTTTTACGTGGCGGGTGGCTAACCGTTCGTCGCCTGGGGCGTTGTCATCCGTGGAATGCCGGCGGTTTTGACCCGGTTCCGCCAGCTCCCTCTTCCCGTTCTTCTTCGATAGCCGAGTAATCATGGATATTAAACGCACGATCCTGATCGTCGCCCTGGCAATCGTGTCCTACGTCATGGTCCTTAACTGGAACCAGGACTATGGCCAGGCTGCCCTGCCGACTCAGAATACTGCTGCCAGCAACGCTGCCCCGGCATTGCCGGACACCGCGAAGGCCGGCAACACTGGCGCCAGCGCCGATGTGCCAAGTGCCAACGCTGAATCCAGCCCTGCCGAACTGGCTCCGGTTGTCGTCAGTAAAGACCTGATTCGGGTCAAAACTGACGTCCTCGACCTGGCTATCGACCCGAACGGTGGTGACATCGCCCAGCTGATGCTGCCTAAGTATCCGCGCCGCCAAGACCATCCGGACATTCCGTTCCAGCTGTTCGACAACGGTAGCGAGCGTACTTATCTGGCACAAAGCGGCCTGACCGGTACCAACGGCCCGGATGCTCGCTCAACAGGTCGTCCGCTGTACGCCGCTGATCAGAAAAGTTATCAACTGGCTGATGGTCAGGACCAACTGGTTGTCGACCTGAAGTTCAGCGATAACGGCGTCAACTACATCAAGCGCTTCAGCTTCAAGCGCGGTGAGTACGACCTGACCGTTACCTACCTGATCGATAACCAGAGCGCACAGCCTTGGACCGGTAACCTGTTTGCGCAACTGAAGCGCGACGCAAGCTCGGATCCATCCTCGAGCACTGCGACCGGTACCGCGACCTACCTGGGTGCTGCCCTGTGGACAAGTTCGGAACCCTACAAAAAAGTGTCGATGAAAGACATCGACAAGGGAAATCTGAAAGAAAATGTTTCAGGTGGCTGGGTAGCCTGGCTGCAGCACTACTTCGTTACCGCCTGGATTCCAAACAAGTCTGACAACAATATTGTTCAGACCCGCAAGGACAGCCAAGGTAACTACATCATCGGTTTCACTGGCCCGGCGCTGAATGTAGCCCCAGGTGCCCAGGCCGAAACCAGCACCATGCTGTATGCCGGTCCGAAGATTCAGGAGAAGCTCAAAGAGTTGTCCCCAGGTCTGGAACTGACGGTCGACTACGGCATTCTGTGGTTCATCGCTCAGCCAATCTTCTGGCTGCTGCAACATATCCACAGCCTGCTCGGCAACTGGGGCTGGTCGATCATCGTCCTGACCATGCTGATCAAGCTGCTGTTCTTCCCGCTGTCCGCCGCCAGCTACAAGTCGATGGCGCGCATGCGTGCCGTGGCCCCGAAACTGGCTGCACTGAAAGAGCAACATGGCGATGACCGGCAGAAAATGTCGCAAGCCATGATGGAGCTGTACAAGAAAGAGAAGATCAACCCCCTCGGCGGTTGCTTGCCGATCCTGGTGCAAATGCCGGTCTTCCTCTCGCTGTACTGGGTTCTGCTGGAAAGCGTCGAGATGCGTCAGGCACCGTGGATGTTCTGGATCACCGACCTGTCGATCAAGGATCCGTTCTTCATCCTGCCGATCATCATGGGCGCGACCATGTTCATCCAGCAGCAACTGAACCCGACTCCGCCGGATCCGATGCAGGCCAAGGTGATGAAGCTGATGCCAATCATCTTCACCTTCTTCTTCCTGTGGTTCCCTGCAGGTCTGGTGCTGTACTGGGTTGTGAACAACTGCTTGTCGATTGCACAGCAGTGGTACATCACTCGCAGCATCGAAAAGGCTACCAAGAAAGCCGCTGCTTGACGGGTTAGCCAGCTAACCTGTGGATAAACGCCCCCTCGTGGGGCGTTTTGCTATCTGTCGTTTTTGTCGTGAGGCCTTCGAGCATGAACATTGTGCGTGAAACCATTGCCGCTATCGCTACCGCCCAGGGACGTGGGGGTGTTGGCATCGTGCGGCTTTCCGGTCCACTGGCGCAGCAAGCCGGGCTGGCTATCTGTGGAAAATCGCTGACGCCGCGGCATGCTCATTACGGACCCTTCCGTGCTGACGATGGCCTGGTGCTCGACGAAGGCATCGCTTTGTTTTTCCCTGGCCCGAATTCGTTCACGGGCGAAGATGTCCTGGAGCTGCAGGGCCACGGCGGTCCGGTAGTACTGGATATGCTTTTGCAGCGCTGTGTGCAACTGGGTTCCCGACTGGCTCGCCCAGGTGAATTCAGTGAACGTGCATTTCTCAATGACAAGCTCGACTTAGCCCAGGCTGAAGCGATCGCTGACCTGATCGAAGCCAGTTCTGCACAGGCTGCACGTAATGCCTTGCGTTCGTTGCAGGGGGAATTTTCCCGCCGTGTGGATAACCTCACCGAGAAATTGATCAGCCTGCGCATCTATGTCGAAGCCGCTATCGACTTCCCTGAAGAAGAAATCGACTTTCTCGCCGATGGTCATGTCTTGAGCATGCTCGATGACGTGCGCACGAATTTATCCACAGTGCAGCGTGAGGCCGGGCAGGGCGCCTTGTTGCGTGATGGTATGACGGTCGTCATTGCCGGTCGGCCGAACGCCGGAAAATCGAGCCTGCTCAACGTGCTGGCCGGTCGCGAGGCGGCGATTGTCACGGACATTGCCGGCACCACCCGGGATATTTTGCGTGAACATATCCACATCGATGGCATGCCGTTGCACGTGGTGGACACTGCCGGCTTGCGCGATACCGATGATCATGTGGAAAAGATCGGTGTAGAGCGTGCGCTCAAAGCCATCAATGAAGCCGATCGGGTGTTGCTGGTGGTCGATTCCACCGCTCCAGAGGCCAGCGATCCGTTTGCTTTGTGGCCCGAGTTCCTTGATCTGCGGCCGGATCCGGCCAAGGTTACGCTGATTCGTAACAAGGCCGACCTGAGCGGCGAATCTGTAGCCATGGAACAAAGTGAAGATGGCCACGTCACCATCACCCTCAGCGCCAAGGACACTGACATGGGCCTTGAGCTGCTGCGCGAGCACCTCAAAGCCTGCATGGGCTATGAGCAGACCGCCGAGAGCAGCTTCAGCGCCCGTAGGCGCCATCTGGAAGCGCTGCGCCAAGCCAGCGTGCACCTTGAGCATGGTCGTGCTCAATTGACCCTGGCAGGCGCTGGTGAGCTGTTGGCCGAAGATTTGCGTCAGGCTCAACAAGCGTTGGGTGAAATTACCGGCGCCTTCAGCTCCGACGATCTCCTGGGGCGAATTTTCTCCAGCTTCTGCATCGGTAAGTAAGCGCCGTTATCCACAGCCGGGTCTGCAACGGACCCGGTCGCTGTACACCTTCTTTCCAATTTTCCTTCCTACCAGGACAGCCAGCGTGCTGATTCTGCGTCTTCGCCTGCGCGCCTATCCACAAATGGGTGAAATAAGCCCTGTGGAAAACCCACCTTCAGCTCCGTTGATAAGTCACCTTCAAGGCTGGAGATAACTCCGCTTGTGGGTAAGTAGGCATTTCATCCACAGGCTTAAAGCGCTTATCCAGAACGCTCATGGCCGGTAGACCACAGGGTTTTGAATCTCTGTACATAACGTAAATAAAGGGCTACAGAGCTTTATCCACAGAAAAGGTGGTGTATAGAAATAAACATAAAAACAAAGCTTTAATAAATTTCTCTCTCTTTATTTCTATTGCTCGCCACTCATCCACAGCCTGGTTAAATTTTGTGCAAAAGGTTCCTTTAGAGGGGGGTAAGTCCCTATACTTGTGCGTTATCCCTATCTATTCCCGAAACAGGCACGAGGTGCGTGGTGGATTTCCCTTCCCGTTTTGAAGTGATCGTCATCGGCGGCGGCCATGCCGGTACCGAGGCTGCGCTTGCGTCAGCACGCATGGGCGTAAAAACCCTGCTGCTGACCCATAACGTGGAAACCCTCGGTCATATGAGTTGCAACCCGGCCATCGGTGGCATCGGCAAGAGCCACTTGGTCAAGGAAATCGATGCGCTCGGCGGCGCCATGGCGCTGGCCACTGACAAGAGCGGTATCCAATTCCGTGTGTTGAACAATCGCAAAGGCCCGGCCGTGCGCGCTACTCGCGCCCAGGCAGACCGCGCCATCTACAAAGCGGTAGTCCGCGAGATTCTTGAGAACCAACCCAACCTGTGGATATTCCAGCAGTCTTGTGACGACCTGATCGTCGAGCAGGACCAGGTACGCGGCGTGGTGACACAAATGGGTCTGCGTTTTCTCGCGGACTCCGTGGTGCTGACCACCGGGACCTTCCTCGGTGGACTTATCCACATTGGTTTGCAGAATTACTCCGGTGGTCGCGCCGGTGATCCGCCGGCAATTGCCCTGGCCCATCGCCTGCGTGAATTGCCGCTGCGCGTCGGCCGCTTGAAAACCGGCACCCCGCCGCGTATCGACGGGCGATCTGTGGATTTCTCGGTAATGACCGAACAGCCGGGCGACACGCCGATTCCGGTGATGTCGTTCATGGGTTCCAAGGAACAGCACCCGCGTCAGGTCAGTTGCTGGATTACCCATACCAACGCCCGTACCCACGAGATCATTGCCTCGAACCTCGACCGTTCGCCGATGTACTCCGGGGTCATCGAAGGCATTGGCCCACGTTATTGCCCGTCGATCGAAGACAAGATCCACCGTTTTGCCGACAAGGAAAGCCATCAGGTGTTCATTGAGCCGGAAGGCCTGAACACCCACGAGCTATACCCGAACGGAATCTCCACATCCTTGCCGTTTGACGTGCAATTGCAGATCGTGCGCTCGATTCGCGGCATGGAAAACGCGCATATCGTGCGCCCGGGCTACGCCATCGAGTACGACTACTTCGATCCGCGTGACCTCAAGTACAGCCTGGAAACCAAAGTTATTGGCGGTCTGTTTTTCGCTGGACAAATCAACGGCACTACTGGGTACGAAGAAGCCGGTGCGCAAGGTTTGCTCGCCGGTACCAACGCCGCATTGCGTGCCCAGGGCCGTGATAGCTGGTGCCCGCGTCGCGATGAAGCGTACATCGGCGTATTGGTCGATGACCTGATTACCCTGGGTACCCAAGAGCCGTACCGGATGTTCACCTCGCGTGCCGAATACCGCTTGATCCTGCGTGAGGACAATGCCGACCTGCGCCTGACCGAAAAAGGTCGCGAACTGGGTCTGGTCGATGACCAGCGCTGGGCTGCATTCAGTGCCAAGCGCGAAGGTATCGCCCTGGAAGAGCAACGGCTGAAGTCCACCTGGGTTCGTCCAGGCACTGTGCAAGGTCAGGCCATTGCCGAGAAATTCGGTACGCCGTTGAGCCATGAATACAACCTGCTCAACCTGCTGACCCGCCCGGAAATCGACTACGCTGGCCTGATGGAAGTGACCGGCGGCAGCGAGATTGACCCGCAAGTGGCCGAACAGGTCGAGATCAAGACCAAATACGCCGGTTACATCGACCGGCAACAGGAAGAAATCGCTCGCTTGCGCGCCAGCGAAGATACCCGCCTACCCGACGATATCGATTACACCGGTATTTCCGGGCTGTCCAAGGAGATCCAGAGCAAGCTCGGCCAGACCCGACCTGAGACCCTGGGCCAGGCATCGCGTATTCCCGGCGTGACCCCGGCGGCGATTTCCCTGTTGCTGATTCATCTGAAAAAACGCGGCGCAGGCCGCGAGTTGGAGCAAAGCGCTTGAGTTCTCAGGTCACCCCTCAACACGCCGAAGAGTTGTCCACAGGCGCCCGCCAGCTCGGTGTCGAGCTGAGCGAGGCCCAGCACGCGCAATTGCTGGCCTATCTGGCCTTGCTGATCAAGTGGAACAAGGCCTACAACCTGACGGCCGTGCGTAATCCGGACGAAATGGTTTCCCGCCATCTGCTCGACAGCCTGAGCGTCATGCCGTTTATCCACAGCGAGCGCTGGCTGGATGTCGGCAGTGGTGGCGGCATGCCCGGCATTCCCTTGGCTATCCTGCATCCGCACAAGCAAGTCACGGTTTTGGACAGCAATGGCAAGAAAACCCGCTTCCTGACCCAGGTAAAGCTTGAGCTCAAATTGGACAACCTGACAGTTATCCACAAGCGGGTCGAAGAGTTCCAACCGCCACAGCCTTTCACCGGAATTGTTTCCCGTGCTTTCAGCAGCATGGAGAACTTCACCAACTGGACGCGCCACCTGGGCGACGAGCAGACGCAGTGGCTGGCAATGAAAGGGCTGCATCCTGCTGATGAGCTGGTAGCATTGCCGGCAGACTTCAGAGTGGATAGCGAGCAGGCCTTGACCGTTCCGGGTTGCCAAGGCCAGCGCCATCTGCTGATACTGCGCCGCACAGCATGATTGGGAACACAAGCAAGAATGGCTAAGGTATTCGCTATCGCGAACCAGAAAGGTGGTGTGGGCAAGACCACCACCTGTATCAACCTCGCAGCGTCGCTGGTCGCCACCAAGCGCCGGGTGCTGCTGATCGATCTCGATCCACAGGGCAACGCCACCATGGGTAGCGGTGTGGATAAACACGTCCTGGAACATTCGGTCTACGACCTGCTGATCGGTGAATGCGATCTGGCCCAGGCCATGCATTTCTCCGAGCACGGTGGTTATCAACTGCTGCCGGCCAACCGCGACCTGACCGCTGCGGAAGTGGTGCTGCTGGAAATGCAGATGAAGGAAAGTCGCCTGCGTACGGCGCTGGCGCCGATCCGCGAGAATTACGACTACATCCTGATCGACTGCCCACCGTCGCTGTCGATGCTGACCCTCAACGCGCTGGTCGCTGCCGATGGCGTGATCATTCCGATGCAATGTGAATACTTTGCTCTGGAAGGTTTGAGCGACCTTGTGGATAACATCAAACGGATCGGCGAGCGGTTGAACCCGCAGCTGAAGGTCGAAGGCCTGCTGCGGACCATGTACGACCCGCGCTTGAGCCTGATCAACGATGTGTCTGCGCAGCTCAAGGAACACTTTGGCGACCAGCTGTACGACACCGTGATCCCACGCAACATTCGCCTGGCCGAGGCACCGAGTTTCGGCATGCCGGCCCTGGCTTACGACAAGCAATCGCGCGGAGCGTTGGCTTATCTGGCCCTGGCCGGGGAACTCGTACGCCGTCAGCGCCGTCCATCACGCACTGCACAAACAACTTAAGGAATCCGTATGGCCGTTAAGAAACGGGGTCTCGGACGTGGGTTGGATGCACTGCTCAGTGGTCCTACCGTCAGCGCGCTCGAAGAGCAGGCTGTGAAGGTCGACCAGAACGAACTGCAACATCTGCCGCTCGACCTGATCGAGCGCGGCAAGTATCAGCCACGTCGGGACATGGACCCGCAAGCGCTGGAAGAACTGGCGCAATCGATCAAGAACCAGGGCGTGATGCAGCCCATCGTGGTCCGCCCGATCGGTGACAAGCGCTACGAGATCATTGCCGGGGAACGTCGCTGGCGTGCCAGCCAGCAGGCCGGCATGGAAACCATTCCGGCGATGGTCCGCGATGTGCCTGATGAAGCGGCCATTGCCATGGCCCTGATCGAGAACATTCAGCGCGAAGACCTCAACCCGGTGGAAGAGGCGATCGCCCTGCAGCGTCTGCAGCAGGAGTTCCAGCTGACCCAGCAGCAAGTTGCTGACGCTGTGGGTAAGTCGCGGGTGACCGTGGCCAACTTGCTGCGTCTGATTTCGTTGCCGGAAGTAATCAAGACCATGCTGTCGCATGGCGATCTGGAAATGGGTCACGCTAGGGCATTGCTCGGTTTGCCGGATGAGCAGCAGGTGGAAGGGGCGCGTCATGTTGTCGCACGTGGCCTGACCGTGCGCCAGACTGAAGCACTGGTTCGCCAATGGCTCAATGGCAAGCCAGAGCCGGTTGAACCCGCCAAGCCAGACCCGGACATTACCCGGCTTGAACAGCGTCTGGCAGAGCGTTTGGGCTCGGCAGTACAGATACGCCATGGCAATAAGGGCAAAGGCCAGTTAGTTATCCGTTACAACTCGCTAGATGAGTTGCAAGGTGTGCTAGCTCACATCCGCTGAAACAATTCCTTTTGTAGCGCGTAGTCGGAAATCACTACCCGGCAGTTGAATAGGGGTTAAACCGCCCCTATACTCTGCGCGCATTTTGTCGGCACAAATTATGCCAAGTCATAGCTGACTGGTTAGTCGACTTTTGAGGAGCAGTTGTGATGGAAACCCGCACGCCAAACCGCTTGCCTTTCCATCGCTGGGCGGTTTTTCCGGTACTGTTGGCTCAGTGTGTCGTGTTTTTGCTGGCAACTTTGGCGTTGTGGCAGTGGCACGGGGCGGTCAGTGGATATTCAGCACTCTGCGGAGGGTTGATTGCCGGGCTGCCAAATGTGTATTTCGCCTGGAAGGCTTTTCGTTACACAGGAGCCAGGGCAGCGCAGGCTATCGTCAAGTCGTTTTACGCTGGCGAAGCAGGCAAATTGATTTTGACGGCAGTGCTTTTTGCACTGACGTTCGCAGGAGTGAAGCCATTGGCGCCGTTAGCAGTCTTCGGTGTCTTTCTGCTGACCCAGTTGGTCAGCTGGTTCGCGCCCCTGCTGATGAACATAAGACTTTCGAGACCTTAGGGCGTTTGAGGCAACCATGGCAGCAGAAACCGCTTCGGGCTATATCCAGCACCACTTGCAGAACCTGACCTTCGGTCAACTACCAGACGGCGGTTGGGGCTTTGCCCATTCCGCAGCAGAAGCCAAAGCAATGGGCTTCTGGGCTTTCCACCTGGATACCCTGGGTTGGTCGGTGGCACTGGGTCTGCTTTTCGTATTCCTGTTCCGTATGGCAGCCAAGAAGGCGACTTCCGGCCAGCCTGGCGGCCTGCAGAACTTCGTTGAAGTGATGGTTGAGTTCGTCGACGGCAGCGTCAAGGACAGCTTCCACGGTCGCAGCCCGGTGATCGCCCCACTGGCGCTGACCATTTTCGTCTGGGTCTTCCTGATGAACGCCATCGACCTGATCCCGGTCGACTGGATTCCTCAGCTGGCCATGCTGATCTCCGGTGATCCGCACATTCCGTTCCGCGCGGTCTCCACTACCGACCCGAACGCGACCCTGGCCATGGCCTTCAGCGTATTCGCCCTGATCATTTTCTACAGCATCAAGGTCAAGGGCATCGGCGGGTTCCTCGGCGAACTGACCCTGCACCCGTTCGGCAGCAAGAACATTTTCGTTCAGATCCTGCTGATTCCGGTTAACTTCCTACTCGAATTCGTCACCCTGATCGCCAAGCCGATCTCGCTGGCCCTGCGTCTGTTCGGCAACATGTATGCCGGCGAGCTGGTGTTCATCCTGATCGCTGTAATGTTCGGCAGCGGCCTGCTGTGGCTGAGCGGCCTGGGTGTGGTGCTGCAATGGGCGTGGGCGGTGTTCCACATCCTGATCATCACCCTGCAAGCGTTCATCTTCATGATGCTTACCATCGTCTACCTGTCGATGGCTCACGAAGATAACCATTAAGACCGCCTGGCGTGTCTGATGACCCTTCTGCAGGTACTGGGGAGGGTCGAAAAAGTCCGCAAGGGCAGCTGTACCAAACGATTTTGTTTTACCGCTTCAAACTAAAAAACCTAACCAATACGACGTAAAAGTCGGGAGGAAAGATGGAAACTGTAGTTGGTCTTACCGCTATCGCTGTTGCTCTGCTGATCGGCCTGGGTGCCCTGGGTACCGCCATTGGTTTCGGCCTGCTGGGCGGCAAGTTCCTGGAAGGCGCTGCTCGCCAGCCAGAGATGGTTCCAATGCTGCAAGTTAAAATGTTCATCGTTGCCGGTCTGCTCGACGCCGTAACCATGATCGGTGTTGGTATCGCACTGTTCTTCACCTTCGCTAATCCCTTCGTTGGTCAACTCGCCGGCTAATCACTCGAATTCTCGAGTGGTTTGGTGTGATGGACAAAGAACGAGCGAGGTGTTGGCGTGAACATTAATGCAACCCTGATTGGTCAGTCCGTTGCGTTCTTCATTTTTGTGCTGTTCTGCATGAAGTTCGTGTGGCCTCCGGTCATCGCGGCATTGCAAGAACGTCAGAAGAAGATCGCGGATGGACTGGACGCTGCCAACCGAGCAGCTCGCGACCTGGAGTTGGCCCAAGATAAAGCGGGTCAGCAACTGCGCGAAGCGAAAGCTCAGGCAGCCGAAATCATTGAGCAAGCCAAGAAACGCGGTGCTCAGATCGTCGAGGAAGCCCGTGACCAGGCCCGCGTCGAAGCTGACCGTGTGAAGGCTCTGGCTCAGGCCGAGATCGAACAGGAAATTAACAGCGTCAAAGACGCGCTGCGCGCCCAAGTGGGTAGCCTGGCCGTTGGCGGTGCTGAAAAGATCCTTGGCGCCACAATCGATCAAAACGCGCATGCGGAGCTGGTTAATAAACTGGCCGCTGAAATTTAAGCGAGGGCGATCATGGCAGAACTGACCACGTTGGCCCGACCTTACGCTAAGGCTGCCTTTGAGCACGCCCAGGCCCATCAGCAACTGGCCAATTGGTCAGCCATGCTCGGCCTGGCTGCTGCAGTGTCGCAAGACGACACAATGCAGCGCCTGCTCAAGGCCCCGCGACTGACGAGCGCAGAAAAGGCCGCCACTTTTATTGAAGTGTGCGGTGACAAGTTTGATGCACAGGCAAAGAGTTTCATCCAAATTGCCGCGGAAAACGAACGTCTCCTGCTGTTGCCGGAGATTTCGGCTTTGTTCGACCTGTACAAGGCCGAGCAAGAGAAATCCGTGGATGTGGAAGTCACCAGTGCTTTTGCATTGAACCAAGAACAGCAAGACAAACTCGCCAAGGTTCTCAGTGCACGGCTCGACCGGGAAGTGCGCCTGCAAGTGTCGGAGGATGCCAGCCTGATCGGTGGCGTCGTAATCCGCGCCGGCGACCTGGTTATCGATGGCTCAGTCCGCGGCAAAATCGCGAAACTGGCCGAAGCATTGAAATCTTGAGTTTGAAGGGGCAGCAGAGCAATGCAGCAACTCAATCCTTCCGAAATAAGTGAAATCATCAAGGGCCGCATCGAGAATCTCGATGTAGCCTCTCAAGCTCGCAACGAAGGTACTGTCGTCAGCGTTTCTGACGGCATCGTGCGGATTCACGGTCTGGCCGACGTAATGTACGGTGAAATGATCGAGTTTCCAGGCGGCGTCTACGGTATGGCCCTCAACCTGGAGCGTGACTCCGTTGGTGCGGTAGTACTGGGCGCTTACGACAGCCTCGCTGAAGGCATGAGTGCCAAGTGCACCGGCCGCATCCTGCAGGTTCCAGTTGGTAAGGAACTGCTGGGTCGCGTAGTCGACGCACTGGGTAACCCAATCGACGGCAAAGGCCCACTGGGCAATACCGAATTCGACGCAGTCGAAAAGGTTGCTCCGGGTGTGATCTGGCGTAAGTCGGTAGACCAGCCTGTACAGACTGGCTACAAATCCGTCGACGCCATGATCCCTGTCGGCCGTGGCCAGCGTGAGCTGATCATCGGTGACCGTCAGATCGGTAAGACCGCCATGGCGATCGACGCCATCATCAACCAGAAAGACTCCGGTATTTTCTGTGTTTATGTTGCTGTCGGCCAAAAGCGTTCCACCGTTGCCAACATCGTTCGCAAGCTGGAAGAAAACGGCGCCCTGGCCAACACCATCGTGGTGGTTGCCAGTGCTTCGGAATCCGCCGCACTGCAATTCCTGGCGCCATACGCCGGTTGCACCATGGGCGAGTTCTTCCGTGACCGCGGTGAAGACGCACTGATCGTTTACGATGACCTTTCCAAGCAGGCCGTTGCTTACCGTCAGATCTCCCTGCTGCTGCGCCGTCCACCAGGACGTGAAGCGTACCCAGGTGACGTGTTCTATCTCCACTCCCGTCTGCTGGAGCGTGCATCGCGCGTTTCCGAAGAGTACGTTGAGAAGTTCACCAACGGTGCTGTAACTGGCAAGACCGGTTCCCTGACCGCACTGCCGATCATCGAAACCCAGGCTGGCGACGTTTCCGCGTTCGTTCCGACCAACGTGATTTCCATCACCGACGGTCAGATCTTCCTGGAATCGGCCATGTTCAACTCGGGCATCCGCCCAGCAGTGAACGCCGGTGTTTCGGTATCCCGTGTGGGTGGTGCCGCTCAGACCAAGATCATCAAGAAGCTCTCCGGTGGTATCCGTACCGCTCTGGCTCAGTACCGTGAACTGGCAGCATTCGCCCAGTTCGCTTCTGACCTGGACGAAGCCACCCGTAAGCAACTCGAACACGGTCAACGTGTTACCGAGCTGATGAAGCAGAAGCAATACGCTCCAATGTCCATCGCGGACATGGCGCTGTCGCTGTATGCCGCTGAGCGTGGGTTCCTGACCGACGTTGAAATCGCCAAAGTCGGTAGCTTCGAACAAGCGCTGATTTCCTACTTCAACCGTGATCACGCCGAACTGATGGCGAAGATCAACGTGAAGGGTGACTTCAACGACGAAATCGACGCTGGCATCAAAGCCGGTATCGAGAAGTTCAAGGCCACCCAAACCTGGTAAGCCGCAGCGGGGGCTTTGCAGCCCCCGCTTGCTAACCTGATAGGTGTTACATGGCAGGCGCAAAAGAGATTCGCAGTAAGATTGCGAGCATCAAAAGCACGCAAAAAATTACCAGCGCCATGGAAAAAGTGGCGGTCAGCAAAATGCGCAAGGCTCAAATGCGCATGGCTGCTAGCCGTCCTTATGCGGAGCGTATCCGCCAGGTTATTGGTCATCTGGCCAACGCCAACCCGGAATACTGTCACCCGTTCATGATCGATCGCCCTGTAAAGCGCGCCGGTTATGTTGTGGTGAGCAGTGACCGTGGTCTGTGTGGTGGCTTGAACACCAACCTGTTCAAGGCCCTGGTCAAGGACATGGCAGTCAACCGCGAGCAAGGTATCGAGATCGATCTGTGCGTGGTTGGTAGCAAGGGTGCGGCGTTTTTCCGCAGCTTCGGCGGTAACGTCGTTGCAGCAATCAGCCATCTGGGCGAAGAGCCGTCGATCAATGATCTGATCGGCAGCGTCAAGGTTATGCTGGATGCTTACCTGGACGGTCGTATTGATCGTCTGTCCGTGGTATCGAACAAGTTCGTCAATACCATGACTCAAACTCCAACGGTCGAGCAATTGATTCCGTTGGTGGCAACCCCGGATCAAGAACTCAAGCACCACTGGGACTACCTCTACGAACCTGACGCCAAAGAGCTGCTTGACGGCCTGATGGTGCGTTACGTGGAGTCGCAGGTCTACCAGGCGGTGGTCGAGAACAACGCAGCTGAACAAGCTGCCCGGATGATCGCGATGAAGAACGCCACCGACAACGCCGGTGATTTGATCAGCGAATTGCAGCTGATCTACAACAAGGCGCGTCAGGCTGCGATCACCCAAGAGATCTCGGAAATCGTCGGCGGCGCTGCCGCGGTTTAACGGTTCAAATATTCAGAGGATCCAGCTATGAGTAGCGGACGTATCGTTCAAATCATCGGCGCCGTCATCGACGTGGAATTCCCACGTGACAGCGTACCGAGTGTCTATAACGCGCTGAAAGTAGTTGGCGCGGAAACCACCCTGGAAGTTCAGCAGCAGCTGGGCGACGGCGTGGTTCGTACCATTGCGATGGGTTCCACCGAAGGCCTGAAACGCGGCCTGGACGTAAACGATACTGGCGCAGCGATCTCGGTACCGGTCGGTAAAGCGACCCTGGGCCGTATCATGGACGTTTTGGGTAACCCAATTGACGAAGCCGGTCCTATCGGTGAAGAAGAGCGTTGGGGCATCCACCGTGATGCGCCTTCGTTCGCTGACCAAGCAGGCGGCAACGACCTGCTGGAAACCGGCATCAAGGTTATCGACCTGGTTTGCCCGTTCGCCAAGGGTGGTAAGGTTGGTCTGTTCGGTGGTGCCGGTGTAGGCAAAACCGTAAACATGATGGAACTGATCCGTAACATCGCCATCGAGCACAGCGGTTATTCCGTGTTCGCCGGTGTGGGTGAGCGTACTCGTGAGGGTAACGACTTCTACCACGAGATGAAGGATTCCAACGTACTGGACAAGGTTGCTCTGGTATACGGCCAAATGAACGAGCCACCAGGAAACCGTCTGCGCGTAGCGCTGACCGGCCTGACCATGGCTGAGAAGTTCCGTGACGAAGGTAACGACGTTCTGCTGTTCGTCGACAACATCTATCGTTACACCCTGGCCGGTACCGAAGTATCCGCACTGCTGGGCCGTATGCCTTCGGCAGTAGGTTACCAGCCGACCCTGGCTGAAGAGATGGGCGTTCTGCAAGAGCGTATCACTTCGACCAAGGAAGGTTCGATCACCTCGATCCAGGCCGTATACGTACCTGCGGACGACCTGACCGACCCGTCGCCAGCGACCACCTTCGCCCACTTGGACGCCACCGTCGTACTGTCCCGTGACATCGCCTCCCTGGGTATCTACCCAGCGGTCGATCCACTGGACTCGACTTCGCGCCAGCTGGACCCGAACGTCATCGGCAACGAGCACTACGATACCGCTCGCGGCGTCCAGTACGTGCTGCAGCGCTACAAAGAGCTGAAGGACATCATTGCGATCCTGGGTATGGACGAACTGTCCGAATCCGACAAGCAGCTGGTATCCCGTGCTCGTAAGATCCAGCGTTTCCTGTCCCAGCCGTTCTTCGTGGCAGAAGTCTTCACCGGTTCTCCAGGTAAATACGTTTCCCTGAAAGACACCATTGCTGGCTTCAGCGGCATCCTCAAAGGTGACTACGACCACCTGCCAGAACAAGCGTTCTACATGGTCGGCGGCATCGAAGAAGCGGTCGAGAAAGCCAAGAAACTGTAATCCCGGCGCCCCGCAAGGGGCGCTAATCAGGTTGAGGCAAGCAGATGGCTATGACAGTCCATTGCGATATCGTCAGCGCGGAAGGAGAGATTTTCTCCGGTCTGGTCGAGATGGTGGTTGCGCACGGTAACCTGGGTGATCTTGGTATCGCTCCAGGCCACGCGCCGCTGATCACTAATCTGAAGCCAGGTCCGATCACGCTGACCAAGCAGGGTGGCGCCCAAGAGGTGTTCTACATCTCTGGTGGTTTCCTCGAGGTCCAGCCGAACATGGTCAAGGTGCTTGCCGATACCGTGCAACGTGCTGCCGACCTGGACGAAGCTCAGGCTCAGGATGCCCTCAAGGCTGCTGAGAACGCCCTGCACGAAAAAGGCGCGGAGTTCGACTACGGCGCCGCTGCCGCACGTCTGGCCGAGGCCGCAGCCCAGCTGCGTACCGTCCAGCAAATGCGCAAAGGCAAGTAATCTGGCTTTGGCCGATCACTTCTGCTGCGATTGAGTTAAAGGGTAGCCTCGGCTACCCTTTTTCTTTTTCTGCGATTTATATTCAGGTCTGTTCACTGACCTTCCAGGATTGGTAGCCCGTCAATGTCTCTCGATATCGTTATTCTTGCCGCAGGCCAAGGCACCCGCATGCGTTCCGCGCTGCCGAAAGTACTGCATCCGGTTGCCGGCGATTCCATGCTCGGCCATGTTATCCACAGCGCTCGCGAGCTACAGCCGCGAGGCATTCATGTGGTGATCGGGCACGGTGCAGAGTTGGTACGTGAGCGTTTGGCGGCCGACGATCTAAATTTTGTCTTGCAAGACCAGCAACTGGGTACCGGCCATGCCGTCGCCCAAGCCTTGCCGGCCCTGAGCGCTGAAACCGTGCTGATCTTGTATGGTGATGTGCCGTTGATTGAAGTGGATACCCTCAAACGCCTGTTGGCCAAGGTTACGCCTGAGCAGTTGGGCCTGTTGACCGTTAACCTCGACGACCCAACCGGCTACGGTCGCATTGTTCGTGATGCCCAGGGCCAGGTGACAGCGATCGTAGAGCACAAAGATGCCAGCGAAGCGCAGAAAGCCATCAAGGAAGGTAACACCGGGATTCTGGCGGTACCGGCTGCACGCCTGGCTGAGTGGCTGGGACGGCTGTCGAACAACAACGCCCAAGGCGAGTACTACCTCACCGACGTGATTGCCATGGCCGTTGCCGATGGCCTGGTGGTTGCCACCGAACATCCGCTGGACCCAATGGAAGTGCAGGGCGCCAACGATCGTCGGCAACTGGCGGAGCTTGAGCGTCATTACCAGCTGCGTGCAGCGCGTCGCCTGATGGCCCAGGGCGTGACCCTGCGTGATCCGGCACGGTTTGATGTGCGTGGTGAAGTGACGGTGGGTCGCGATGTGCTCATCGACATCAACGTCATCCTTGAAGGTCGTGTGGTCATCGAAGACGACGTGGTCATCGGCCCGAACTGCGTGATCAAGAATACAACCCTGCGTAAGGGGGCCGTCGTTAAGGCCAACAGCCATCTTGAAGGCGCAATCATGGGAGAGGGCAGCGATGCCGGTCCTTTTGCTCGCCTGCGTCCTGGCAGCGTGCTGGAAGCGCGTGCCCATGTGGGTAACTTTGTCGAACTGAAGAACGCGCACCTCGGTGAAGGCGCCAAGGCCGGTCACCTGACCTATCTGGGCGACGCCGAGGTCGGTGCGCGTACCAACATTGGTGCCGGTACCATTACCTGCAACTACGATGGCGCGAACAAGTTCAAGACCGTGCTTGGTGAGGACGTGTTCATTGGTTCCAACAACTCTCTTGTTGCCCCTGTGGATATCTTAGACGGCGCCACCACGGCGGCCGGTTCGACGATCACTCAGAACGTCGAGGCTGCTCAGCTAGCGGTTGGCCGTGCACGTCAGCGCAACATCGAAGGCTGGAAGCGGCCGGAGAAGCTCAAGAAGAGCTGAGTTATTCACAGCTGAACAAGAAGGCCGACTGGATTGTGTATAAGTCGGCCTTTTTGCATTCTGTGGTGGAATTATACATCCGGGATGCTTTGTGGATAACGTAATCAAATCGGAAAATTGCACGCCCTACTTGACGTCTCAAAAGCTTTAGGTTTTGATTGGCATTACTAACTTTCGAAACGAAACTTAAAGACGCCATGTCGAAACGTAACACCCCCCAGCGCCGCCACAATATCCTCGCCTTGCTCACTGAACAGGGAGAGGTGAGCGTCGACGCGCTGGCCAAACGTTTCGAAACCTCGGAAGTGACCATTCGCAAGGATCTCGCCGCGCTAGAAGCCAATGGCTTGCTGCTGCGCCGTTACGGTGGTGCAGTGACCATGCCGCAGGAGCTGATCGCTGATCAGAGCCAGCCCGTCTCCCTCTATAAGCAAGCCATTGCGCGGGCTGCCGTCGAACGCATCCGTGAACACGCGCGCATCATTATCGACAGCGGCAGCACCACGGCAGCAATGATTCCCGAACTCGGCCATCAGCCCGGCCTGGTGGTGATGACCAACTCGCTGAATGTCGCCCGGGCCCTGAGTGAGCTGGAGCATGAGCCAGTACTGTTGATGACCGGCGGCACCTGGGATCCGCATTCCGAATCCTTCCAGGGCCAGGTCGCCGAGCAGGTACTACGCTCATACGATTTCGACCAGCTGTTCATAGGCGCCGATGGCATCGACCTGGCGCGTGGCACTACCACGTTCAATGAATTGCTGGGCCTGAGCCGGGTCATGGCTGAAGTGGCCCGGGAAGTGATTGTGATGGTCGAGTCGGACAAGGTCGGGCGCAAGATCCCCAACCTCGAGCTGCCCTGGGGCAGCGTCAACACCCTGATTACTGATGAGCGCTTGCCCACTGCGGCGCGCGAACAAATTGAAGCCCGCGGCGTCCATGTGATTTGTGCCGCACTCTCCAAGGAGCATAACTAATGTGTGGAATCGTTGGTGCCGTCGCTGAACGTAATATCACCACCATTCTCATCGAAGGTCTCAAGCGCCTGGAATACCGCGGTTATGACAGCGCAGGTCTGGCGGTATACACCCAGCAGGGGACCTTGGAGCGTCGTCGTCGCATCGGTAAGGTCAGTGAGCTGGAAGCCGCTGTTGCCGCCGAACCGCTGACCGGCCAGTTGGGTATCGCCCACACCCGTTGGGCCACCCACGGTGCGCCAACAGAAGGCAATGCTCACCCGCATTTCTCCGGTCACGAGTTGGCGGTGGTGCATAACGGCATCATCGAGAACCATGAGGCGCTGCGTGAACAGCTCAAGAGCCTGGGTTATGTATTCAGCTCCGAGACCGACACCGAAGTCATCGTTCACCTGCTGCACCACACCCTGAAAAGCGTTCCTGATCTGGCCGATGCCCTGAAGGCTGCTGTCAAGCAACTGCATGGTGCTTACGGTCTGGCAGTGATCAGCGCGCACCAACCTGACCGCCTGTTGGCTGCCCGCAGCGGTAGCCCGCTGGTGATTGGCCTGGGCCATGGGGAAAACTTTCTGGCCTCCGATCAACTGGCTTTGCGCCAGGTGACCGACCGCTTCATGTACCTGGAAGAAGGCGACATCGCCGAGATCCGCCGCGACCAGGTGACTATCTGGGATGTGGCCGGAACCAAGGTTCAGCGCGAAACCGTGCAGTACCACGAAGGCGCCGAAGCGGCCGACAAGGGTACCTATCGCCACTTCATGCTCAAGGAAATCCACGAGCAACCGACCGTGGTGCAGCGCACCCTGGAAGGGCGTCTGGGCAAGGATCACGTCCTGGTCCAGGCCTTCGGCCCGCAAGCTGCCGAGCTGTTCGCCAAAGTACGCAACGTGCAGATTGTGGCCTGTGGTACCAGCTATCACGCCGGTATGGTGGCGCGTTACTGGCTGGAAAGCCTGGCCGGTATCCCTTGCCAGGTAGAAGTGGCCAGCGAGTTCCGCTACCGCAAGGTGGTGGTACAGCCAGACACCCTGTTCGTCTCGATCTCCCAGTCGGGGGAAACCGCCGACACCCTCGCGGCGCTGCGCAATGCCAAGGAGCTGGGTTTCCTCGGCAGCCTGGCGATCTGCAACGTCGGCATCAGCTCGCTGGTACGTGAATCGGACCTGACCTTGCTGACCCAAGCCGGCCCGGAAATCGGTGTTGCGTCGACCAAGGCGTTTACTACCCAGCTGGTGTCGCTGATGCTGCTGACCCTGTCCCTGGGCCAGGTCCGTGGCACCTTGGCCGCCGGTGTCGAAGCCGAGTTGGTCGAAGAGCTACGCCGCCTGCCGACGCGCCTGGGCGAAGCCTTGGCCATGGACGCCATTGTCGAGAAAACCGCTGAGCTGTTTGCAGACAAGCACCACACACTGTTCCTGGGCCGTGGCGCGCAGTTCCCGGTGGCGATGGAAGGCGCACTCAAGCTCAAGGAAATTTCCTATATCCATGCCGAAGCTTATCCGGCAGGTGAGCTCAAGCACGGCCCGTTGGCGCTGGTCGACAGCGACATGCCTGTGGTCACCGTGGCGCCGAACAACGAGCTGCTGGAGAAGCTCAAGTCCAACCTGCAGGAAGTCCGCGCCCGTGGCGGTGAACTGATCGTCTTTGCCGACGAACAGGCCGGCATGAGCAACGGCGAAGGCACCCACGTGATCGCCGTGCCACACATCATCGATGCCTTGGCGCCGATCCTCTACACCATCCCGCTGCAGCTGCTGTCGTACTACGTGGCCGTGCTTAAAGGCACCGACGTGGACCAGCCGCGTAACCTGGCAAAATCGGTGACGGTTGAGTAACGATTGCTGCTGTTTATACAGAATGGTTTTAGACAATAAAAGCTGTCGCTAGACAATAAAAACTGTCGCAGAGGTGAGGCCGACCTGGCTCCACCTCTGCTGCGATCCAGCGTTTCCTGAAACGCTCGTTGCTCAGGCCGACGAGCCCCTCGATTGGCTATTTATGCTTTTGCGTATCCAAAGCGATGAATCTTTGCTTTCATTCGTTGCGCGGAATATCTATGTGAATAGATATGATCCCGAAGTAAAAGAATTGTGTCGCCTTGCCAATATTGCTCTCACCTCTCATGGGGTGAAGTTAATAGCCTCTGCTATGGGGTGGCCAGGCTGCTTTGGATTTAACAGGCTGCTTCACGAGCACACCTATTTTCCGAGATATTCCCTGTTTAAAAATATTCAAGATAATTCATACTCCCACAGAGAATATATCTCAGTTGGTCATCGCTACGAATATAATCGGGAACCCGCCTCCTACTGTCCAGAATGCGTGAATGAAGACTTGGCGACGCTCGGCTTCTCATATTGGCGCAGAGTGTATCGCTCAGATATCAACGTCTGTGCAAAGCACAACGTCCTTTTGGTCAGCAAATGTCCTGTGTGCGATAAGCCTTTTGCTCATAAGGGCCACGGCCTTGACGTGATGTGGAGGGGCTGCGCAGGACGGCATATTGGCGAGAGCTCATCCGTGAAGAATGACGATCCTGCAGAGCTTAGGAAGAGCAAGTTTTTTGCTGATGCTTTTAATTGTGAGTCTGTTCTTTCGGTGGAAGCAGTTCTGTTAGCGTTACGTGGGAAATTTTCGTCTTTAACTTTGTGTTCTGTTGAAACCAAAAATTCAAAGCTGAATGATTTGAGAAGTCGTGTGGAATTTTCGATTAAAGTTATCGAAAAAAATAGCACTGTAAATAATGGGCACATGCTTGACAGCCATTCGGAGCTGGTTTGGGAATGCGCATTATTGCTCTACGAAGACTTCGAAGACTTTATGGAGGATGTAAAGCGGTTTAAGTATGAGCCCAGGATTGCATCTGCGCTATGGTCTACTTATCGTGCGGGAGGTTCCGAATCAGCTCAATACATCGAAGAGAATTACAGATATGGCGTTGGTCACTGGTCATGCCCATACCCATCTCCGCTTTCCCTGTTGAGGGAGAGCAATGACGGATTCGATCGCCCCATGCGCTACCGGTGTTGCAATTTCACGGCGCCAAAGCGAAAGGGGAAGCAGCTTTCTCCAAAAACGGTCGATTTCCCGCCGCCAAGGATTCCGATGTTGGCCAAAGGAGAGCCTGTGGCGCGATCGGTGAAGAGGGGGCCCTGCGCGTCATTGGTACACACCGAATTCGAGTCGTACTAAGAAGTCCCTGACATGACCGTAGCCCAGATGATCTGTTAATAGGCTGCAGGGCGAGCGATGATCAAGGCCAATTGCTGGCTTTGCTAACCACCTTTCCGCAAGGTCGCGATTTCCAAGCACGTGCTCAGCACATTTCAGAATTTGCTGGCGCCTCCCCATGAAGCAGCGGTGGCCTATGCTCCAGCAATTGCCAGGAAACGGGACACAAAGCCCGAGAATTCGGAGGTCATTCATTGGTGCAGCTCCCGCGGTTGAATCCCAGCAAGAGGTGTTAATCATCTCGACCGGGAGGGAACTCAGATCCTTGGCTTGGTATCGCAGACTGGCTTCAACACGATCTTCCCATCGAGCATCTCCAGGCTAAGCCGATCACCGACTCCAAGCCCGAGTTCCGCGAGCACCTCAGGAGGGATAACGACTATGAGCTCCCCGCTACCATCTTTCGGGTCTTCGCATTCAACAATCTTGCTCTTCACCTGGCTCATGTAAGTTCACCCCGCTCGAGAGCGCTGTTGCCAATGGTTATCCTACTCTTCACCAGCACGATTGGCTCCAAAGGGCCAGGCGAGATCATCTACGCCGGGAAGCGTGATCTAGCACTGCGGTATGAGCGCAGACTCAATTTCCTCAGCCGTCGCTCGTGCAGTGCGCGTGACGCCTATAAGCGTTGCCGATGCAGACCCCGTCCATTCTCCATAGCCCACCAGCCATAATCTTGGCTCTAGCAATGAATGCGTACTTTGAACATCCACCCGGCCGTCTTTGTTCAGGACACCCAGCTTGGCCAAATGGTTTAGGGCTGGTTTGAAGCCAGTGCACCAGATCACCGCATCCACCTGAGTTTCGGTACCGTCAGCCCAGATTACGCCAGCTTCGGTGAAGCACTCGAACGGACGCTTCGCCCACAGCACGCCTCGTTCACGGGCTTCGACCACCGGAGGTACCATGACGATGTCTCCAAATCCGCCGACAGGCTGCTCTATGACGCGCCCTTCCTGCTGCGCCTTCCAGCGTTCAGTAGCCCGCTCAAATAGCACTCGACCATCGACTTCATCTGGCAGGAAAATCGGCTCCGCCGGTGTGACCCAAGTAGCCTCTGCCACTTTGGATACCTCAGCTAGAATTTGCGCGCCAGAATTACCTCCGCCAACCACCAATACGCGTTTTCCGGCGAATGGCTGCGAATTCACGTAGTGCGCTGAGTGAAGCTGGGTGCCGGCAAATAGCTCTGAGCCCGGGTATTCAGGGACGTAGGGATTACTCCATGTCCCTGTTGCACTTACGACGATCTGGGCATCCCAGTATCGATCGCCTGAATGAACTCGCAACCCATCTTCGATACGCTCGACAGAGGTGACCCGCACGGGGCGCTCAATCGGGAATTGGTAGCGAGCCTCGTATTGGGCCAGATAATTGATGACATGATCGCGAGAGGGATACTCGTTCTCAGAGGGGGGCATCATCCATCCAGGAATGGAGCTCCAGGCGGCCGGCGAAAATAGCCGCAATGAGTCCCAGCCGTGACGCCAAGCTCCTCCGGGTTTTTCCCCTGCATCGAGGATAAGAAATGAAAGCTGAGTGCGGCGCAGGAAATAAGCCGTTGCCAGTGCGGACTGTCCTCCGCCGATTATGATCACATCGAGCTTTTTTGCATCCATGTTCATTCCTCCTTCAGAGACCAGGTGTGGTGTGCTTGGGCAGCGCAATGGAGATCAGGGCGGCCAGTAGTACAAAGCCGCTTGATATCCAAAGGCAGGCTTGCAGTCCGTGGGCCTGGTAAACCCAGCCAGACAGCAATGTGCCGATCAAGCGGCCTAGGGCGTTGGACATGTAATAAAAGCCCACGTCTAGGGATACCCCATCCTCTTTGGCATAACTCACGATCAGGTAGCTGTGCAGCGAGGAGTTCACTGCGAACAGCACACCGAATAGCATCAGTCCGCCGAGCAGCACCACCTGAGCTGACCAGCCTACGGCTAGGCCCAGGGCAATGAGCGCGGGAAGTCCGGCCAGCGCGATAGCCCATGTGAAGGCTGCTCGGCCATCCGGCACATGGCCACGCTTCTTGCCGGTGATGTAGGGGGCAAATGACTGCACGATGCCGTAGCCGATGATCCAGGCGGCAAGAAATCCACCGACCAGCCAGAAGTCCCATCCAAATGCGGTGCTCAGGTACACCGGCAGCGCTACGACGAACCAGACGTCGCGGGCGCCAAATAGAAACAGCCGTGCGGCCGAGAGGATGTTGATCGCCCGGCTCTTGGAAAGTATGTCGCGAAATTTTGGTTTGGCCTTGGCCTTGCCCAGATCCTTTTTCAGCAGCATCAAACTGGCGATCCAGATCACTCCCAGTACTGCCGCCATGGCCAGCACTGCCATGGTGAAACCAAGCAGCGCAAGCAGCGCGCCGCCAAGGAAAAACCCCACACCTTTGAGCGCGTTCTTTGAGCCGGTGAGTATGGCCACCCACTTGTAGAGGGTGCCTTGCTGGCTGTCCGGTACCAAGAGCTTGATCGAGCTCTTGGCACTCATCTTGTTGAGGTCCTTGGCGATGCCGGACAACGCTTGGGCTGCCATCACCCAAGGTACGGTCAACCAGGCTGCCGGCACCGTGAGCATCAGCAAGGCCAGCACCTGCATGCCCAAACCGATGTTCATAGTGCGATTGAGTCCCAGGCGGGCACCGAGGTAGCCGCCCACCAGGTTGGTAATCACGCCGAAAATTTCATAGAACAGGAACAGCGCCGCGATCTGCAGCGGCGTGTAGCCCAACGTATGGAAGTGCAAAACCACCAACATGCGTAACGCGCCGTCGGTGAGGGTGAAGGCCCAGTAGTTGCCGGTAACCAGCAGGTACTGACGCACTTCCGCGGACAGGGCTGACAACGCCTTCATGATCGCTGTTTACTCCGCCATGCCGACCAGTCGAGCCAGCTCCGCTGCTCGGTTGGCGTAGCCCCATTCGTTGTCGTACCAGGCGTAGATCTTCACCTGAGTACCGTTGACCACCAGGGTCGACAGCGCATCGATGATCGAGGAGCGTGGATCAGTGCGGTAGTCGATGGACACCAGGGGGCGCTCTTCATAACCCAGGATGTCTTTCAACGGTCCTTCAGCGGCCGCCTTCAGCAGCGAGTTGACCTCTTCAGCCGTGGTCACACGCGCCACCTCGAACACGCAGTCGGTCAGCGAGGCGTTGGCCAGCGGTACTCGCACTGCGTGACCATTCAGCTTGCCGCGCAGCTCGGGGAAGATCTCGGCGATCGCTGTAGCCGAACCGGTGGTGGTTGGGATCAGGCTCATGCCCGAGGCACGGGCACGGCGCAGGTCCTTGTGAGGCGTATCGAGGATGCTCTGGGTATTGGTCAGGTCATGGATGGTGGTGATCGAGCCGTGACGAATGACCAGGTTCTCGTGAATTACCTTCACCACCGGAGCCAGGCAGTTGGTTGTGCAGGAGGCGGCGGTGACGATACGGTGTTGGGCCGGATCGAACAGGTGCTGGTTGACCCCCATCACCACGTTCAGTGCACCTTTTTCCTTCACCGGGGCACACACCACCACGCGTTTGACGCCTTGATCCAGGTAGGCCTGGAGCACGGCTACCGACTTCATCTTGCCGCTGGCCTCGATGACCAGGTCGCAACCCGACCAATCGGTGTCGGGGATGGCCTTGTTGGCGGTCACCTTGATGCGCTTGCCCTCGATCACCACCGAGTCGCCTTCTGCACCTGCTTCACGGTGCCAGCGTCCGTGGACCGAGTCGAAGTTGATCAGGTGGGCGTGGGTCTCGGCGTCGCCGGCCGGGTCATTGATCTGCACGAATTCGAGTTCCGGCCAGTCCCAGGACGCGCGCAATACCAGGCGGCCGATACGTCCAAACCCATTGATGCCTACTTTGATTGCCATGTTCTTATTCTCGGATTGTGGTTAGCGGTCAGAGGGGGCGGTGAATTGATTGATGTAGCCGACGTGAGCTGGGTTTTGAATCGCTCGCGGGCGCAGAGCCTGAACCTGAGCGATGGCCTCCTGCACGGGCATGCCGCACTCGATCATCAGGCGGGCTGCGAACAGGCCAGTACGCCCCGAGCCCCCCTTGCAGTGAATAACGATCGATTTGCCATCCATCAGCAGTTCTTTCAGTCGCTCTCGATGGGTTTCCCAGGCGGCAGCAAAGGGTTCTCCGGGGGCCTGATCATCCTCCACCGGGAGGTGGAACCACTCGAGGCCCAACAGCTGACACTCCTCGGGAAGCAGATCGATTTCGTTCTGCAGCAGTTCTTCATTCGGCATCAGGGTTACCAGTGCGCTCGCACCGGCATCGCGCAGTGTCGCCAACGCCTGGGAGACCGATGTGTCCTTCGTACCAGGGCACGGGGTGAAGATCAGCTGGCCGATCAGATCGGGAGTAACCAGCACGGAATATGGGTGCAGTTGCATGCTCAAAAAGCCTCAGATGGATCGTTGATTAACACGCTTCGACAGTTCTTCAGCCGACTCTTTGCGTTCGGAGTAGCGATCGACCAGGTAGTCGCCACGGTCGCGAAGAAGCAGGGTGAACTTCACCAGCTCCTCCATCACGTCGACGACACGGTCGTAGTACGGGGAGGGCTTCATGCGGCCCGCTTCGTCGAACTCCAGATAGGCCTTCGGCACTGACGACTGGTTAGGAATGGTGAACATGCGCATCCAGCGACCGAGCACGCGCAGTTGGTTGACCACGTTGAATGACTGCGAGCCGCCACAGACCTGCATCACCGCGAGGGTCTTGCCCTGCGTCGGACGCACAGCGCCCATGCTCAGCGGAATCCAGTCGATCTGCGACTTGAACACTCCGGTCATCGCGCCGTGGCGTTCTGGCGAGCACCAGACCATACCTTCCGACCAGAGCACTAGGTCGCGCAGCTCCTTGACCATGGGGTGGTCATCGGGCACGTCATCCGGCATCGGTAGACCGGTTGGATTGAAGATCCGCGTCTCGGCACCGAAATGCTCCAGTAGGCGAGCCGCTTCCTCTGTCAGCAGGCGGCTGAAAGAACGTTCGCGGTTCGACCCGTACAGCAGCAGGATGCGAGGTTTGTGTGTGGACTGCTGCTCGATCGCCAGTTTGCCGGAAGACGGCAGGTCGATCAGTTCAATGTCGATATTGGGGATATGGTGTTCGGTCATGATTTTGACTCTTGGGACAAGGCACACGATGCTTGATCGAACCAGCGACGCTTCAGCCACAAGGCGACGCCAACCAGCGAGATCAATACAGGTACTTCCACCAGCGGTCCGATCACGGTGGCAAAGGCTACCGGCGAGGCGAGACCGAAGGTTGCAATAGCCACGGCAATGGCCAGTTCGAAATTGTTACTCGCTGCGGTAAAGGCAAGCGCAGTGGTACGTGGGTAGTCAGCTTCCATCAGCTTGCCCATCCAGAAGCTGATGAAGAACATCACCACGAAGTAGATGGTCAGGGGGATGGCGATGCGCAGTACATCCAGAGGCAGTTGCAACACCATGTCGCCCTTCAGACTGAACATGGCGACGATGGTCAGCAGCAACGCCACAAGGGTCAGAGGACTGATCTTCGGAATGAAGCGCTCCTCGTACCAGGTGGCGCCTTTACGACTGATCAGGAGCTTGCGGGTCAAGAAGCCAGCCAGGAACGGGATGCCCAGATAGATCAACACTGATTGAGCGATTTCGACGAAGCTGGTGTCGATGACGCTAGCCTGCAAGCCGAACAACGGCGGCAGAAGGCCCAGGAAGATCCAGGCGTACACGCTGAAGAACACGATCTGGAATATGCTGTTGAAGGCAACCAAGCCCGCCACGTACTGGTTGTTGCCGCCCGCGATCTGGTTCCACACCAGCACCATGGCAATGCAACGCGCCAAGCCGATCAGGATCAGGCCTGTCATGTATTCGGGCTTGTCGGAGAGGAATACGACAGCCAGGCCGAACATCAGCACCGGGCCGATTACCCAGTTCTGAATCAGCGACAGGGTGAGGATGCGTTTGTCCTTGAAGACCTGTGGCAACTCCTCGTATTTCACCTTCGCCAATGGCGGGTACATCATGACGATCAGCCCGATGGCGATGGGAATGTTCGTCGTGCCCACCGACAGGCTATTCAGCCATGCTGGCAGCCCCTGGAATAGGCTACCCAGGCCTATGCCCAGCCCCATGGCCAGAAAAATCCAGATCGTCAGGTTGCGATCGAGGAATGAAAGGCGGCTCTTGCTCATGGTGAATCTCCCTTAACGTCAGAGCGTTCCGATGCGTGCCAGCTCGGCCTTGAGCTGGGCGGCATCCAGTTGTTCAAAAGGCAATGCGAGGAATGCCGTAATGCGGCGCTTGATCTGTTCAAGTGTGGCGTCGAAAGCCTCATCCAGTTCGGCGGCGCTACCTAGCAGGTCTGACGGATCAGAAAGGCCCCAGTGGGCCTTCACTGCCGGCCCGAAGATCACGGGGCATGCTTCGCCAGCGGCCTTGTCGCAGACGGTGATGACAAAGTCCGGGGCGAGCTCGGCGTGTGAGTCACTGGACTTGCTGCTGAGGCCATCGGTGGAAATACCGGCGCGCTGCAGCGCGGCGATGGACAACGGATGCACCTCGCCCTTGGGCTGGCTGCCGGCGCTGAAGGCGTTCATATCGGCCGGCGCCAGGTGGTTGAAAACGGCTTCAGACAGGATGCTGCGGCAGCTATTGGCGGTGCAGAGGAACAGAACTTTCATCGGATTTTCTCGGCAGTGATCAGCAGCAGGAAGCCACGCGTTGTGGGCGGTCACCCATGGTGTCTAGTCGTATGACGCTGGTGCTCAGCCATTCGCGATTGGCCTCCAGCGTCGTTACCAGAATCTCGCGAACCCAGGCGGGCAGCTCTGGGTGTAGTCGGTAGTACACCCATTGACCTTGGCGGCGGTCTTCCAGCAGGTCACACGTGCGCAATTGCGCTAGGTGCCGGGAAACCTTTGGCTGGCTTTCTTCCAGCGCACAGGTCAGTTCACAGACGCAGAGCTCTTCCTCGCGAGCGATCAGCAACATCATCCGAATGCGGGTCTCGTCGGCGAGACATTTGAAAACCTTGGTTGGGGTCAGCGAGTCAGTCATAGCGGTTCTCAGTGTTTGGTTTTCACGAGGACGAACATCTTGATGCGCTCATGAATCTCGTGAAGCGTGTGGCGGAAGGCGTCGTGTTTGTCGCTGGTGACAGGATCTTCGAAGTTCCATACCAGCTGCTCACCAAAAGCCGGAAGCGCTTGGCATTCCTGGGCGGCCTTGTCACAGAGGGTAATGACGTAGTCGAAGTGTTCACCGGCGAACTCGTCGATGGATTTGCTACGCAAGGCGCTGGAGTCGATGGCGAGGTGCTCAAGGGCGGCATAGGTTCGCGGGTCGACTTCGCCAGGCTGAGTGCCTGCGCTGAAAGCCTCGAAGCGCACAGGGTCTGTGTGTCGGAGCAATGCTTCGGCGAGCTGGGAGCGAGCAGCGTTGGTGGTGCAAACAAACAGGACGCGGATCTTGCCAGTCATCACTAGATACTCAGCGCGTATATGGTTTTCCAAATATACGCTTTTCCGAATGTATCGCAAGCTTGTGATGATGGGTGGCTTTACATGTGCATCTTCATGCACATATATTGCACTCATGACGACTACCGATAATCTCCGCGCCCAAGCTATCGATGCTGCCATCGAGTCGCTGGATGAAGCCTTCTTCAAAGCTCTCTGCGAACCCTCTAGGGTCGCGGTGTTCAAGCGCGTGCTTCAGTTAGGGAGGGCGGATGTCGGCGAAATCGCCAAAGCCTTGCCGCAGGAGCGCTCTGTGATTTCAAGGCACTTACAGGTGCTGCACGACGCTCACATCGTGAAAGCCACCAAAGTGGGCAGACAGGTTTTCTATGAAGTGAATGGCGGGGCGATCGTCGAGCGTTTGGAGGGCCTCCTCCAGCGAACCAAGGGTCTGGTTTCGCTGTGCTGCCCGTAGTTAGGCTTTTTTTATCTTGATATATGCATGAGTGTGCACATATGAATGAATTGAGTCGCACTTTGGATGTGGTTGTCATTGGGGGAGGCCAAGCAGGTTTGGCGCTTGGTTGGCACTTGCAGCAACACGGCTTGGATTTTCTCATCATTGATGAGCAGACACGCCCAGGTGGAAACTGGCGTAACTACTACGACAGCCTGCAGCTGTTCTCACCGGCGGAATACTCGGCATTGCCAGGGCTGCTGTTTCCTGGTGACCCCAAGAGCTATCCGCTACGAGACGAGGTGGTGCAGTACCTGGAAGCCTATGCTGCCGAGTTTCGACTTCCTTTTCAGGGAAGTACTCGAGTGGTGGGCGTAGCGCAGAAGGGAAAGGTGTTTGAGGTTCACTGCAACACCGGAGCAATCTTCACCGCACGTTCTGTGGTCGTAGCATCGGGAGGGTTTAGCCGTCCGTTTACACCTAGTATTCCTGGGCTGGAGGGCTTTTCAGGGACTTGCCTACACAGCTCGGCTTATCGAACGCCAGAGCCCTTTACTGGCCAGCGCGTTGTAGTGGTTGGAGCTGCGAACTCAGCTGTTCAGATCGCCTATGAGCTTGCAGGCGTCGCTGAGGTGGTGCTGGCTACTCGCGAGAAAATCCGCTTTTTCCCGCAGCGAATCCTCGGGCTTGATTTTCATACCTGGCTGAAATTCACCAGGTTGGAGCAAACACGATGGTTGAGTGACCAGAGCACGCCCGTGCTCGACACCGGTAAGTACCGGAAGGCTCTCAACTCCGGTCGATTCCGGCGCAGGGCCATGTTCCAGCAAGTTCTCCCCGATGCTGTTGTCTGGCCGGACAGAAGCACGACTCAGGTCGATGCGCTGATCTTTGCGACAGGCTTCCAGCCAAACCTTGATTTTCTGACAAGCCTCCCGGTCGCAGAGCGGAGTGGGCGTGTGCTGCAACACAACGGTGTAGCTAGCAATGTGCCTGGCTTGTACTTCGTAGGCTTGCCCAAGCAACGGAACTTCGCCTCGGCAACACTCAGGGGCGTGGGTGCTGATGCCGGTTACCTGATGCCTCGAATTCTTCATCAGTGCGACAAAAAGCCCAGCCAATAGCCGGGCTTTTTAGTGTTTGTCCTGGATTAAAACAGAGCGGGGAACAGGAACTCGATGGAGTGCCTGGAGAGCTTCAGCGATACCGGCTTACGCCCGTCCAAGCTGATCAAGCCCTCGTCCGCCATCTGGCTGAGCAGATTACGGGTAGTGCGCTCGCTCATGCCCAACTTGGCATGGATTTCCGAACGTTGCATCGGGCCGTAGTAAAGCAGGTCGCGGTAAACGTCGCGGGCTTCAATGCGTAGAAGCGGCAGCTCCATGTTGGTGGTGGTTGGGAACGTGCCACGCTTGCGCATCTCGAAGTAACAGTCGATGCACTGGCTAAGCATGCGAGGTTCTAGGAGCGAGGTGAAGTAACGCACCTGCTCCAGGGCCATCGCGATGAAATACTCGGTGAACTTGAGCAGCCCGCCGTCGGAAAGCTCGCCACGTCCGTCGAGATCGCCCTTACGGACGTGGTCGGCGGCGTTGAGCGCGGCATAGTACTCTTCGACCTTCTGGCCGAAGCCGCGGCTTATTGTCCAGAGGCCATAACCACCCAGACCGGCGGCGCGCAGGTACTGGTCGGTGAACAGGCGACCGGTGCGACCGTTGCCGTCCAAGAACGGGTGGATCCACATCAGACGGTGGTGAGCAGCTGCAGCAGCCAGAATTGGAGTCATCCCGTGGAGCCGATCTAGGCGGTACGCTCCTTCAAACCAATTCAGGTAGGAGCCAATGCTTTCAGCGGGCGGCGGAATGTGCTGGCCAACCCTCACTTCATGGGTGCGGAATTCGCCTGGGCTAAAGAGGGCGGTCTCTCCCTCGCCGTTGATCTTGGCGCGAATATGCTCCTCCGGCATGCCGACGTAGAGCTCGCGATGCATGCGTGCGATCGACTCGCGGGTGCTGATTACAACCTCATCGATCGGGTCGGTGGAAAGCCGGCGCTGGGCTTCAATGTGACATTTGATCTCCAGCAGATCCTCGGTGATGTTCTCGCCGTTTTGGATTTCCTCGGCGCGTAGCACGTCGACGGGCAGCATTGGGTTGCCCTCGATCTTGTTGCTATAGAACGAATTCACCTGGCGCAGCAGGTGGATCATGGGGAGACGCAGCGGTTGAGGGATATTGGCATTCAGGGCAGCATCGAGCTGCATGAGCTCGACCACGGCGTCCTGCAGGTCCCCTGGGGCTTTGTCTTGGGAGATGAACGGTGTTAATGCCATTTACCGACTATCTACTTTGTTATACGCCATACATTTCGTGGCTTAAAGCAGTTCCAGTCAAATATTTTTGCCGGTTCGATTGCCGGTAATGTAGCACTTCGCGCCCAATCGACCCTATCGCCGGATGGCGGCATGCAGACGACCCAGGCGAGGTCAACGGGTCTATAAAGTACGGGTCATAAACGACTGTTTTTGGTGGTTCTGTGCCTATTAAGGTGACAAAGCGTACTGGTCAAATCCCGGTGCGATCAGTGGTCAGGACGAATGAAAACGGGTGGTCAACTAGAGTGAAATTTCGCACCTATCAGCGTCGCCCCACCAGATCTGATCGCTGGCAGGGCGACGGTGTTTCGCACTGCAACGCGTCCCTATGCGCGGGTCGCGGGCGTGCAGCGGCTTGGTTTCTGAGTCGAAGGCACTGGCAGTGGCTCCTGCGATTCACAGCAGATGGCTTGTGCAGGATTCGCTGGTGCGCAACAGCTGGAAGTTTCTTCCTGAGCTTCGAACTGGAGGCTGCATACACCGGTTTCGGGCAGTTCGAGCTCAACGCGTCGTGCAGCGTCCCAGTCTCCAGCAAGCCCTGCTGCTACTGAGCGGACTTGCTCATATCCAGTGAGCATCAGGAATGTAGGTGCACGGCCGTAGCTCTTCATCCCCACGATAAAAATACCTTGGTCTGGATGGGACAGCTCATCAATACCATGCGGGCGAACGGTGCCGCAGCTGTGCTCGTTTGGATCGATCAACGGTGCCAACTGAGCAGGGCTTTGCGTGGCTGGGTCGATTGCCAGCCGCAGCTCGCTCAGGAGCTGTAGATTTGGGCGAAAGCCTGTGGCGACGATGATCTCGTCCACTGCTGGCAGCGGCTGGCCATTGCTATGCACAACGACTCCCTCGTCAGTCGTCTCAACCTGGCTGATCGAAACGTCTTGGTAGAGCGTGATCTTCCCTTGTTCGAGCAGTGCGCGGATTCGCAGGCCCAAGTTACCTCGCTCTGCCAGCTTGTCGTTGGCACCTCCGCCCAGAATTTTTTCCAGGGAGTGCCCGCGGATTGCCCAGTACACCTTTGTGTCAGGCAGTTGAGCCAGATCCTGTAGAGCATTGAAGGCTGAGTGCCCACCGCCTACGACCAAAACCCGGCGACCTTGATAGCGCGCCCGTGCGCTGCCGCTTACGTCGGGAAGGCCATAGGCAACGTGTGCTTTCGCGTTCAGTTCGCCCAGTGCTGGAATGCCAGAGGCTCCCATCCAGTTTGGGGTTTCATACGTACCCGAGGCATCGATCACTGCGCGAGCCTGGATGTCTCGATCGCCGTTTGGTCCTTTGACGCGCACGAGGAAGGGGGCGGCATCGCGACCTTTAGTCTTCTGTACATCCGCGCCGGCCTTGGTTACTGCATGTACGCGAGTGTTCAGGTGGAGGCGATCCCTAATTACAGGTAGCTCGGCCAGTGGAAGCAGGTAACGGTCCAGCAACTCACGACCGGTGGGGTATGTACCGGCGTCGGGAGCTTGCCAGCCGGTGGTGGCCAGAAGCTTTGTTGTCTCCTTGTCCACGTTGTACTCCCAGGGCGAGAACATGCTGACGTGTCCCCATTGGCTGATGCTTTCTCCAGCTTGGCTGCCCGCTTCAAAAATCAGAGGGTTCATGTCACGTGCCAGCAGGTGCGCAGCAGCGGCCAGGCCCACGGGGCCAGCGCCGATGATTACGATGGGAAGGTCAGATTGGCTCATGCTCGTTCTCCTTTGTCAGGTTGATTTGAGGGAAAAATTCGTTCAACGATGGCGCAGTCCAGCCAGCGTCCTTCAAGGCAGGCGTGTTTCTCGTAGACACCAACCTTCCTGAATCCACAGGATTGGCAGAGGGCCAGGCTCGCTTCGTTGAACGTGAAAATGCGAGAGAGGACTTTCCAGAAGCCGCGTGACTCTGCTTCGCGCAGTAATGCGTTCAGTAACGCCTTGCCGATGCCACGTCCGCGGGCATCGCGTCGCAGGTAGATCGAGAAGTCGGCAATCCCGTCATAGCAGGACCGCGCTCGATAGCTGCTCAGGTTCGCCCAGGCCACCACTGCACCGTCGAGCTCCACGACCAGCACCGGATGGCGAGACATATCGGCAACCCAGGGCAGCACATCCTTGGCGGTGCGCGGTTGGATCTCAAAGGTGGAGCTACGGTCTTCGATCCCCTGGTTGTAAATGTCGGCAATGGCCTGAACATCACCGAGCTGAGCGAGGCGGATATGCATCTGGCTTCCTTTTAAGTTGGTAGTAACAACAATATGGGTAAAAAAAGGGGTTTCCCCCTTCATTTCTCGTGCGGCTGGGCTGGGCAACATTCGTTAGCCAAGCCACAACGGACCTCGGCTGCACGGGTCAACTGACGCAAGAGCGTCAGTGCTCCCTGGCGTACCTCCGATGCCATGCTGCTGATCATTGCCTTCTCTTCGGCGATCAGGTCAGCGCGAATACGCTCATACAGGTCGGCGCCGGCTTCAGTGGCCTGGACGCGGACAGCCCGACGATCTTCCGGATCTTCCACGCGAGAGACGTAACCTTTTCGCTCCAGCGTATCGACGACACGGCTGGCAGTGCTCTTATCTAGGAACATCTCTTCGGCCAGCGCCTGGAGGCGCAGCGGTCCCTGCTTCACCAACGTTTCAACGGCGTAGCACTGGGTGACGGATACGTCGTAGCAGCAGATGCGGTCGCGATCCCTGAATTGGTAGACCCGCACCAACTGGTTCACCGCTTCATAAAGGGCTTCCGCATCCTGGCTCAGGTCGTCGTTAAGCTTGCTGGGCATGTCTTTTCCAATTGGTTGTTACTTGCAACAATATGGGCGCCGATTGATTTCGTCAACTCTCTGACCACCAGATTGACCTATCCATGCCAGGTCGACTATCTTGGTTGTTACTAACAACTATTAAGCTGGACCGTCGTGACTCGACTTGAATCCTACCTGCCAGTCAGCGTGAGCCGCATACGCTTGGTGCTCGCTTTGGGCATCACTCAGATCTTGGCGTGGGGGTCGACGTTCTACCTGCCGGCAGTCCTCGCTGTCCCGATCGCTCGGGACATGGGCTGGTCTTTATCGTCTGTCGTAGGTGGCCTGTCGTGGGGCATGCTGGTTGCGGGCCTCTGCTCACCTATTGCGGGCCGATTGATTGATCGGCGTGGAGGGCGTTCTGTACTTGTCTTCAGCTCTCTGATGCTGAGTGCAGGGCTCTTAGTAATGTCTTTGGCAAGCAATCTGTGGCTCTACTACCTGGCTTGGTCGTTACTTGGCCTGGCTATGGCCGCAGGCTTATACGATGCAGCATTTGCAACGCTGGGGACGCTTTTGGGAGAGCGGGCCCGGGGAGCGATCACGGGATTGACGTTGATTGGTGGGTTTGCCAGCACCATCGGCTGGCCCGTAATGGCCGCGTTGGAGTCTTGGATCGGCTGGAGAGAAACCTGCTTGGTGCTGGTTTTGGTGCATGTACTAGTCGGCCTGCCGATTCATTGGCTGGCAGTACCGAAGCCGCTCGATGTAGGAAGAGGATCAGCGCTGGAAGCTCAGGCAGCCCTTACGCTGGATCATGGTAGCCGCCGACTATTTTGGCGCCTAGCAGGGCTGCTAACGGTCATTGCCTTCGTGATGGCCAGCCTATCTGTCCACCTGCTGACCTCCCTCGAGCAACTGGGGCTTCCAATTGTCACGGTATTGGCGGTCGGAATGGTCATTGGGCCCGCCCAGGTGGTCGCCAGGGTGTTGGAGTTTTCTATCGCGCGGCACCTTCATCCAACCTGGTCTGCTCGCGTCGGCATCCTTGTGAGCTTGATCGGCATCTGCCTGTTTATTCCCGGCGTGTCCTGGCTGGCATTCGTCGCTGCAGCGCTTTATGGAGCGGGTAACGGAATACTCACCATCGCCAGAGGGACCCTTCCTCTGGTGCTCTTCGGCACAGAGGGATACGGCGCTCGGATTGGGGCTTTGGCGCGGCCGATGCTCATAGCGCAGGCGGCTGGGCCATTTGCTGCGGCGCTGGTACTTAGTGGTCAAGGGGCAACAGTGATGCTTATGCTGATGGCCTTGATGATCGCTGTTGCTTTGTGCGGCAGTCTCAGGTTGCCCACGCGATCGTGAGATTGAGTATTTTCAATTCACCATAAGTTTGCGGAATTATGAAAGTTTTATAAGCGAGAATTAGTACGCCAAGCGGTTACGAGCAAAAAATCAATAGCAAGCTGAATGCTTATTAGTTTGAGGTTAGACGATTAATTATCGTTCGTTTAACCGTAGAATCTTTGATAGCAGATTTTTTGTTTTAGGGTAGCGAGTTCGATTCTCAAGTGAGCGGGAGAGCGTTGGGATTAATTTGAAAATATCACTTTTGTGCAGACGTAATCCCTGATCCGTTCCGTAGACACGAATTAGTGTTTTGCTGACCAGTGCCGATAGTTCGGAGTCTCGATTAATCCAGTCAACGTTCGAATAATTACCGCGTCGACCGCTCGGTAGTTCATTCGTATGGATAAGCAGCCACTCGCGATCATGCCGATATAACCATTCGTAGGTGCTCTGGATTTTTGAGCGGATTTTCTTTGGGCTGGCGCCTGGATGCTCTTTGACAACACTCAGCCATTCAGTCCGCTTTTTAATGCGCATATCTTCTTGATGTTTTTCCGTGCGCAGCTTCACTACAACCGGTTCTAAGCGTAGCAGTCTATTGAGAGTGCATATAGATATCCCGAATCGCGAACAGATTTTATCCTTCGAATCACCGTAGCTCAGGCACTCTAAGATGGTGGCTCGAAGCTGGGGCTTGAGCTTCTTAGGTTTTAATTGAGTCTGCGGTTTGACAGCTTCGCAAATATTTAAAGTGACTGAACGAGCGTCGCTATCATGTTTGATCAGAGGTGCACCTAGAGGTGCACGATCAAGGCTCTCATAGGCCTCGATGAAAGAGCCAAGGCCGCCGAAAAGCCAAGTGATTAGGGTCAAATGTTTGAGCGGATGGCAGTGGCCACGCGGGTTGCGCGTCAGTTGAGCTATGAACGCTATTGCACACCGCTCGGAGGTAGGCAGAGAGGTGAACGGAGGGTACGGCTGAAGGCTGCATGTGTACTCCGCGAACGAGGCGGCGGCCCTTGCCTGCTCGGGTCGAGAGGTGCCCAGTTTGTCTAAGGACTTCTTGTAGACTGCCCTCACAGTGATCGGATCGAAACGCTTTGAATTTCCGTAAGTTGCAAGATCTAGTACCGCTGCTCCCAATTGCAGAAGCGCCTTTTCAGTTCTCTCGGTAGGTATTGGTGTCGTCACCTCCGCGAGATGAGCTTCGCTCGGCAAGGTCCACTGAGGACGACCTGACCATTGCCGATTTAGGGTGCATTCTCTTAGCGGAAAGCCATGAATCGGGCACAAAACGACACCGGGAAACTGGTGGGTTAAATGCCAGTAAGCGACTCCATGATTGACGCGATCCGTTGCCATACAAGTGCTACACGCTTTCAGTGGATGCTCCCCGCCAAATCGCCCTGTTAAAAGGCCAAGACGGTACTTAATCGAACCTATGTGCGCACTGCGCATAGCCTGCACCACAGCTGCGATCTGCTTCTCCGTCTGGAACGGAAAGAACATTGGAAGAATCGTATGCTTGTAGATGATGGTCTCTGGATCACCCAAGAACGTTAGTGCTTGCTGATTGAGAGAGCTTAGATTGCTGGGGAAATCATGATTGATTGATGTTTGATTGCCGCCGAACAACCAAGACAATGTACTTGACTGATTGTCTTGTGCAGAAAAGGAATGTTGACGACAACATAGACTATAAAATGTTTCATCCTCAAGCCAGCGTAGGACGGGCGGATGACCTGAGCTGTTCATAATGATAGCCAAAAAGTCGCGGACTATTAGGGTAGCGAATGCCTAAGGTGTTAGGTAATGCTTAGTAGTTATAACTATGAAGTTGCTAATTGCTTTACGCTAAGTACTAAACTAACGAAGGAAGGAGGTTTTAATCGAGAGTTGGTCTTTCGTTTTCCTCTTTGGGCAGTGGCTTGCGCCCTGAAGCCTTAAAGTCCGAGCATTGCGCCTCTGGAGGCGTGAGGTTTCAACTTTTTTTGTTGTCAGCTAGCAAATTCCAGCGGTACCATGTTTCGGTTAACCGAGGCGGCAGTTATCTACACAACATGATTGTGGGCTTGACCGCATAGAATAAATCGTGAGCCGTCGACAGGTGCTGAGAAGCCCGACGAGTGTCACCTTGATGAGGAATTCCGATGACGTCTAGCTAATCGAAAATGCTGGAAGTCAGATAGACAAAGGCCCAAGTGCGACCTTGGGCCCCTGTGGATAAGTCAGATTAGAGGCCTGACCATTCCATTGTCTATCCCATGCATGTGAGACGTCAAGTCTCGCACGACTTCGCTCATCCACAAGAAACCGCGCGTTATCCACAACGTCGCGTTAGAGCACCTGCCCGCAAGATAAGGGGTTCGTTAACCGGCCTGGTTTTTATCCCCAGCCTGGACGGTGCTGACGTACCCCGATGACATTGGAATGCTTGGATGAAACCGCAGGAAAGATTTGCCCTGATCATGAACCGTCAGAGCCGGTTTGAATGGGGCGGCGATTACATTCCGTCTACGTTGGCCGTCCCACGTGAGGCACCGAAAGGCTCTCGAATTAGCAGGCTTAACAGCCGTAAGCTTGGACGCACATTGCACGCTCTCTCAACCCCTGAGCGAGTGTTCACACAACTTGCGCTTTCTCATCCAGACCTTATTGATATTCATGAGCAAAAGATGCTTTGGCCAGTGAACGCGGGGCATCCACTTCGCGGTCACCCACTGACCAGGGGCACTTTTCCACCTCCTATTCGTGGAACGGTGGAGATAGCCAGAGAGATCGGATTCAAGCATCACGAGATCGTGGTCGAAGGACCAGCAGGCAATCGTCAATGGATGCCATTTCCCTACCAGGGCGATTTGTTGCTGTATATGAAAGGTCATGACGGGATCCCCTACGCAGTTAACTGGACTGTCAAAGACCGCGAGCAAGCATTTCGTGAGAGGAGAAGCACGCAGCCAAAGACACCGGTCCAACAGAAGAAGGATCGGGTGCATGCTGAGCTGAGAACCGAGCTGGAAAAAGCGTACTACCGTAGCGCAGGCATCAGAACAGTGCAGGTCTCTCTGGATATGGTTGAGCCAGTGGTCATCGCGAACCTGGACCTACTGTTCGTCATGCATGATTTGACGCTCGATCTCAGCGGCGCATTGCTGGACGATTTCAGCGCTGCTATCCGAGAGTCGGTTGCAGCAGGAGATCCGGTGGCATATGTGGCGATTGAATATGGGGCCCGCTGGGGCTTCCGTGATCAGTTCATCGCGAAGATCTACCAGGATATCTGGGATCGAAAGCTTCCCATCGATTTCACCAAGCCGATTCTCATCGACCATCCGTTGAGTGTTAACGGAGGTGATTTGTTGTCCGTTCACGGCTCTCTTTTCGAGGAGTCGGATCAATGATGGCCGGTGCGCGAATTATTGCGCCAGAAGGGTTCCTCAATCTGTCGAAGGACCTCACCTATCACTTCCTTTGCAGCGACGGCAATCGGAACCGGGTCAGGCTTGTTCTTTTTAGTGACGATGGCAAGGAATTAAGCTCACAACTGATCGCGCTCAGCCGGATTCAGTTTGAGGAAGCGCTCGAAAATGGGTGGCTGTTGGAAGAAGGATCGGGCGACACATCTCCACCATGGCTTGAACCCATACGGGGCCTTTCGGTTAGCCACCTGGAAGGTGGTAGATACTCAACCAAAGAGAGCTACGACCAGAAGGTAAACCGTCGTTTCATCGCCATATCGGACCTTGTGTCACGGATGGATGTCCTTCTTGCCAGTGACAACCCAGACGCGCTAATCAATGCGCATGCAAAGGCTCTCAGGCCGCAGCAGAACGCTGCACGGCTGAGGTTATGGTTTTACACCTATATCATCTTTGGCCATAACAAATGGGCCTTGATGCCACCGCTTCACCGGATCGGGGGTTGGAATAGGGAAGACCCAAAACGTAAAACCAAGCTAGGCCGGCCATCCCGGAAGGGAAAAAGATCAGGCTACCCCTGCGACGCGCCGATGAAGGCAATGATCCTTTCGGGATTCCTGAAATCCAAATCGACAAGAAAGACGCAGAACCAGATTTACAGCGACGTTGTTACCGGTGAGTTTGGGTGTATCGCAACGAACAAAAATGACCGGATGATGGAGTATCAGCATCCTGAGGGTAAGCCATTCCCATCATTTAGGCAGTTTAGATACTGGATAGGGCAGCTTATCAACCCTAGAGAATTAAGTCGTGCATTGAGAGGACAGCACAAAACACGCGCTACTTCAGGATCTGAAGGAAGCTTCGCTGAAAAAATTATCAATGTAAATCAGCGAGTTGAATTCGATGGGTACAACATATCAGAGAAGCTCTCCGGCCTCACGGAAGGAAGTGCAGTAGACAGCTTTTGTGTGGTTCGCGCAGTCTGCGCCTTATCGGGAGCCATATTAGGCATTGGGTTTTCGGAAGGTAAAGAGAACATGGACGCCTACAAAATGGCGCTGTTCAGTATGGCAACTGACAAGGTCAAGTACGGCGAGCTGTTCGGTATCGAGATTAAGCCTGGTGAATGGCCTAGCGAAGGGTTGTCAGGGGGAACCGTATTCGATCGAGGCCCAGGGGCAAGCTACAACAGTGAGCCAAAAATTAACTGGCTCAAGGCCTTTGAGTTGACTCCAGTTTTTTCAGGGCAATCCAAGGCTACCGTCGAATCGTCTCATCCAAGAGACAAAAAGGACCTCGACCAGCCGAGGCACTTTCATAGCAAGTTGAATTTCGTTGAGATGGCCAGGCGCGAGATAATGCAGGTCCTTTGGGACAATCTCTCCTCGGATGCAAGTAGCCGGATGAACGAAGAGATGATGCTGGCTGGGATCAAACCGACGCCGCATGAGATTTACAGCTACTGGTCTTCGCGTGGTCGGGACTCATCGATAGGTATGCAATTCGACACCGCGGTCAGAACCTTCCTGATCCGTCGCCCAGCGACCATACGTAAGGATGCGGTCTATTTCTACGGGCGGAAATACAGATCCTCAGCGTTCGCGGAGACTGGGGTTTTCGACATGGTCGCTAGGAAAGGGGTCATCGAGACCTCAGCGTTTGTTTTGACTATGTGTGTTAGGCACATTTGGGTTGAAGTCGAAGGTGTTTTGTTCGAACTCGATTTCGTACGGACTATGAGCACTCCGGCGGGCACTAGAGATATTTCACTGCGTGATCTCCAAGAGATTGATCAGATGCGGCGTGACCAAGCTGCAGCCCAGCGGGACGAGCGGCCTGCACTTCAGCAGCATCTCAAGGATCGATTCAAGCGATATACCGGGGAAGATTGGGACAGTGGAGAGAGTAAGCTTGGAAGTCCTTCTAAAGGTGGCGCGGCTCAGCGCGACCAAGCAGATTACAATCGCTTTAGAGGAACCTCTAAATGAACGAGTTGATTCAGGCGCGGTTCGAGGGGTGCACAGACGTTGAAAAGATACGCGAGCGTGTAACCGTTAGGCCGGATCCCGTGGGCCCCTTGAGCACTGTTCACCCGCTCATCGCAGCAGAGGCCCTGGCCGAGGTTTTGAAACAGATCTACTTGCCGAACGCATTCTCATTGAATTTCATCAGTGAAATGGTAGGCCGAGCATCCGTTCATAGCCAAAAGCTATTTAGAAGCGAAACTGATTACCTCTCAAAGGTCTATGACCCTCCAGAGGTGGAAGTTTCGCCAATTTGCCTGACTGGACTAGCTGGCATAGGAAAGAGCCAGACGATTGCGGCATTGAGGAAAGTATTGCCCCCGCCGATGGACTTTTCCTGTGACCATTACCATGGCACGGTCAAGCTCATTTCTCATTGGTATGCGAGTGCGCGAGGTAAGGCCGGCGGCAAGCAGCTGCTTTCAGACTTTGTACTTGGGAATGGAGAGTCCAGTAGAGGAGGAAATGTAGCGAAGCTGCTTGTGGAATGCCGCAGACGAGCCAACCGAGATGGCGTTTCTCTGGTTGTGCTTGAAGAAACTCAGCATATCAACACCGGTTTGGGCGCATCTAAAGTCACGGACATTCTGTTGACGATGGCAGCCATCGGACCACCCATGATCTACGTATCCAATTACAGCCTCGTCCGTAAGCTGCTTCGCCGCAACAGTGAAGATAAACAGCGATTGCTCTCTGAGCCTCGGATCATGTTGCCAGATGATCCGGAGAGCTCGGACTGGAGAAATTACGTCAGTGAATGCATCAGGGTGAGTGATGGCCAAATCCAGATCGGCATTGATGATCTTGCCACCGAGCTCTATCGATCTACCTTTGGGATTAAGCGGCTTGCCGTCCAGCTTCTGAAGCTCGCCTATGTTGAGTGTCGAAGCGCTGGCCGGGAATTCGTTGCGCTTTCTGATATCAGCCTGGCGTATCGTTCTAGCGCGTACTCCAGCAGTTCCAAGGAAGTCGAAGAGCTACAGCTGCAGGCACTACACAACCGCACGACTGGTACGCATCTGGACCTGCGATGCCCATTTGAGCTGCCAGTCGAGATGAAGTCGAACGTAGTGAAATTTGCTCGTGCGGATCGGGACAACCGGGTGATCGCTAAAGTTTTTGAATCGGCTCTCACCGAAAGTGAGCGATCCGCGATGGAGCATATCAATCTGTCTCCAGATGTACTCTCCCTCCCCAGTAAACCTGCCCGCCGTCCGTCGTTGCCAAAGCCAACAGAAGAGGATTTGACCCGAGCGTTCCATGACTTCATGGATATGGTACCAACACCGCCAACGCCCAAGAAACCGAAGTAATTGGCCCGGTCACGGCCTTTGTGTCAGCGACCATCGCGAAAAAAATCATCCTCGCTGACCAGCCCGAAATCGCCATTCGTCCTTCGAGGGTCATACTCAAATATGTGCGTCGTCCGTCTCTCCTGCTTGAGGTAAGCGAGGGTGGCGAAAAAACAGGTTTCGCAGAGATGCACCTCATAGCGTTCACCATCTTGCAGCGCACCATAGCCCCAATGTGCATCTAGCGTCCCATATTCCAAATTGCCACTTCCCGTTCGGGTTGAGCATTCGCATACGTCGCAACGCACGTCGGTCACTGCTTCAATTTCTACACGGCCCGTGATTTTCATTCCAACCAAACCTCTATCAACGCACCTTAAGTCAGCTGTCGCTTGAGTGGGGAGGGCTGGACCGAAGCCGAGCAACAGATATCTTCAGACGCTGGGTATTGGCAGTCGACCCAAGCAGATACATCGTTTCTTGGAACCCGTTGTAATCCTTTAAAGGCAGCAACACGACGGGCTTCCCTCGCTTGCGCACTATGACTGTAGGCTCGTGGTCACGACAAACATCATCCATAGTTTGCTTCAGTTTCTTTCTAGCCTGTTTCACGGTAAGCACATGCATCACGAGCCCCTTGCTGAAATAGCTATCGTCCGATCTGAATTGGCCTCAAACCATAGAGTGAATAGTCATAGGGACCACAGTGGGCTGTAACTGGGTCGCTGTCGGGTGGATTTCCAAAGCGATGATGGAAGTATGGGGCACTCTGCGGGCTGCGCTTGGTTTTCCGATCAACCGCGAGTGCCTGCGCTGGGGCCATCGTCCTTTGATTTGAGGCGAAATCACTCCATAAACGTCTACGAAGTTGTTAAAGCAACGGACTGCGATTTCTGCCCTGGGGCGTGAGGATAGTCGCTCTCTTCATTGCTCTAGTCACTGCAACACGCATGGCCAAACGAGCCTGCCGCTCTCGATCAGCGTTGGCGTCAGTCTGAACGAATCGTCCCTTCATGAGCCCTTCGTACAAAATGACTTCGGTGAACTCCTTGCCCTTTGACTTGTGCATCGTCATTAGATGAATGCCCTTCCAGTCTTTCGTCGCCGCCTGGAAATGGTCTTGAAGAAGCGCATCACGCACGAGGCCCTCAGCACCTGGATAGCCTTCCGCGGATCGCCATATTTCGTTCAGCCGGCTTCGAAGCAAAGAGCCCTTTCCCAACAACCGTACATACCGGCCATCACTCCCAATTTGGGTAAACACCTTGTCTGTGCTCGAATCCAGCAACTGCCGCACAGCAATCCAATCAACCTGCGGATCTCCCGTAAGCTGCAGTTCAAGGCGCTGGGCTGCTAAGGCTTCGGCTGCAGCCAAAACCCGCTTGTGTGGAACTCGACGCAGTGGTTGCCCTCTCTGCATTTCCTCCAAGGCTTCAACCAGCTCCAGATGAGGCTTGGTGGGCGGTTTCTCTCCTTTTCTCCCTCGCAGGTGCGCACACAGATTTCTGATGAGTCTCTCGGTGACTTCAGAGGTAGTGGACCCGCCCTCCAGCAACGCAGCAATTGCAGTTGCGGAGAGCGCCGCCGCTTCTTGATCGAACGCAACATCATGCGTGATTGATGGAAGCCTATCTGCTGTGCTCGAAAGGTAAGCCGAGACCTCCACCATAAAACTCTTACTGGGTACCAAAATGGTGAGCGACCAGTCGTTTCCACTCTGTTTCAATCGAGTGAGGGCTGCTAACACTGCATATTTGAAATCCAGGTGGAGCTGTCCTCTGCGGGGAATATATGGTTTCACTGTCACATTGGCGTAGCGTTTACCCCGGTTTTCTCCCGTGAGGACATCGTTGCCAAACTGCACGATGTCGGTACCACTGCTTCGGTGGTTCTGCATGCCAAAAGTGAACGCGGCAGGTTGATAAGCTTGCTCGAACTCCTGAATCCTAAGCGCGTTAGCACCGCGGAACTCATAGATCCGCTGCTCCGGGTCCGCCAGCGCCATCACCTGACTGTGCTGGGTCAAAGCACGAATGAAACGCCACTCGTCTTCATTGGTGTCCTGGAACTCATCCAGAATGATCAGGGGATAGCTGCCGCCATAGATTCGCCGCAGAGCCTGGCTGCTTTCCAACAGCAGGGCGGCGTTGCTTGCGAAAAGGTCGAAGTGCAAGAGCCCTTCTTCTTCGAGCAGCCTGATCTTTTCCTGGGCAATCTGATCCTCGCCAAGGGTGGATAGGCGCGCTGCCGCTTCAGGTGGAGGAAGCAGGGACAGCGGCCTTCCTGTCCGGAGTAAGTAGCCATGGCTGCGCAACAAGTTCCACGTAAAGCCATGGTAGGTGTTGACCTCCAGCCGCCCTCGCTCAAGCTTGGGGAGCAATTTCCCGGCCTGCTCTGCAACCCTTGCAACAGTTGCCCTGGCAAAACTGAGAAAAAGCACTTGCTGGTGCTCTTTCAGGACCTTCCGGCCAATTAATTCCTCCGCTTTGAGCAGTGCCACAGTGGTTTTTCCGGAGCCTGGCCCACCCATGACAATCAGGTTCCTGGGTGACTGGATCACTTCCATTCGAGCATCATCAAGCACCAACATTCACAGCACTCCGATCAGACCAAATCAAGGTGACTGTTTTCTTCAGGAACCTCGGGCTCCCTAGGAACAACCGTGGCCGTTATGCTCCGAAGTGTGTCCACGATAAATGGGGGCAACTGATGTCGATTGGCTGCGGTACAAAGTAGGTTGGCGGCGGCGCCGTCCCCCTTCCAGCGCTTCAGCAGGACCGAGAGGATGGCAACGATTTCCTCTTTCGGGGCCTCAGGTCCGGGCGCTCTTTCCCTGAGATCCGTAGGCCATAAACCGCTTTCAATCAGGGATGCAACATAGCGGCGCAGGACTTGTTCATTTGTGCCCTTCAGCACAATGTTCTCAAAGCCTGGTTCCGGCGCTTGATAGGGATAATCGACTGCGGCCCTGATCGCTTCAAACTGGAGAGGGGCCTGCAAATCGAAGACGGCATAGACCGTTTTCCCCAGCGCCCGGTAATAAGCGCCCATCGCTGCGATAACGGAATCAGATGCTGCATCGATGATAGGAATGCCCAGCGCCTCAAGTGGCATGAAGGTTTCAGGATCCTCCTCATGGAGCTTACGGGCTACAGCCGGCCAGGCATCGTATTCCGTTCGGCCTTCGGCGATCAGTACTCGTCGCGCCAGGAGAGCTTCACAGACGCGAAGCCGCATGTCCTGTCGGTACATTTTTGTCTTCACGCCTGGCGGAAGGCCTGCGGGTTTGGCGCTGAGCTGCCCTTCAACGCGACTGACCACGATGACCTGCGCGGGATCGAACTCTTCGAGCACGTAGGGCGAATGCGAGGTAAAAATCGCCTGTGCAGACTTGCTGCGCACCCCGTTGATGATTCGTTTCTGTATATGCGGAGGAATCGCGATTTCTGGTTCCTCCATCGCAAAGATGACGTTCTGCTTGAGTTCGGCGATCAATGACAAGAGGGCTAGCACCATCATGTTGATGGTACCGGTACCCTGATTCTGGAATGGCGCCGCATGAGCCGCTCCGTCGCTTCGATGAGCACCGGTGGCCATGAAGACAGTCAGAGCTTTGCGTAATGACTCCCGGGTAAGCTGCGTGACCCGCATGTGAGGATCAGTGCTACCTTCGCTCGGCATGTAGCTACGGATTGAAGCTTGCACTTTTGTGAGTATGTTATTGATTCCACCCTCGGGATCCGCCGCCACCTCAAGGTCGCGCAGCTCGACTAGGAGGTCTTCCCAGATCTTAAAGTTCTTTTCTTCCTGCAACCGCAGGATGATATCCAAGAGTGATCCCCGCTCCAGGCTCAAGGCACGGCTGCCCGTCCTGACAGTCCGAAGGTAGAGGAACCCACAGACACGCTTGTCCGAGGTTTTGAAGAAGTCATACGAGCCATCTTGCTTCATCGGCGACGAGAAGTACGTGGTCCCTGTGAAATCATCTTCGTCTGCGTCGTAGCTTCCTGTGAACACGACGCGAAGGCATGACTGCACGTGCTGGGCATCAGTGCCCTCGGCCGGTGGCCCCGCGAGCAATTCATCGGTGCCGTTTACCCACCACTCCAAATGATCCCTGAACCGCATTTCCTGGTCAGTGTTGAGATCGGTGATGACGACTTCGATGGTAATACTGACCGATTCTCCTTGCGGGTCGACATACTCGCCGGCATAGAAATCGTGTTCATTAATCACCGGTCGGCGTGAAAGTCGCTCTGGCCCCAGGGCTAGGTCGATCGCTTCGAGTAACGTCGACTTACCGATGTTGTTATCGCCAACGATGACTGCGTGCTTCGGCAGGATGACCTCCGCACGCTTGATGCCTCGAAAATTTTCTACGTATAACCGTGCGACCCGCATAACGCTACTCCCTGTCCGAAGCCATAGCAGATGGCCGCCATTAAAGTAGACGATAACTTACGAAGGCGCCTGACGAGATGGGACATTGTTGGCAAGTAATGTCCAAGGGGAGCGTGATCGGCCCTCATCGCCCCCTGTGGTTGGGCTCAAAGGGCTAAAAATTCTTTCGCAGCGGCCACTTTCGCCTTGCTGGGTTTGGTCGGTTTGCCGTTGCCACGTTCAGGGTTGAAGGCCGGCCATTTGTCACCCAAACCACGGACAAGGTAGCGATTGGTCCGATCCTGCTCGTTGTTTCCTGGCTCGTAGTAATCCGCTTGCTTATAGGAAATAAGTTCTAGGTGATACAAGCGGTTCAGGGCGCTGGGAATTTGATGAATAGGGACGCCTGCATACCGTGAGATCGTCTTGTAGTTGATTGTCGCGATATTGAAGTTGTCTTTGTTCCGGAAAGCGCAAATCACTAGGTACACCTTGAGCGCGTAGAGGCTCAGCGCGCTGAACTCAAATTCCCTCAGCAGGAGCAATTGGGTTCTACTGCCATCGAAGAGCCTGGATTTCGGAAGCTTCCCGTGAAAGCGTTCTTCCCATCCCGCCATCTGTAAGGTAGTGCCTTCGCGTATCGGCTTATCGACCTTTTCTAGCAGGCTTTCCTTCTCCAAACGCTTAAGCGCCTTCGCAACGATAGGTCGCGATAGACCTGATAGTGCAATCAGCTTCGGGTACGTGGTGTTGAGTTTCCCGCTGTGATAGTCGGCAAGCATGCATAAGCATATGAAGAGCTTCAACGCCGCAATGCTCGAGTTTTGCTGAGCACGATTCCTCGCATCCTCACCTACACGGCTGTCAAAGGCCGCAACGCCTTCCTTCTGAATCCACCTAATGGGAAGCCGTGCGAAATCCTTCGTCTCCGTAGTGCTCATAAATTAACTCCGCTTCCAAGCGATGGCTACCACTGCCACAGAGAGGGTAATCACTGCACACAGTGCAAGGTTAAGAGGATCCGCCGTAAGGGCGGCCGAGAAGATGTTGCTGAACGTGTCCATTTTGAAGCTCCAGAAATAATCATGGAGCAATTCTTCATCTTCCCACCAACAGCATCTAGATGATCAATTATCATAAAAATGGACGCAAGCCCTTTTAGATTGCGGCTTTCAGCATTTATTTGTTAGTTAATTTCAGCTCACTCTAAGGCCAAAAAACTCACTTCAAAAATGATAAAGTGAATCAAATATTCATTTTTGATGGTGATCAAAATGCTCGGATTCGTTGAGGTCAATTTGCGTGATCGGCTAAAGAAGGATCGGGCGGTTCCGTATGCTCGTCGGACTAGAGAGGGGCATTTTCTTCTAGAGATTGCGACACCGGAAGGCGTGCACATTCTTCAACGACAACGAGGCGGTGCGAGAGAGTTCAAGACCTTTGAGTCGCTCATGAAGCTGATGGAAAGCAATGGCGTCGTTGAATTCGCTGTGGTCTTGGATAAGGCCAGGGTGATTCCTGGCGGACCTGTCGCACCTTGGAATCGTCCTTTGCCGAAGGAAGAAGTCTCCCGCGCTTCATGGCGGCATGATTTCGACATCCCTTTCTGAAAGTACAGTCCAGTGGAAAGCCTTCACAGCTGCCATCCCAACTTGCTATTCGACAGCAGTGGCGTCCGCTCACGTCCGGATTACATTTGGTACTCGGTCCACTCAGATGCAGCTGATGGGGGCTTGAATCTGCGACAGTTTTTATTGGCTAGAATTTCGCGTCCAGCTGGCATTTCGAGGGTGTGCGACAGTTTTGCGGCTTTGTCTTTTTTGGCTAGGTCCCCCGGATTTAGGGAGCAGCCTGCGACAGTTTTTATTGTCTAAATCCAGATGTTGTTGCTTTTGGAGAATATAAACTGTCGCAGGTTATTCAAACCTGTCGCGGGAGACCTAGGTCACGGCATGCGCAACCGGGCTGAAGTTGAGGTGCTTGCTCATTATCCCACCAGCACCTGGTGACGCTGCAGCAGCTGATCAGCGGTTGGGGCTCACGGCCGTGGCCACCGGTGCGATAGCAACGTCGCAGTGAACAACACCTGGTACCCGGCCACCCCAACGCCGCGCAGATCTGCGACAGTTTTAATTGTCTAGATCTTCGCATCCAGATGGCATTTCGAGTGGTTGCGACAGTTTTGCGACTTTGTCTTTTTGCGCTGCAGCCCGCATGACGCAGGGCCTGGTTGCGACAGCTTTTATTGTCTAAATGCAAGAACTGATCGTAAAGATTAAAAACTGTCTTTGAGTATTTAAAACTGTCTCGTTTGGAGCCTCTCGGGGTTCCAAGCGACGAGTTTTCACCCTGGCCCTTCGGTGCCTTGCAGAAATCCTGGGCGCTCGCCCTTGCTGCTAACCATCCATCCTTACGAATCCTTGCGCTCCTTTTTGGAGAGGCATATCTACTTAGATTCGCAATCCCCCGCAGCCATCAAGCCCAAACTGTAGTGGTCAACTAATCTTGGACGCTGCGTTAAATTTTTCCTCGGCCACAGCGGTCGCCAGCCCGCTATTAAATTGACGTGGCCGTTGCCAGCTGTGACACCTCTCCATGGCGCGCATTCTCGCCTAGGGAGTTCCTATTTTGCTGATTGGTCGGGCAGGGTCAGTCACGCATCGATCTGCAAATCTATTTGATATAAAAAACATACCAAAGCAAAATAAATAAGACTTTGGAGGTTTCAATGATAGAAACTCGCCTGCTACAGCAGTTCATTGCCGTTGCCGAAGAACTGCACTTCAATCGGGCTGCGGTGCGTCTGCATATGGCTCAGCCGCCTTTGAGCCAAGCCATTCGCCGGCTGGAGAGCGAGATTGGTTCCCCACTGTTCGAACGCACAAACCGCAGCGTGCTGTTGACGCCTGCCGGCACATCATTTCTGAACACTGCTAGGTGCATTCTTCAATCTCTCGATGAGGGCGTGACGCATACTCGTCGTGTCGCCGAAGGGGTCGAGGGCCACCTCACGATGACATTCATCAACATTGTGTCTTATGCCCCGTTGCTGCGGGCGCTACGCGGCTTCCGGCTCGCGTCCCCAGGGGTAGCGTTTACCATGAAGGAGGCCACGACCCACGAGCAGGTGGAGGCTCTGGAAAGCGGCGCTGCTGATATCGGCTTCATGCGCACACCGGGGACGACAACGCCCCATCTGCGCTTCGAGACTATCTTGCGCGAGCCGATATGCGTCGCGCTACCTGCTGGGCATCGGCTTGAGGGCCACGCGACCATCGAGTTGGCGTTACTCAAGGATGAGGCTTTTGTGGCGTCGCCCCGACCGCTGGGGCAAGGCTTTCACGATCAACTTATCCGTCTTTGCCAAGCCGCAGGGTTCCTGCCAAACATTGTTCAACAAGCACGGCAGTTGCAAACCTTGATCGCGTTAGTGGCCAGCGGGTTCGGCATTGCCCTGATACCCGCATCGCTGGCGATGGGAATGCAGGAAGACATTGTCTTCCGCCCCATCATCGTGGATGCGCCCGAAGATCTGCTGCATTTGGACCTGCTGATGGCGTGGAACGCGAATCAGGATTCGTCGATCCGGGACCGGCTCATCGAGGAAGTCCGAGGCGCTGTTCCGCCACTGACCCATTGAGACGTTCAGCGTCTTATTTCGCGATAAAAACAGTATTTTACGAACATATGCGGTGTCACTACTGTACGGCAGCACCCGATCTCAGAGAGGAAAGGGGCGTTCCTACTCCCGTGACTCACGTCGAAGCACTGCATTGGACTCATGAATAAGGCCTGCCATTTCCATGGCAATACCTGTTCTCTGCGCAGTTGTCCCGAGGTCACTTCACTATTGCCGAACTCGGGACCGCCATGCCTGCCGCAATTTATGTCTTTTCATTATGTACCTTTGCATTCGGTCTTTCCGAGTTTGTAGTCGCAGGTTTGGTTTCCGCTATCGCGACCGACCTTGACTCAAAAATTGCCGCAGTTGGCACCGCTATTGCCGCTTATGCCGTTGGCGCAGCCATTGGCGCACCGTTCATCACAGCTCTCGTCTCGCATTGGAGGGACAAGCACATTCTGATGCTTGCCATGGCGGTCCTCGCTGTCGGCAGCGTGCTAATGAGCCTTTCGCCGAATCTGTCCATGCTGCTGGTGATCCGGTTTCTGGTGGGCCTTGGCCATGGTGTTTTCATGGCAGTAGCATCGGACGCCGCCACGAAGCTGGTTGATCAGAAGCGTTCCGGACGGGCGTTATCGGTGGTGTGGATAGGGTTGACACTCGCGCTCGCCTTCGGCGTCCCGATTGGAACATTTCTGGGCAGCATCTGGTCATGGCGGGGCATTTTCATGTCTATCGGGGGACTCAGCCTGTTAAGCATGCTCGGGTTACTGCTTTTCATGACTAGCAGCACAGAGAGTTCGGACGGCGGGCAAGTGAGCGCATGGAAAGGGATCAAGGCCATCACCCATCCGCAATTGCTCATCACCGCCGGCATCGGCGTACTAGTGAGCATTGCGACCTTTTCATTCTTCACCTTCGTCTCTCCCTACTTGCTACGAATCACCGGGGTGGACGTGCAGCGGCTGAGTCTGGGCATGTTGCTGTTTGGCATGTGCTCCATCGTGGGGAATCTGCTTGGTGGCTATCTGGTGGACAAGATGGACGCGAACCGCAGCACTGTGATGGCATTGGCGGGCTTGGCCATAAACTTGATCGGACTTTATTGGTTCAGTGGCTCTGCGATCATGATGATGCTCTTGGTCGGCACATTGGGTGTCTTTTTCTTTTCCATCGTGACCATGTTGACACTGCGTCTGCTGAAACAGGCTAAGTGCTATATCCCGGAGTCAACCGCCGTAGCCGCCGGATTGAATATCGCGTCCTTTAACCTGGGCACAGCACTGGGTGGAGTACTCGGCAGCATCACCATTGCGCTCGGCAGCTTGTCGGACATCCCGCTAGTAGGGGCGTTGGCTGCTGCGTTGGCAGTCGCTGTACTTTTCCTGCAAACCAGGCACTCCAGCACGCAGAGTGCATCAGTTCGCTAATGATTCAACCTGGTCTCGACGCAAGTATTGCAGACGCAAGCTTTCTATCGGTCACTGCCGATTGAGACGCAGATTGTTGGTGCTCCATCATGACAGCGATGTTCATGAACAGGAGATACCGCCATGGAATACCGCCGCGTCGGTCTATCTGCTCTCAAACGGTTAATACTAATCCTGAATGGACCCACGTGCTGACGCGAGACTAATCCACCGTCGAATCAACACAAATCCAGCATTTTCGGGAGGGTTGTGTTTTTGAAAGTGCATTAGCCAAGTCACTTGAAAGACTGGCCTAGATCAATAGATACCTTGCTTGTTTCACATAGTGTCCCAAGTCCAATTCCCTTTTCACGGACGAAAGGTGCTATGCAAACACTGGATCGAAAACTCGACATCCAGCCCCTGTCGCGGGCTGACATGACCATCCATCTCAACGGCCAACCGGTCGAAGTCGCTTCAGGCGAAACGGTGCTGACCGTACTCAACGCTGTGGGGCTGCGCCAGGTGGCGCGCAACGATCATGCTCAATTGACCGGGGCTTTTTGTGGCATGGGCGTGTGCCATTGCTGCCTGGTTTCAATCAACGGCCGGCCTAAACGCCGCGCCTGCCAGACGGTGGTTCAGCCCGGTATGCAGGTGGAAACCCTGAGCAACCGTATTACCGAGCAGGAGGCACTATGAGTCTGCGTCCTGTGATTGTGGGTGGCGGTTCGGCAGGCATGGCTGCTGCTATCGAATTGGCGCGTCATGACGTGCCCAGTCTGTTGTTCGATGAGGCTTCGCGGCCAGGCGGGGTGGTGTACCGCGGGCCACTGCGCGAAGGCGTTGATCTGGGCTATCTGGGCGCGCGCTACAGTAAAGCGCTGAAAACCCTGCATAAGGAATTCGCCGCCTGCGCTGACCGCATCGACCTGCGCCTGAATCACCGGGTAGTCGGCGGTGATGAGCAGCGCTTGATGGTGCTTGACGGTGAAGAAACGTTGCACGAAATCGACTACTCGCACCTGGTGCTGTCGGCGGGATGCCACGAGCGCAACATCCCGTTTCCAGGCTGGACCCTGCCCGGCGTTCAGTTGCTCGGTGGCTTGCAGTTGCAGATCAAGAGCGGTGTCGTCAAACCGTTGGGCAGCACGGTGATTGCGGGTACCGGCCCATTGTTGCCGCTGGTGGCCTGCCAGCTGCACGCCGCCGGGGCGAAAGTTGCTGGTGTCTATGAGGCGTGCGCGTTCGGCAAAATCGCCAAAGAGAGTCTGGCACTGCTGAACAAGCCGCAATTGTTCCTCGATGGCTTGAGCATGCTTGGCTACATGAAGCTCAATGGCATTCCGATGTATTACGGCTGGGGTGTGGTTGAGGCCAAGGGTGAAGGCGAGCTTGCCCAAGTCATCGTGGCGCCTTATGACAACAACTGGAAGCCCGACCACAGTCGCGCCCAGCGTGAATCTGCGCAAACGCTCGCGGTAGGCTACGGCTTCATCCCGCGCACTCAATTAAGTCAGCAGTTAGGGCTGGAGCATGGCTTCAGTGATGACGGTTATCTGCGCGCGAAGAGTAACGTCTGGCAACAGAGCAGCCAGCCACACATTCATCTGGCCGGCGACATGGGCGGTATCCGCGGTGGTGAGGCCGCCATGCTCACCGGGCGCATTGCTGCGGTGTCGATCCTGTTGCAGCGCGAAGTGCTCAACGCCGAGCAGGCCATCGAACTGCGTGAGCAGTATCTGGGACAGTTGGCAGCCATCAAGCGCTTTCGTGCCGGGGTAGAGCGTTATACCCAGCGGGGTACGCGGCAGATCGATTTGCCCCAGGCTGATACGGTGATCTGCCGTTGCGAACACGTGACTCGAAGTGATATCGACCTGGCTCTGGAGCAGGGTGTGCAAGACATGGCCGGGTTGAAAATGCGCACGCGGGTGAGCATGGGCGACTGTCAGGGGCGCATGTGCGTGGGGTATTGCAGCGACCGTTTGCGCGAAGCCACTGGCCGCGTTGATGTCGGCTGGCTACGCCCGCGCTTTCCGGTCGATCCGATTCCGTTCTCGGCATTTCAGCAAGCTGGCACGGAGGCCTAACGCATGAACAGAACTTATGACGTAGTCATTGCCGGCGGTGGCGTTATCGGCGCCTCCTGCGCTTATCAGCTGTCCAAACGCAAGAATCTGAAGATCGCCCTGATTGATGCCAAGCGTCCTGGTAATGCCACGCGGGCATCGGCGGGTGGCTTATGGGCGATAGGCGAGTCGGTTGGCCTGGGCTGCGGGGTGATTTTTTTTCGGATGATGTCGGCCCAGCACAAGCGCCAGGCACACGGTGCTGCCGTGGCTGTGGATGCCAGCACGCCGCATATCCTGCCGCAGTCGTTCTTCGACTTTGCCCTGCAGTCCAATGCACTTTATCCACAGCTGCACCAGGAGTTGATCGAGCGTCACGGCATGGACTTCAAGTTCGAACGCACGGGCCTGAAGTACGTGATCTACGACGATGAAGACCAGCTATACGCCGAACACATCGTCGCGCAGATCCCGCACCTGGCCGAGCAGGTGCGCTGGCTCGATCGCCAGGCCCTGCGTCAGGCGGAGCCGGCAGTCAGCCATCAGGCGCGTGGTGCTCTGGAGTTTCTTTGCGATCACCAGGTCAGCCCCTTCCGCCTAGCGGATGCTTACATGGAAGCGGCGCGCCAGAACGGTGTGGATCTGTTCCACAACACCAATGTCACCGGTGTGCTGCATCAAGGTTCGCGGGTCAGTGGTGTGCTGACCGGCGAAGCTGGCACATTTCATTGCCAGACCTTGATCAATGCCGCCGGCGCCTGGGCCGCCGAGCTCAGTGAACAAGCCACTGGCCTGCGTATTCCGGTGTCTCCGGTGAAGGGCCAGATCATTCTCACCGAGCGCATGCCCAAGTTGCTGCAAGGTTGCCTGACCACCAGTGATTGCTACATGGCGCAGAAAGACAACGGCGAAATCCTGATCGGCAGTACCACCGAAGAAAAGGGCTTTGACGTCAGTAACACCTTCCCGGAAATCAACGGTTTGGTGCAGGGTGCAATTCGCTGTGTTCCAGAGCTTGCCCAGATCAACCTCAAACGTACTTGGGCGGGCTTGCGGCCGGGGTCGCCGGATGAGTTGCCGATCCTCGGGCCGGTGCCGGAAGTGTCCGGTTATCTCAATGCCTGTGGACATTTTCGCACTGGTATCCTGACCTCGGCGATCACCGGGGTGATGATCGACAAAACACTGCACGAAGAAACTTCGCCTGTGGATATCACTCCGTTCCTGGCTGAACGCTTCTACTCCGGGCCTGTGGATAAAACCTTTGCCATTGGATAAGTGCTGTTCGGCCGACCTTAGTGGTCGGTCATGTGCTTGATCAGTTCGAGGCAATGCCTGACCTGCGGCGAGTTATCCCCAAGGCGACGACTGAGGATAATTGGTGAAACCGCCGCTGATTCGCTCAGCGGTGCGTAAACGATATCGTCGCGGTGCTGGCGCTGCACCGAAGCGGGTACCAACGTTATCCCCAGGCCCGCGGCTACCAGGCCGAGTGCGGTTTGTAGCTCGTTGGTCCACTGGATAACCTGCACCGCGAGCCCTTGGCTGGCGAACAACGTCATGATGTGGTCGGCATAATTCGGACGTGGTGTGGCCGGATAAAGCACGAAAGGTTCAAAGGCCAGGCGCACCAGATCAATCGGCTGGCCGATCAACGGATGGCCACAGGGCAGGGCTACCACCAGCGGGTCTTCGAGCAGTACCTGCTGGTCGATGGCCGGGTCGTTGATATGGATGCGGCCAAAGCCGATATCGATGCGTCCGGTTTTTAGCGCTTCTACCTGTTGCAGGGTAATCATTTCCTGCAGACCCAGCTCCAGGGCTTCGTTGCGGCGTAATTGGCGGATCAGCTCCGGCAACAGGTCATACAAGGTCGAAGGGGCGAAACCGATGCGCAGCCATTGTCGCTCGCTATTGGCTATCCGCTGCGTGCCTTCGGAAATCTGCTCAAGCTGGTCCAGCAGCATTGCACTTTGTTCGTAAAAGTAGCGACCGGCTTCGGTCAGGCGCAGTGGACGGCTGCGCTCCAACAATTCTACCCCCAAGGTTTCCTCTAGCTGGCGGATCTGCCGGCTCAAGGGCGGCTGGGCAATGTGCAACTGCTCGGCAGCGCGGGTGAAGTTGAGGGTCTGCGCGAGCACCCGGAAGTAACGCAGATGGCGCAGTTCCATGATACCTCCTGGGTATTGTTGCCTACCCAACAGATATTGGACTGCCTGCTATGGCTGACGCAAGCTGACGCCCTGTGGATAACCAGACCCTGTGGATATCGTCCCAGCTAGAACAAGAAGAGGGCAGCCCATGAGCAGCCACCTGTTGAGCGAGCGTAGTTGTGTGTTTCAGCGCGCCGACCCTTATGCCGTGTCCGAGTACGTCAATCAGCATGTTGGTGGTCATAGCCTGAGCTTGCCCAGAACTGGCGACCTGCAAGCAAGCATTAATCATCGCAAGTTTGCCAGTCTCGACCTGTGTCGCCTGAGCTACGGCGGTAAGGCGCGGATCACCTCGCCCGCGTTGGGTACCTTGTATCACTTGCAGATCCTGCTCAAAGGCCATTGCCGGTCCAGCTGTCGTGACGACGAACATCACTACGTGCCCGGAGAGCTGCTGCTGATCAACCCTGACGATCCGGTGGACCTGACCTATTCGGCCGACTGCGAGAAGTTCATCCTCAAGCTGCCAGTCAGCTTGCTGGAGCAGGCTTGTCTGGAGCAGCGCTGGCAGTTGCCCGATGGCGGCATTCGCTTCAGTAGTGCGCGCCACGCCACCGGTGAGCTGGAAGGGTTTATCGGCTTGCTCGGGTTGATCTGCGCAGAGGCGGAATCCACCGACTCATTGCTGCAGGTACAGGAGCATTACGGGCGCATCGTTGCCAGCAAGCTGCTCAGTTTATTGGGCAACAACGTTCAGCGTGCGGAGCCTGTGCAGCAAACCCATTCGTTTGAACAGCTGGCGGCCTATATCGATGCCCACCTGGAGCAGGACATCAGCGTCTCGCAACTGATGAATGTGGCGCGGGTCAGTGAGCGTTCCTTGTACACCTTGTTCGAACGGCATGCCGGTTTGTCACCCAAAGGCTATGTGCGCCAGCGCAAGCTTGAGCGGATTCATACCGCCTTGCAGGACCCGGCAAGCCCGGTGCGCAACGTCACCGAGATCGCTCTGGACTACGGCTTTTTGCACTTGGGGCGCTTTGCCGAGAGCTATCGGCAACGCTTCGGCGAACTGCCGTCGGCCACCTTCAAACGGTATCGCTGACGCCTCGTCAGCCCTTGCGCAAACTGGATAGCGATTCGCAGGAAACGGCTATTGGCCCTTTTGTACTGCTCCTAACCTGAGGCTGCGAACACTGCTCGACAGGTTCGTCATTCGGGTTTCGATAACAACAACAAAAGAGACACGCCACATGCGAGCTATCGATATCAATAGCCTGATCGATCAGGCCAAGTTCAATGCCTTTCACTGGCGGGTACTGTTCTGGTGCGCGCTGATCATCATCTTCGACGGCTATGACCTGGTCATCTATGGCGTGGTGTTGCCAGCGCTGATGCAGGAGTGGGGCATGACCCCGTTGCAGGCCGGAGCCCTGGGCAGCTATGCACTGTTTGGCATGATGTTCGGTGCCTTGTTGTTCGGGCCGCTGTCGGACCGTATCGGGCGCAAGAAAGCCATCATGATCTGTGTGATCCTCTTCAGCGGCTTCACCGTGCTCAACGGTTTTGCCCGCAACCCTACTGAGTTTGGCATCTGCCGCTTCCTCGCGGGTTTGGGCATCGGCGGGGTGATGCCCAACGTGGTGGCATTGATGAACGAGTATGCCCCCAAGCGCATGCGCAGCACTCTGGTGGCGATCATGTTCAGTGGCTACTCAGTCGGCGGTATGCTCTCCGCAGGTTTGGGCATCGTTTTGCTGCCAGCGTTTGGTTGGCAATCGGTGTTCTACGTAGCAATCATTCCCTTGCTGCTGTTGCCGCTGATCCTGCGCTTTTTGCCGGAATCCCTGGGATTTCTGGTGCGTCAGGGGCGTACCGAACAAGCCAGTCAACTGCTGCAGCGGGTCGAACCCGGCTATCAACCGCAGCCGGGTGATCGTCTCGAAGTGGTCACTGGCGTTGAGGCTGGAGGCTCGGTGCCGCAGTTGTTTCGTGAAGGCCGGGCGCTGAGCACCTTGATGCTCTGGGTGGCGTTCTTCTGCTGTCTGCTGATGGTCTATGCGCTCAACTCCTGGCTGCCGAAACTGATGAACAATGCCGGTTATGGCCTGGGCTCAAGCCTGGCCTTTCTATTGGTACTCAATTTCGGGGCGATTTTTGGCGCGGTGGGTGGCGGCTGGATTGGTGACCGCTTCAGGCTCGATCGGGTGCTGGTGGTGTTCTTCGCGCTGGCGGCGTTGTCGATCAGCCTGCTGGGCTTCAAGAGCCCGACAGCGGTGCTATATCTGCTGATTGCCATCGCCGGAGCCACCACTATTGGCACGCAGATCCTGGCGTATGCCTGTGTCGCTCAGTATTACCCGATGGGCATTCGCTCCACGGGTCTTGGCTGGGCGTCGGGGATTGGACGCAGCGGGGCGATTGTTGGGCCGATCCTCGGCGGGCTGTTGCTGGGGATTCAATTGCCATTGGCGCTGAATTTCATGGCGTTTGCCGTGCCGGGTGCCGTGGCGGCGGTGGCGATGATGGTGTTTGCCAGTCAGGGTACGGCGCAGACCCGAGCTGGGTTGCAGTCAGCGGTCTAGCTGAAACCCTGTTGCTCCCATCGCTGGCCGTGCCAGCGATGCAGACGCCGCAGTTGTTAAGTCAAAAACAACAATAAAAAGAGCACCTCATTATGAACAACCTCCGTCCAGCCGGATGGCTAGCTTTGCTCGCCCTGAGTTTTTCCACCCAGGCCGCCGAACCTGACTTCGTCAAGGACGCCACGGCGACGCTACAAGCGCGCAATTACTATTTCAGTCGTGATTTCTCCGGCATCGTCGGCGCCAATCAGCAATCCAAGGCCGAGGAGTGGGGGCAGGGCTTCATCCTCAATTTCAAGTCAGGCTACACCCCGGGAATCGTTGGCGTTGGCGTCGACGCCATCGGCCTGCTCGGCATCAAGCTCGACAGCAGCCCGGAACGTACCGGGACCGGCCTGTTACCGGTTCAGGACGATGGCCGCGCGGCCGATGAATACAGCAGAGCAGGTGCGACCTTGAAGCTGCGCTATTCGAAGACCGAGCTGAAGGTCGGTGAGCTACAGACCAATCTGCCGATCTTGCAATACAACGATTCGCGCTTGCTACCGCCGACTTACCAGGGCGCCAGCATCAGTTCATCCGAGATTGATGGCCTGACCTTACAGGCCGGACACCTGAGTTCCACCAGCCTGCGTAACGAAGCCGGTGATGAAAAGCTCATCGCCATGCTTGGACACTTACCGCAACGTCAGGCCGAAAGTGACGCCTTCAACTTCGCCGGGGGCGACTACAGCTTCAACGCCAACCGCAGCACCTTGAGCCTCTGGTATGGCCGCTTGGAGGATATCTACCAGCAGGGTTTTGTTGGCCTCAAGCACAACCAGCCCGTCGGTGATTGGGTACTGGGTGCCAACCTTGGTTATTTCAGCGCCAAGGAGCAGGGCGAAAGCCGCATTGGTGACATCGACAACCAGGCTTTTTATTCACTGCTGTCGGCTAAGCGCGGCGGGCACACATTCAGCGTTGGCTATCAGGGGATTTTCGGCGAGAACGCTTTTCCTCGAGTGTTTCCTAACATTTCGCCTTTGGGTAACGAGGTGCCGACTTATGAGTTCTCCTATGCTGACGAGCGCTCTTGGCAGGTGCGTTATGACTATGACTTCGTGGCGATGGGGATTCCGGGGCTGACGGCCACAGTGCGCTACCTCAAGGGCAACAATGTCGACACCGGTCTGGGCTTTGAGGGCAAGGAGCATGAGCGTGATTTGGATCTGGGCTATGCAGTGCAGAGCGGGCTGTTCAAAGGGCTAGGGATTCGCGTGCGCAATGCTATGGCGCGGTCGAACTATCGCTCGGATATCGATGAGAACCGAGTGATCCTGAGTTACACCTGGACCTTGTTGTAACGCTTATGCCTGTGGGAGACGGTGGCTGCTACTGGTCTTGATGGGAAACACACCGTCCATCCCAGGGTTGGTCGCAGCGTGCTGCTATGGCTTAGACTCGCAGGATAACTACAACGAGTGTCCTGGTATGGAGAGTCCCCTGCTCAGTGAGCGCAGCCGGGTTTTCGAGCGTGCCGATCCTTATGCCGTGTCGACCTACGTCAATCAGCATGTGGGCGTGCACCACATCCGCCTGCCGCGTTATGGGCATCCTGAGGCGTGCCTCGATCATCGTAAATTCGCCAGCCTCGATCTGTGCCGGATCAGCTACGGTGGCGAAGTGCGGGTGATGTCGGCTGCATTGGAAGACGTCTTTCACCTGCAGATTCTGCTGCGCGGCCATTGCTTGTGGCGGCGCGGTCGCGACGAGCGTTTGCTGGGGCCCGGCGAGTTGTTGTTGATCAATCCCGACGAGCCGGTCGACCTGGCCTATTCGGCCGACTGCGAAAAATTCATTCTCAAACTGCCGAACCGCTTGCTCGAAAGTGTGTGCGATGAACAACGCTGGCAGCGTCCAGGTGAGGGCGTACGCTTTATCCAAAATCACTACCAGTTGCTGGCGCTGGAAGGGTTTGCCGGGTTGTTGGCCATGGTCTGTCATGAAGCCGAAGCCAGTGAGCCGCTGCTGCGGGTGCAAGAGCACTACAGCCAGATCGTCGCCAGTAAGATGCTGACCTTGATGCCGACCAACGTCAGCCGTGAAGCCCTGAACAGCCAAGCCGTGACCTTCGATCGGATTGCCGGCTACATCGAAGGCAACCTCAAACTGGATATCTGCAGTGAGCAATTGGCGCGTCAGGCCAGCATGAGCTTGCGTTCGCTCTATGCACTGTTCGAGCGCAATGCCGGCACCACGCCAAAAATCTACATACGCCAGAAGAAACTCGAACGCATCCACGCCTGCCTTGCCGATCCCAACTGCCCGGTGCGCAGCATCACCGAACTTGCCATGGACTACGGCTTCGTTCACCTGGGCCGCTTCTCGGAAACCTACAAGTCGCTGTTTGGCGAACTGCCCTCCGATACCCTCAAGCGTCGTTCCTGACACTTTGCAGAAAACGGATAAAGGTCTGCACAAAGCGGATATTTGCCGTTCCCCTCGCTCCTTAACCTGACATGGCCTGAACACAATAACAACGGAGGCCCCGGCCATGTCCCTGGGATTCGATTACGTTAATGCCCTGCTTGAAGAAGATCAGGAGAAGGGCGTCTATCGCTGCAAGCGAGAGATGTTCACCGACCCCCGTCTGTTCGATCTGGAAATGAAACACATCTTCGAGGGCAACTGGCTGTACCTTGCCCACGAAAGCCAGATTCCTGAAAAGAACGACTTCTTCACCACCACCATGGGGCGCCAGCCGATTTTTATCGCGCGCAACAAGGATGGGGTGCTCAATGCCTTTCTTAATGCCTGCAGCCACCGCGGTGCGATGCTCTGCCGGCACAAAAGCGGAAACCGCTCGTCCTATACCTGCCCATTCCACGGCTGGACCTTCAACAACTCCGGCAAGCTGCTCAAGGTCAAGGATCCGGTCGATGCCGGCTACCCGGCGAGCTTTAACTGCGAAGGCTCCCACGACCTGACCAAAGTTGCGCGCTTCGAGTCCTATCGTGGTTTTCTTTTCGGTAGCCTGAACCCAGACGTGGTGCCGTTGGTTGAGCACCTGGGCGAGTCGGCAAAGATCATCGACATGATCGTCGACCAGTCGCCACAAGGTCTGGAAGTGCTGCGCGGCTCGTCCTCTTACATCTACGAAGGCAACTGGAAGCTGACCGCCGAGAATGGCGCCGATGGCTACCACGTCAGCGCTGTGCACTGGAACTACGCCGCCACCCAGAACCAGCGCAAACAGCGTGAGGCCGGTGGTGAAGTGAAGACCATGAGCGCCGGTGGCTGGGCAAAAAGCGGCGGTGGTTTCTACTCCTTCGACAAAGGTCACCTGTTGCTCTGGACCCGTTGGGCCAACCCCGAGGACCGTCCGCTATTCGAGCGTCGCGATGAGCTGGCAGCCGATTTTGGCCAGGCGCGTGCCAACTGGATGATCGAGAACTCGCGCAACCTGTGCCTGTACCCGAACGTCTACCTGATGGACCAGTTCAGCTCGCAGATCCGCATCGCCCGGCCCATCGCCGTGGACAAGACCGAGATCACCATCTACTGCATTGCGCCCAAAGGCGAGAGTGATGAGGCGCGCTCGCAACGTATCCGTCAGTACGAAGACTTCTTCAACGTCAGCGGCATGGCTACCCCGGACGACCTTGAAGAGTTCCGTTCCTGCCAGATGGGTTACCAGGGTGGGCGTGGTTGGAATGACATGTCGCGTGGTGCTGCCCACTGGGTCGAAGGCGCCGATGCCGCCGCCGAAGAAATCGATCTGCATCCGCAACTGAGCGGCGTGCGCACCGAAGACGAAGGCCTGTTCGTGTTGCAACACAAGTACTGGCAGGAAACCATGCTCAAGGCGCTCGCCGCCGAGCAGCAGTTGATCCCCGTGGAGGCCGTGCAATGAGCATTTCCTTCGAGCAAGTACGCGACTTTCTCTACGAAGAGGCGCGTTATCTGGATGACAGCCAATGGGACAACTGGCTGGAGTGCTACGCCGCCGACGCCACTTTCTGGATGCCGGCCTGGGATGACAACGACCAGCTCACCGAAGACCCGCAACGGGAAATTTCGCTGATCTGGTACGGCAACCGTGGCGGTCTGGAAGACCGGGTGTTCCGGATCAAGACCGAACGCTCGAGCGCGACCATGCCCGACACGCGGACCTCGCACAACATCAGCAACATCGAATTGCTGGAGCAGGGCGAAGGCTAATGCAAGGTGCGCTTCAACTGGCACACCCTGAGCTTTCGCTACAAGACCGTGGACAGTCATTTCGGCACCAGTTTCTACACCCTTGATGTGCGCGGCGAGCGGCTGCTGATCAGGGCCAAGAAGGTGGTGCTCAAGAACGACTACGTGCGTCAGGTCATCGACGTTTATCACATCTGAATCCAGCTTTTCTGCGAGGTGCGCCATGCACAAGATCGCCTTGAATTTCGAAGACGGGGTTACCCGTTTCATTGACGCCACTGCTGACGAAACCGTGGCTGACGCCGCCTATCGCCAGGGCATCAACATTCCGCTGGACTGCCGTGATGGCGCGTGCGGCACCTGCAAATGTTTTGCCGAGGTCGGCCGTTACGACCTCGGTCAGGAATACATCGAAGATGCCTTGAGCGAGGAAGAAGCTGCCCAGGGCTATGTACTGACCTGCCAGATGCGCGCAGAAAGTGATTGTGTGGTGCGGGTGCCGGCATCGTCCCAGGTCTGCAAGACCGAGCAGTCCAGCTACCAGGCCAGTATCAGCGCCGTGCGCCAGCTCTCCGACAGCACTATCGCCCTGTCGATCAAGGGCGAAGCGTTGAGCCGCCTGGCGTTTCTGCCAGGACAATACGTCAACCTCGGCGTGCCTGGCAGCGAACAGACCCGCGCCTACTCCTTCAGCTCGCTGCAGAAGGATGGCGAGGTCAGCTTCCTGATTCGCAATGTGCCGGGCGGGCTGATGAGCAGCTTCCTCACCGGACTGGCCAAAGCTGGCGACAGCATGACCCTGGCCGGCCCTTTGGGCAGTTTCTACCTGCGAGAAATTCGCCGTCCGCTGCTGTTGTTGGCGGGTGGTACCGGGCTTGCGCCGTTCACCGCGATGCTCGAGAAGATCGCCGAGCAGGGCAGTGAACATCCACTGCACCTGATCTATGGCGTGACCAACGATTTCGACCTGGTCGAACTGGATCGCCTGCAGGACTTCGCCGCGCGCATCCCCAACTTCAGCTTTAGCGCCTGTGTGGCCAACCCCGAGAGCCAGCACCCGCTCAAGGGCTATGTCACCCAGCACATCGAGCCGCGTCACCTTAACGAAGGCGATGTCGACGTGTACCTGTGCGGCCCGCCACCGATGGTCGAAGCGGTCAGCCAGTACATCCGCGAACAGGGCATCACCCCGGCGAACTTCTACTACGAAAAATTTGCCGCCGCCGCTGCCTGAACCCGTTTTATGGGGCCGGACGCATCGTGCGGGTACGGTCGGTCCCTTTTTTATTCGAGGTTGTCATGAACAGATTCACCAACAAGGTCGCGCTGGTTACCGGCGCAGCGCAGGGGATCGGTCGCCGCTTGTGTGAGCGCTTGCTCGAAGAGGGCGCGACGCTGGTGGCCGTAGACCGCTCGGAACTGGTGCATGAACTGCAAGGTGAAGGCGTGCTGAGCCTGACTGCCGACCTTGAGCAATACGGCGAATGCAGTCGAGTAATGGCGGCAGCAGTGGCGCATTTCGGCCGGCTGGATGTGTTGGTAAACAACGTCGGCGGGACCATCTGGCCAAGCCGTTTGAGCATTACCAAGCGGCGCAGATCGAGGCCGAAGTACGGCGCTCGCTGTTCCCCACCCTGTGGTGCTGTCATGCAGCGTTGCCGTACATGCTTGAGCAGGGCAGCGGCGCCATCGTCAACGTCTCCTCAATCGCCACGCGCAGTGTCAACCGCGTGCCGTACGGCGCGGCCAAGGGTGGCGTGAATGCATTGACCGCCTGCCTGGCGTTCGAAACCGCTGGGCGCGGCGTGCGGGTCAACGCTACGGCACCGGGCGGCACTGAAGCGCCGCCGCGTCGCGTCCCGCGCAACAGCGCCGAGCAGAATGCCGAGGATAAAGTCTGGTACCAGCAGATCGTCGACCAGACCCTCGACAGCAGCCTGATGAAGCGCTACGGCAACCTCGACGAGCAGGTCGGCGCGATCCTTTTTCTGGCCTCCGACGAGGCTTCCTACATCACCGGCACAGTGTTGCCGGTCGGCGGCGGCGACCTCGGTTGAGCGGCGCCTGGAGATTTCAATGAGTCATCCCCTGATTGAACGCATCTCGACGCTGATCGTTGATCTGCCCACCATTCGCCCGCACAAGCTGGCGATGCACACCATGCAGCAGCAAACCCTGGTGATCATCCGCCTGCACTGTTCGGATGGCATCGAAGGCCTCGGTGAGTCGACCACCATCGGTGGTCTGGCCTATGGCAACGAAAGCCCGGAAAGCATCAAACAGAACATCGACAGCTATTTTGCGCCGCTGTTGATTGGCCAGGACGCAAGCAACATCAATGCCGCCATGCAGCGCCTGGACAAGGTAATCAAAGGCAACACCTTTGCCCGCTCCGGCATCGAAAGCGCGTTGCTTGATGCTCAAGGCAAACGTCTCGGTGTGGCGGTCAGCGAACTGTTGGGCGGGCGTGTGCGCGAAAGTCTGGAGGTGGCCTGGACCCTGGCCAGCGGCGACACCGCACGCGACATTGCTGAAGCCGAACAGATGCTCGACCTGCGTCGTCACCGTATCTTCAAGCTGAAGATCGGCGCCAATGAAGTCGCCCATGACCTCAAGCATGTGATCGCCATTAAGCAGGCCTTGGGCGAGCGCGCCAGCGTACGCGTTGACGTCAATCAGTACTGGGACGAGTCCCAGGCGATTCGCGCTTGTCAGGTGCTGGGTGACAACGGCATTGACTTGGTCGAGCAGCCTATTTCGCGGATCAACCGCGCTGGCCAGGTACGTCTTAACCAGCGCAGTCCGGCGCCGATCATGGCCGATGAATCAATCGAAAGCGTCGAGGACGCCTTTAGCCTGGCAGCCGACGGTGCTGCCAGCATCTTTGCCCTGAAGATCGCCAAGAACGGTGGCCCGCGTGCCGTACTGCGCACTGCGCAGATTGCCGAAGCGGCGGGGATCGCTCTGTACGGCGGGACCATGCTCGAAGGCTCGATCGGCACCCTGGCCGCCGCGCATGCCTTTGTCACCCTGAACAAACTGAGCTGGCACACCGAACTATTCGGCCCGCTGCTGCTGACCGAAGAGATCGTTATCGAAGCGCCGGTCTATCGCGACTTTGCCCTGCACGTACCCCGCACCCCGGGCCTGGGCTTGACCCTGGATGAAGAGCGCCTGGCGTTCTTCTGCCGCAAGTAAGGAGATATGCCATGTTGTTCCACGTGAAAATGACCGTGAACCTGCCGTTGGACATGGACCCGGCCCTCGCTACCCGGCTCAAGGCTGATGAAAAAGAGCTGGCTCAGCGCCTGCAGCGCGAAGGCATCTGGCGTCATTTGTGGCGGATTGCCGGCCACTACGCCAACTACAGCGTGTTCGACCTGCCCAGTGTCGAAGCGCTGCACGACACCTTGATGCAACTGCCGCTGTTCCCCTACATGGCCATCGAAATCAATGGCCTGTGCCGCCACCCTTCATCGATCCATAGCGACGACCGCTGAACACTGAGCGCCGATAACAACAATTCGAGGTAACCATCATGACCGTGAAAATTGCTCACACTGCCGATATCCAGAAATTCTTCGAAGAAGTCAGTGGCCTGCACAATGACCTGGGCAGCCCGCGCATGAAGCTGGTGACCAACCGCATCGTCAACGATGTGGCGCGCATCATCGAAGACCTGCAAGTCACCCCGGATGAGTTCTGGAAGGCGGTGGATTATCTGAACCGCCTGGGCAGCCGCCAGGAAGCTGGCCTGCTGGTCGCCGGGCTCGGTGTCGAACACTATCTGGATCTGCAGCTGGATGCCCAGGATGCTGAAGCCGGCATCCGCGGCGGTACTCCGCGGACCATCGAAGGGCCGCTATATGTGGCGGGAGCACCGCTGGCCGAAGGCGAAGTACGAATGGACGATGGCGTTGATCAGGGTACGGTGATGTTCCTCCAGGGCCGCGTGCTGGATGAGCAGGGCCAGCCGGTGGCTGGCGCCGTGGTGGATCTTTGGCATGCCAATACCCAGGGCACCTATTCGTACTTCGACAGTACTCAGTCGGATTACAACCTGCGTCGACGCATTGTGACCGATGCCGAGGGTCGTTATCGGGCACGCAGCATCGTCCCCTCCGGTTACGGTTGCCCTGTCGACGGGCCGACCCAGGAACTGCTCAATCAGCTTGGCCGCCACGGCAACCGCCCGGCGCATATCCATTTCTTCATCTCGGCCCCGGGTTACCGGCACCTGACCACTCAAATCAACCTGGCGGGTGATGAGTACCTGTGGGATGACTTCGCCTACGCCACCCGGGATGGCCTGATTGGCGAGCTGCGCTTTGTCGAGGACGCGGCCGCCGCCGATGCACGCGGTGTAGAAGGGCGCTTTGCCGAGATGGATTTTGACTTCCAGTTGCTCAGTGCGCCCCAGCCTGCCAGTGAAGCGCGCAGTCAGCGGCCGCGGGCATTGCAGGACGCTTGAAGTCGGGTTGAGCCAATCGCTGGCACGGCCCACAGGCTTAGTGGCTTGTGGGAGCTGGAGTTGCCAGCGATGATGCTTATCCCGAACCCATACATCTGGGCGGCCATCATGAAAATAAGAAACAACATGAAAACTGTATTCCAGGACCTCTCCCTCTCTGCCTTGGTCGCCGGCTTCATTGCCACCCTGATTTCCTACGCCGGCCCCTTGGTGATCGTTTTCCAGGCTGCCCACAGCGCACAGCTGTCGGCGGCCGAACTGTCGTCATGGGTCTGGGCGATTTCCATCGGCAGCGGCATCCTCGGCGTGGTGCTCAGCTTGCGCTTCAGGGTGCCAGTGGTGATCGCCTGGTCAGCGCCGGGCTCGGCCTTGCTGGTGGCGTTGCTGCCGGACATTGCTTTTGCCGAAGCGATCGGTGCCTACATCGTCGCTAACCTGGTGATTTTGCTGGTCGGAGTCTCTGGCGCCTTTGACCGGATCGTCAGCAAGCTGCCGCCAGCGATCTCTGCCGCGATGCTGGCGGGCATCCTGTTCAGCTTCGGTACCGGTTTGTTTACCTCGTTGAAGTCACAGCCGCTGCTGGTGCTGGCGATGTTTGTCACTTATCTGCTGTTCAAGCGCATGGCGCCGCGCTATGCGGTATTGGCGGTACTTGTGTGTGGGGTGAGCATCGCGGTCTTCACTGGTGAACTGAATAGTTCGGCACTGGTGGTCGGCTTGGCGACGCCGGTCTGGACCCTGCCAGCGTTGAGCTGGAATGCGTTGTTGAGCATCAGCCTGCCACTGGTGATGGTGGCGCTGACCGGGCAATTTGTGCCGGGCATCGCTGTGTTGCGCAATGACGGCTATCAAACCCCAGCCAGCCCGATCATCGCCAGCAATGCCTTGGCCAGCGTGCTACTGGCGCCTTTCGGCTGCCACGGCCTGAACCTGGCGGCGATCACTGCAGCCATCTGCACCGGCCGCGAAGCCCATGACGATCCGCGCAAGCGCTATTGGGCAGGCATCAGCGGCGGCGTGTTGTACCTATTGCTGGGTGTGTTCGGAGCAACCCTGGTCTCGCTATTCACGGCCTTTCCGGCAGCCTTGATCGCCGCGTTGGCCGGCCTGGCCTTGTTCGGTGCGATTGGCGGCGCGTTGGCCGGGGCGATGAGTGTACCGAGCGATCGAGAAGCGGCGCTGATCACCTTTTTGGTGACGGCTTCGGGGATGTCATTTCTGGGACTTTCGGCGGCATTTTGGGGGCTGATTTTCGGCCTGTTCGCTCACCTGTTACTAAACCTGCGACGACCAGCGCCGCAGGTAAGCAGGTCAGGGCTGCGAGCTGACTGAGGTCAGATCTGCATGGCCATGCCTTCGACGTTCATCGCTGCCTGGCGCAACGCTTCTGAACGGGTCGGGTGCGGGTGGCAGGTGAGGGCGATGTCTTCAGCCGACGCCGAGAACTCCATGGCCACGCAGAACTCACCGATCATTTCGCTAACGCTCGGGCCGACCAAATGTACGCCGAGTACTTCGTCGGTCTTGGCGTCGGCCAGGACTTTGGCGAAGCCTTCAGTCTCATGGTTGATCTTGGCTCGGCTGTTGGCGGTGAACGGGAACTTGCCGACTTTGTACTCGCGGCCTTCGGCCTTGAGCTGCTCTTCGGTCTTACCGACGCTGGCCAGTTCCGGGCGGGTGTAGATCACCCCGGGAATCAGGTTGTAGTTGACCTCATGGGGCTTGCCGGCAATCCGCTCTATACAGGCCACGGCTTCATCTTCAGCCTTGTGCGCGAGCATCGGGCCGGAGGTCACGTCACCGATCACCCACACACCTGGCACTGAAGTGCGGTGATGTTCGTTGCTGAGCATGCCGCGCTTGTCGGTATCCAGGCCGACGCTTTCCAGGCCCAGGCCTTTGGTAAAAGGGCGACGGCCAATGGCGACCAGCACATAGTCTGCTTCGAGGCTTTCGCTGGTACCACCGGCAGCAGGTTCCAGGCGCAGGCTGACGGTATCTGCCGAGGCTGTAGCTTGGGTGACCTTGCTGCCCAGCTTGAAGCTGATGCCTTGCTTGGCCAGCGCGCGTTGCAGGGTCTTGGCGGTTTCTTCATCGGTACCCGGGCAGATGCGGTCCAGGTATTCGATTACCGTGACCTGACTACCCAGGCGCCGCCATACCGAACCCAACTCCAGGCCAATCACGCCCGCGCCAATCACCACCAGATGCTTGGGCACGCCTGGCAACGACAAGGCGCCGGTGGAGTCGATAATGCGTTGGTTGTCGATGGTCACACCCGGCAACGGGGTGGGTTCGGAGCCGGTGGCAATGACGATGTCCTTGGCCTGCAGTTCAGTGACACTGCCATCCTCGGTACTGACATTGACTCGCCCAGGTCCCGCCAGTTGCCCCCAGCCCTTGATCCAGTCGACCTTGTTCTTGCGGAACAGGAACTCGATGCCCTTGGTCAGGCCGGTCACGCTTTCATCTTTTTGCTTCATCATCTGCGCGAGATTGAGGGTCGGCTTGACCTCGATACCGAGGTTGGCGAACTCGCTGCCAACCGCTGCTTCATAGAGCTCCGAAGCATGCAGGAGTGCCTTGGACGGCATGCAACCGACGTTCAGGCAAGTCCCGCCCAAGGTTGCGCGACCTTCCACGCAGGCCACGCTCAGGCCCAACTGGCCGGCACGAATGGCAGCGTTATAGCCGCCGGGGCCGCCGCCGATGATCACCACATCATAGGTTTTCATTGTTGTACTCCAGGATGAAGAATCGACAATGGCGCCAAGATTAGTCTGCCAGGTGACTGATTGTATACAATTTATCGTGTAGTTCGATTGCCCTGGAAGGGTCTGGAACAGGGGGAATAGGTTCAGACTATGGTCGCGATGAGCTGAAAGTTTCCGCAGATGAACTACCCTTTTGCCGTGACGTCCGATGAAGAAAGGGAGGCTCACTTCATGCTTGCGCAACTTCCACCTGTTCTGCAAAGCCTGCGACTGCCACTGCGCCTGAAGCTGTGGGATGGTCATGAGTTCGATCTTGGGCCCAAGCCGCAGGTCACCATCCTGGTCAAGGATCCTCAACTGATCACCCAGTTCACCCATCCAAGCCTGGACGAATTGGGCGCTGCCTTCGTTGAGGGCAAACTGGAGCTGGAGGGCACCATCAGTGAGGTGATTCGGGTTTGCGATGAGCTGAGTGAAGCGCTGCTCAAGGATGCAGTCGACGACCAACCGGTGCGCCGCGAGCATGACAAGGCCACCGATGAGGCGGCGATCTCCTACCACTACGACCTGTCCAACGACTTTTATCAGCTGTGGCTGGACCAGGACATGGCCTACTCCTGCGCTTACTTCAAAAGCGATCAAGACACCCTGGAGCAAGCCCAGCAAAACAAGTTTGAGCACCTGTGCCGCAAGTTGCGACTGCAGAAGGGCGACTATCTGCTCGACGTAGGGTGCGGTTGGGGAGGGTTGTCGCGCTTTGCTGCGCGCGAGTTTGGCGCCAAGGTCTTTGGCATCACCTTGAGCAAGGAGCAGCTCAAGCTGGGTCGCCAGCGGGTCAAGGCTGAAGGGTTACAAAAGCAGGTCGATCTTCAGATCCTCGACTATCGTGATCTGCCTCAGGATGGCCGCTTCGACAAGGTGGTCAGCGTAGGTATGTTCGAGCATGTTGGCCACGCCAACCTTGCCTTGTACTGTGAGCGCTTGTTCGGTGCTGTGCGCGAAGGTGGCCTGGTGATGAACCACGGTATCACTGCCAAGCACGTTGATGGCCGTCCGGTCGGGCGCGGCGCTGGCAGCTTTATCGAGCGCTATGTGTTCCCCCATGGCGAGCTGCCGCACCTATCGATGATTTCTGCCAGCATCAGTCATGCGGGCCTGGAGATTGTCGATGTCGAGAGCTTGCGTCTGCACTATGCACGTACGCTGCAGCACTGGAGTGATCGCTTGGAAAGCCAGTTGGAAAAAGCCTCGACGCTGGTGCCGGAGAGGGCGCTACGCATCTGGCGTCTGTACCTGGCAGGTTGCTCCTATGCTTTCACCAAGGGCTGGATCAATCTGCATCAGATCCTCGCGGTCAAACCTTTCGCCGATGGCCACCTTGAGCTGCCACTGACCCGCGAGGATCTCTACCGCTAAACACGCCTAGAGAATCGGCGAGATCAGCCGGGCAATGCGCATCCCCAGTTGTTGCAGGCGATGGGTGTCCTGGCTGTCTTCGGGGGTGATTTCCCGCGCCAGGTCGAAGTCATGGATGAGCATGGCTTCGACCTGATCGGAGAAGGCTCGGTCGACTGTCAGCAGCATCACTTCGAAGTTCAGACGGAACGAGCGGTTGTCCAGGTTGGCACTGCCAATGGCACTGATCTCGTTGTCGATGAGCACCACCTTCTGGTGCAGGAACCCCGGACCATAACGGAACATTCGTACGCCAGCGCGCACCGCTTCGAAGGCGAACAGGCTGGAAGCGGCATAGACAATACGGTGGTCGGCACGCGACGGCAGTAGGATGCGCACATCCACACCGCGTAGCACGGCCAGACGCAAGGCGGCGAACACCGCCTCATCGGGGATGAAATAGGGGCTGGTGATCCACAGCCGCTCACGCGCCGAATGAATGGCTTCGACAAAGAACAGCGAGCAGGTTTCCTGAGGGTCGGCCGGACCGCTGGCCAGTACCTGGCAGAGCACGCCATCTTCGGGGTAGGTGTCGGGTAGGATCAGCGGCGGGAGCTCTCGCGCGGCCCAGTACCAATCCTCGGCAAAGGACTCTTGCAGGCAGGCGAGCACCGGGCCACTGACTTGCACATGAGTATCGCGCCAAGGAGAGAGCTTGGGTTTACCACCCATGTACTCGTCACCCACGTTGTGACCGCCGACAAAGCCTTGCACACCATCGACCACAACGATCTTGCGGTGGTTGCGAAAGTTGACCTGGAAGCGGTTGAACCAGCCACGCCGGGTGGCGAATGCACGAATGTTGACTCCGCCTTCGCGCAGGGTCTGGCTGTAAGCGGCGGGTAGGGCATGGCTGCCGACTCGGTCGTAGAGGACATAGACCTTCACCCCTTCGGCGGCTTTCTTGAGCAGCAACGTCTGCAAGGCGCGGCCAAGGGTGTCGTCGTGGATGATGAAGAACTGCACTAGCACGGTGTCCCGCGCTTGCTCTACGGCGGCGAAAATTGCATCGAAAGTCGCCTTGCCATCGATAAGCAGACGTACCTGATTGTTCGCCAGGCAAGGCATCCGGCCCAACTTGGGCATGGCGCGCAATGCACGGTAGGATTCGGAATTGCGTGCTGCCAAGGCCTCGTCGACCCAAGGCCGCCAATTGAGGTCGGCCATGGCCACATGCATTTCGCGGTTGGCTTGGCGCCGGGCCTGGATGTAGGCGTCAAACGTGCGGCTGCCGAATATCAGGTAAGGGATCAAGGTGAAATACGGGATGAACAGTAGCGACAGCGCCCAGGCGATTGCGCCCTGAGCGGTACGCACCGTGAGCACCGCATGCATGGCGGCGATAGCCCCAAGTAGATGCAAGGCACCGATGAGGTAACCGAAGAAGTAGGGGCTGTGGTAATCCATATGCATCCTGCTGTCCAATGGCACGGTCTCTAACAGAGCATGTTCCACACCGTACTTGCAACCGAAAGGCGTAATTGACGTCTAAGCTTTGTTCCAGCGCAGGGCTGGAGTTTCGAGGAGCCATTTCATGAAAAGTCGTCTGCCGATGCTGGCATTGGTCCTGGGGGTGTCGAGCCCGCTGGTGCATGCGCAAATGTTGCAACCAGGGTTGTGGGAGTTGACCACCAGTAACATGCAGGTCGATGGCAAAGCACTGCCGGACATGGGCTTTATGCTCGGCCAGTTGAAGAACCTACCACCCGAGCAGCGAGCGATGATCGAAGGCGGTTTGGCCAAGCAGGGCATCAGTGTGGCTGGTCAGGGTGTGCAGTCCTGCCTGACGCCTGAGCAGGTTAAAACAAACGACATTCCCTTGCAGGACCCGAAGTCCGGCTGCACCCAGAAGATTACCGAGCGCAGTGGTAATGTCTGGAAGTTCACCTTCAGTTGCCCTAAAGCACAGGGAGCAGGGCAAGCCACCTTTGTCAGCGACCGAGAGTTCACCACCACGGTCAACGGAACGTTCAATGCCTCCGGGGTTCAGCAACAGGGCAGCATGAACACCCGAGCCGTTTGGTTGGGGAGCGATTGCGGCAGTGTTAAGCCTCGTACCTAGAACTCGAAACCTCTTACCATTGCCACTGGCTTTGAGCGACAGCATCGTGGGCATGTAGACTTTCCGAATGTTCCACGCGCAGGTCAAATCCGCTTAGCCAGCTCAGACGTTGCAGGGCCAGGTGCAAACGTCGTGCGGCATCTTCACAGAACATCAAGTTCTGCCCATTGGCCAGGGCAAAGGCCTGTTCATCCGCACGCTTCACCGCCGTCTGCACGGCGGTGCCTAGCGCGGTTTCAGCCTGATCAACCAATGCCTCGATCGGCAGGTCATTGACTCCATGCCCCAAACGTACCTGCAACTGCGCCACACTGCGCTGGCTGTGAGGCGTTGCCACTACGCCCTGAGCGCTCCCCAACCAACTGAGGACAGCCTCATGGCTGAGGCTACGATTGCCAAAGTCGGTGAGAAATTGCTGTTGAATCAATTGCCTGGCCAAGGCAGCTGAGCAAGGGCAGGTGGAGGAATATTCCACTTCCACTTTTAGTTCCACGTGGAACATTTCGTCTTTTAGCTGCGCGGAAATGGTCACAGGATAAGCTTTCCAACCTGCCAAAGGGCTGATCAGTGCGGGCCGCTTGAGCATCATATCGAAGCGTAACTTCAGGTAGGCGCCTGCCGACAGCCCTACGTGGCTGCGTAAAAAGCCATCCAGCACTTGTTGGAGGAGCATCGGCGTTAAGGGCTGATGTTCGAAGACCTCCAGCGCCAGATACAAGCGTGACATGTGGATGCCACGCGAGCTGCCATCGTCGAGGCTGACGCCGGCATCGGCACTGGCACGTAGCGTGTTGTCAGCAAACAACACCGGTAAAGCGATGTTGCACATGCCGACCCACTCCAGGGGCAGCGAGGTGTGAGTAGCTTGCGCGGCAATATCAGGAAGCGTGAGGACAGTCATGGACAGCTCGTTTTTTTCGAGGCGATTTGTGATTACTGGCAGCCGCTCAGTCGATTACAGCGCAAGCTGAAACGCTGCCCACTGGAGCTGGAAACCCGATTAAAAGTGGTCCAGCCGATCTTGCGGCTGGTGCCGACCCAGCTTTCCCCGTCACTGGCCAGCCCGGTGTAAAACGTCAGCTGCCCATACCGGCTGTTGGTTTGTGTCCACAGTCGCTTTCCTTGCACTTCATAACCACGCAGATAGGTTGTTTGGCCATCGGTTCGCACGCTGTAGTAGTTACCTTGAGCGTCGCCGCAGGCGAGCAATGTGGCGCTGCGGGTACATAACGCCAAGCCCTTGCTCAAGGGAACGGCACCGGCGACAACAGGCAGGCACAGTAGTAATACGACAGCGGCACGCAACAGTTTCATTTTTTAGCGTCCTTCGTCGAGGCCTCTGGTCGTGTTCAGGTAAAGCAGCTTGGCGAGATTGTATTGTTATAATATAACATTGCGCAACGCATCATTTGAATGCGCTCGCCCTGATGAGGACCTGATCATGCCCAATCGCCTTCCTGTTACCGTGCTGTCCGGTTTTCTGGGTGCCGGTAAAAGTACGCTGCTTAACCATGTCCTGCGCAACCGCGAGAACCTGCGGGTGGCGGTGATCGTCAACGACATGAGTGAAATCAACATCGACGCCAGCGAGGTGCAACGCAATGTCAGCCTCAATCGTGCTGAAGAAAAACTGGTGGAGATGAGCAACGGTTGTATCTGCTGCACTCTGCGTGAGGACTTGCTGGAGGAAGTCAGTCGACTGGCGCAGGAAGGCCGTTTCGACTACCTGCTGATTGAGTCCACGGGCATTTCCGAACCACTGCCGGTTGCCGAGACGTTTACCTTTCGTGATGAACAAGGCCGTAGCTTGGCCGATCAGGCACGGCTCGACACTATGGTCACGGTTGTCGACGGCCTGAACTTCCTGCGTGATTACCAGGCCGCTGAAAGCCTGGCCAGTCATGGCGAAACCCTGGGGGACGATGATCAGCGCTCGATCAGTGACTTGCTGATCGAGCAAGTGGAGTTCGCCGATGTCATCCTGCTTAGTAAAGTCGACCTTATCAGCAGTCACGAGCGCGAAGAGCTTAGCGCCATTCTGCGTCGCCTCAACTCACACGCGCGGATCGTGCCGATGCTAATGGGCCAGGTACCTTTGGCATCGATCCTCAATACCGGCCTGTTTGATTTCGAGCGTGCCGCCCAGGCACCGGGATGGCTGCAGGAGCTGCGCGGTGAGCACGTGCCGGAAACCGAAGAATATGGCATCGCTGCCAGCACTTGGCAGGCCCGACGTCCGCTGCATCCGCAGCGGTTCTTCGACTTTATCAACGGCTCATGGAGTAACGGCCGATTGCTGCGCTCGAAAGGCTTCTTCTGGCTAGCCAACAAGCATCAGGATGCCGGCAGCTGGTCTCAGGCCGGAGGCATGATGCGTTATGGCTTTGCCGGACGCTGGTGGCGCTATGTGCCGCGTCAGCACTGGCCGCAAGATGAGCAGAGCAGCGCCGCGATCCTCAAGAACTGGGCGGCTGAATACGGGGATTGCCGTCAGGAGTTGGTATTCATCGGCCAGAACATCGACTTCTCTCGCCTCAATGCCGAGCTAGATGCCTGCCTGCTGAGCGACGCGGAAATGGCCGAAGGGGTCGATAGCTGGCGCCAGTTGCCGGATCCTTTTGGGCCTTGGTATGAAGAGGAAGCGGCCTGAGCCGGGGGCTTGCAGGTCTTGACGGAATGCCCTGAGATCGAGGCATAGTGGTAAAAATACCGGGCGCCTACCTTCGCATGCTGCAGAACATTCCTACCCACGTCATTGCCGGCCCTTTGGGGGCCGGCAAGACCAGCCTTATCCGTCAGTTACTGGCTCAACGGCCAGCCAACGAGCGCTGGGCGGTACTGATCAATGAGTTCGGCCAGATCGGCCTGGATGCGGCGCTGCTGAGTACGGATGATCAGGGCATCGCCATGAGTGAGGTGGCGGGTGGCTGTTTGTGTTGTGTGAATGGCGCACCGTTTCAGGTGGGGCTGGGGCGCTTGTTGCGCAAGGCCAAGCCGCATCGTCTGTTTATCGAACCCTCGGGCTTGGGCCACCCATTGCAGTTGCTGGATCAGCTTCGACAGCCGCCATGGCGTGGGGTCTTGGCAGTACAACCGGCGGTAATGGTGCTTGATGCCCAGCAACTCGCAAAACGCGTGCTGTTGCCCGAGGCGCAACAACAGACTTTGGCCAGTGCGGGCTTATTGGTGCTGAACAAGTCAGAGGGATTGAATGATGAGCAACGCCTGTGGATAAGTTCACAGCTGCCCTCTCAGCCGCTGTGCTGGACCGAACAAGGACGATTGGCTCTTTCAGCGTTGCCCATGCCAAGACTCGAATCGAGTCAAACCGAGGCTGTGGATAAGTCGCTTTTACCTAATACAGACGGGCCTTTAGCGACCCTGTGGACAAATCCTCACGAGCCGATCTGCAGTATTCAAGACGCCGCAGAGGGTTGGAGCATCGGCTGGCGCTGGCATCCAAGACAGGTATTGGAACGGCAACGCATTGAACAATTGCTGCGCGATTTTGACTGGCGGCGGGCCAAGCTAGTTATCCACAGCGCGCAAGGTTGGCAGTCTATCAATGCCTTGCAAGGTCAGGATGCGCAGCATTGGCAGCCCAGTGAATGGCGCCGTGACTCGCGCATCGAGCTGATTTTCACTACTGCTCAGGACGCTAACCTACTGCAGCAAGCTATGCAGGCCTGCCGGGCTTAGTTACGCCAGCGATTATGATCCTGGCGCCACTGATTCATTTCGATGACGTTGTCGACATGCTCAACCGGTTTGATTTCGAACGGGTAAGGCGCCAGCTCTATCTGCATGCTGTGAGCCCCGAATTGAGTGACAGTACCGGGGTGACGCTGCTCACCGGTGACGGTAAATTCGAAGTTATACACGCGCGCCAGGCGCTTGCGGCCCTGTGCATCGCGGACAAAGCCGATGCGCTTGAGCGCGACGTTGCCATCGAGCAGTTCCAGATCGAGCTTGGCACAGTGCTGCTTGACCCGTTCCAGGGCCTTTTCACGCAATCCGTGGTTGTGCCACAGCCAGGCACCGGCGGTGGCCAGCAACATCAGCACGGAGAGATTACCCAGGGTCAACATTACCAATGCTCCAACAAAGTATGCCCAGCTTAACCGCCTCCCTGGTCTGTCGTACAGGTGGCGTTTAGCGCCATACTGCGCGCCTTGTTTTCAATTCTTTGCTTCGGAAGCCATGCATGAAACGTACGCCGCATCTGCTCGCCATCCAGTCCCATGTTGTCTTCGGCCATGCCGGTAATGGCGCGGCGGTGTTTCCGATGCAGCGGGTCGGTGTGAATGTCTGGGCGCTCAATACCGTGCAATTCTCTAACCATACTCAGTATGGCCAGTGGACCGGAGAAGTGCTTGCGCCCGCTCAAATTCCGGCGCTGGTGGAGGGCATTGCGGTGATTGGCGAGTTGGGCAATTGCGATGCGGTGTTGTCCGGCTACCTGGGCAGCGCCGAACAAGGGCGAGCAATCCTCAGTGGTGTGGCGCGGATCAAGGCGGCCAACCCTAAGGCCTTGTACCTGTGTGACCCGGTCATGGGACATCCGGAAAAGGGCTGCATCGTACCGGCTGAAGTCAGTACGTTTTTGCTCGAAGAAGCGCTAACGGTGGCTGACGTGTTGTGCCCGAACCAGCTGGAACTAGACAGCTTCTGCGATCGTCGACCCGAGTCCTTGGAGGATTGTGTCGCCATGGCGCGCAGCCTGTTGGAGCGTGGGCCGAAAGCGATACTGGTCAAGCACCTGGCCTACCCGGGGCGCGGGGCGGAAGATTTTGAGATGTTGCTGGTTACCGCCGCTGGCAGCTGGCATCTGCGCCGGCCGCTACTGGCCTTTCCTCGGCAACCAGTGGGTGTCGGCGACCTGACCTCAGGCCTGTTCCTGGCCCGGGTGCTGCTGGGTGATGACTGGCTGGCCGCCTTCGAGTTTGCTGCCGCCGCGGTGCACGAGGTACTGCTGGAAACCCAGGCCTGCGCCAGCTACGAACTTGAGCTGGTGCGGGCCCAGGATCGCATCGTGCATCCACGGGTGCGCTTTGAAGCGCGGCGCTTGAGCTGTTAAAGGGTGTCGCTCTTGAGCTCTTGGTAGCGTTTTTCCAGTTCCTGGCGAATCAATCGACGCTGCTTCCCTTGCAGGAAGCGGCGTTTTTCTTCGCTGCTTTCCGGCTGGCGCGCAGGGACGGCGACCGGTTTGCGGTCGTCATCGACAGCGACCATGGTGAAAAAACAGCTGTTGCTGTGGCGCACCGAACGCTCGCGAATGTTTTCGGTAACGACCTTGATGCCGACCTCCATCGAGGTATTACCGGTGTAGTTGACCGAAGCCAGAAAGGTCACCAGTTCGCCGACATGCACTGGCTCGCGAAAGACTACCTGGTCAACTGACAGGGTCACCACATAGCGTCCGGCATAGCGGCTGGCGCAGGCATAGGCAACTTCATCGAGATATTTGAGCAGCGTGCCGCCATGAACGTTGCCAGAAAAATTGGCCATGTCCGGGGTCATCAGGACGGTCATCGACAGCTGGGCGTTTCCAGGTTCCATAGTGTGCTCACGGTGAGGTTGCGCTGAGGCGGGGTGGCGACTGGTATTCACGCTTCTTTCCCCTATTACGATTGCCATCTAAAGACGGGACGCTGACAGCGGCCTTGCCGTCACGCTGTTTTTGCCATTTGCGGCGTGGATTTGGTCGATCTGTTTCCACTTATTGCATCGGCTTTTCGCGACAAGCGGCGGTGTTAACCTGAGGTGACCCATGCAAGGTGGGTCTCTTACATTAAAAACACTATGTACCCGCAACTCAATCAGTCAATTCCGGGGATGAGTGGCGGTTTGTCTTTCGTCATAAGGTAAGGAGTACCACGCCGTGCATGCCATCAGCTTTATCCAGGACTTGGCAGTGATCATGCTGGTCGCAGGTGTGGTCACCATCCTGTTCCACCGGTTCAAGCAGCCGGTGGTGCTTGGTTACATCGTCGCTGGTTTCATTATCGGCCCGCATACCCCACCTTTCGGCTTGATTCACGACGAAGACACAATCAAGACGCTGGCTGAACTCGGGGTGATCTTCCTGATGTTTTGCCTGGGGCTGGAGTTCAGTCTGCGCAAGTTGTTCAAGGTGGGGGCCACGGCGTTTATCGCTGCGTTTCTGGAAATCGTGCTGATGATCTGGATCGGCTTCGAAATCGGCCGCTGGTTCGGTTGGAGCACCATGGATTCGCTGTTCCTCGGCGCGATCCTGGCGATTTCCTCGACCACCATCATCGTCAAGGCGCTCAATGACCTGAAGATGAAGAATGAGCGTTTTGCTCAACTGATCTTCGGAGTGCTGATCGTCGAGGACATCCTTGGCATCGGTATCATCGCCTTGCTCTCGGGGATCGCCGTGAGTGGCTCGGTAAGCTCCGGTGAGGTGTTCTCCACGGTCGGTAAGCTGTCACTGTTCATGATCGTGGCCTTGGTCATTGGCATTCTCTTGGTACCGCGCCTGCTGGCCTATGTGGCCCGTTTCGAAAGCAACGAGATGCTGTTGATCACAGTGTTGGGACTGTGTTTCGGCTTCTGTCTGTTGGTGGTCAAACTTGAGTACAGCATGGTATTGGGCGCCTTCTTGATCGGCGCAATCATGGCTGAATCCCGACAGCTGGTGAAAATTGAGCGCCTTATCGAGCCGGTTCGCGACCTGTTCAGCGCGATTTTCTTCGTTGCCATCGGCATGATGATCGACCCTATGGTGCTGGTCGAATATGCCTGGCCAATCGTGGTGATTACGATCGCGGTGGTGCTAGGCAAGATGCTTTCCTGCGGTATGGGGGCTTTTATTGCCGGCAATGACGGACGTACCTCGCTGCGTGTGGGGATGGGTCTGTCTCAAATTGGTGAGTTCTCGTTCATCATTGCTGCGCTGGGCATGACCTTGCAGGTGACCAGCGATTTTCTCTATCCGGTCGCGGTGGCCGTGTCAGCCATCACAACCTTGCTCACGCCTTACCTCATCCGTGGCGCCGACCCATTATCGCTGAAGCTGGCCAAGGTCATGCCGCGGCGCCTGGCGCGGGTGCTGTCGTTGTACGGTGAGTGGCTGCGCAGCATCCAGCCACAGGGCGAGGGCGCACTGCTAGCTTCGATGATCCGCCGTATTCTGCTGCAGGTTGGGGTGAATCTGGCTCTGGTGGTGGCGATCTTTTTCAGTGGTGGTTACTTCGCTGCGCAAATTGGCGAGTATCTGGGCGAATGGATCACTGATGTCGGCCAGCAGAAGGCGCTGATCTGGGGCGCGGCATTGCTGTTGTCGTTACCGTTCCTGATCGCCGCTTATCGCAAGCTCAAAGCGCTGTCGATGCTGTTGGCGGAGATGGGGGTCAAGCCGGAAATGGCTGGGCGCCATACCCAGCGCGTGCGTCGGGTGATTGCTGAGGTGATCCCACTGTTGTCACTGCTGGTGATCTTTCTGCTGCTGTCGGCGCTTTCGGCGAGCATTCTGCCCACCAGCGAGTTGCTGGTGCTGATCGTGGTGGTAGCAGCGGGAGTGGTGGCGTTGCTCTGGCGCTGGCTTATCCGCGTGCACACGCGTATGCAGATCGCCTTGCTGGAGACGTTGGATAATCATCAGGAGAATCACCACTAGGGTGAGAGGAAAACGCTTCCTGCGCGGACGATTCGAATGTCCGAGGGGATGGAGCGGTAACGAAATCGCCACGCACAGGAAGGCATGGCGATTCTACGAACATTAATGGCCAAGGGCCATTAATTTGTGCGGGTATTTCTCATTCAGCTTTCCAGCCAGACATCCCGCGCCCAGTGCCAGACCGACTCCCAGCTTTCTTCGGTGACGAGCTCTTCTTCGCCGGACCACAGCACTACAGTGCCGTCTTCCTCAACACAGTAGAAATCGTCGCCATCCTGGCAAATCGGAATCAGGTCCCGTGGGACACCGGTATCCCAGGCGTTGGCCGCCACCTCTGGCAGGTAGGTGTGCGACTGCGGATCGGTGACAGTAACGGGCTCCAGGCTGCCATAGACCACATCGCTGACCGTCAGCAGGAATTCCTTGAAGACGAACGGAATGTTGATGAACAACTCTTCTTCGATTTCGACCAACTGATCTTCGTCCGGTAATTCCAGTGGCACCGGTACCGGTTCATTGGCTTCTCGGAGCTGTTCGATGACTTCTTCCACGGTTCTATCCTCTAACCTTTACGACACGCTGCGCGTTATACCCTAGTAGCCCGCTGCGCTAAAAGCAAAACCCCGGGACAAGCCCGGGGTTTTTTTGTGCAATGCCTCAAGATCAGCCGTTCTGGCGGATCCCGGCGACCAGCCAAGGCTGGTTTTCGCCCTGGGCACGTTCCATGTTCCAGCTTTCGCTGAACACTTCGCCCTGGTCGAAACGCGAGGTCTTCGACACACCGCTGAAGGTCAGGGTGGCGATGGTCTTGTCGGCGCGATCATCAACACCTTCAAGCTGCACATCCAGGTTGTCGATGTACGTGGACTGGAAGCCTTCACCCAGCTCGGCACGTTCCTGCTTGAGGAATTGCAGCATCTGCGGGGTAACGAACTCGGCGATCTTGTCCATTTCGTTGGCGTCCCAGTGCTGCTGCAGGGTTTGGAAATGGTTGCGGGCAGCGGCCAGGAAGCTTTGCTCGTTGAACCAGGCCGGCGCGTTGATCACCGGACGGGCTGCCGCGGCAGGTGCGGCGGAACCACCGAAGATCGACGGCTGAGCGGGTTGCTGGTGTACTTCACGCTGGAACGGCGCGTGACCGGCGGCGGCCATTTGTGGCTGCTGCTTGCGGCGACGGGCGGCGATAAAGCGGAACACCAGGAAGGCGATCAACGCGATGATCAGAATGTCGAAGATCTGCATGCCATCGAAGCCATCGCCCATGAACATCGAGGCCAGCAGGCCACCGGCGGCGAGACCGGCCAGAGGGCCGAGCCAGCGCGAGGCACCGCTGGCGGCTGCAGGTGCTCGACCTGGAGCGGTTGGCGAGGCAGCCGGAGTAGTCGGAGCAGCCTGACGGGTCTGGTGCATAGGCGCGGCGCCTGAGCTTTTGCCGCCACCCATGCGTTTGGCGTTGGCGTCGAGGCTCATCGTCAGGCCGATGCACAACGCCAGGGCGATGCTAAGAAAACGTTGCATAGAAGGGTATTCCCGTTTTGTGGATTGCACGCGCGTCATGGTGCACAGGTTGTAGGACACATGACCAGCGCCAAGATGTTTCCATCTTTTGCCTAATTTCGACTGCTTTTGTGGGCGCCAACCAGGCTGGCGCCCACAATGAAGCTGCAAGCCCTTGTTACAGGGCTTCCAGCTTGGCATAGCCAAGCATCAGCCATTTACTGCCTTCGGCGAAGTTCACCTGCACCCGTGCCTGGGCGCCGGAGCCTTCGAAGTTGAGGATCACGCCTTCGCCGAACACCGCGTGCTGCACGCGCTGGCCAAGGTTGAAGGCGGTCTGCGGAATGTTCGCGTTGGCGAACAGGCTGCTGGTGTTTTGCTTTTGACCGGAGCCGAATGGGCGGCTCACACTGTTGGACAAACGCACTTCCTGAATCAGACCCGCCGGTATCTCACGTACGAAACGGGAAACCTTGTTATAGGTTTCACTGCCATATAGGCGACGGGTTTCGGCGTAAGTCATTACCAACTGCTGCATGGCGCGGGTAATTCCGACATAGGCCAGGCGGCGCTCCTCTGCCAGACGGCCGGGCTCTTCCAGGCTCATCTTGTGCGGGAACAGACCTTCTTCCATGCCGACCAGGAACACATGCGGGAATTCCAGCCCCTTGGCGCTGTGCAAAGTCATCAGCTGAATACTGTCTTCGTGCTCATCAGCCTGGGCATCGCCAGCTTCCAGAGACGCATGACCGAGGAACGCGGCCAGCGGCGAAAGCTCGGCGTCTTCTTCGCTGGTTTCGAAGTTGCGCGCGGCGCTGACCAGTTCCTCAAGGTTTTCTACCCGTGCCTGACCCTTTTCACCTTTTTCTTCCTGGTGATAAATGATCAGCCCGGACTGCTCGATGACTGTCTGGGTCATCAAGTGCAGTGGCATCTCCATGACCTTGGCGGCAAGGTTTTCAATCAGTTCGATAAACGCAGCCAGGGCACTGGCGGCACGGCCCTTGAGCGCCTTGTTGGCGATCAGCAGGCTCATCGACTCCCACATCGACACTTCGGCGTGCCGGGCGTGGTCGCGAATCGCTTCGACGGTTTTCTCGCCGATACCCCGCGGCGGTACGTTGATCACCCGCTCCAGCGCGGCGTCGTTACCGCGACCTTCAAGCAGGCGCAGGTACGCCATGGCGTTCTTGATCTCGGCGCGCTCGAAGAAGCGTTGGCCACCGTAGATACGGTAGGGAATGCGCTCACGCAGCAAGGCTTCTTCCAGCACCCGCGATTGGGCGTTGGAGCGGTAGAGGATGGCAATGTCGCTGCGGGCCAGGCCGGTCTTGAGCGCGCTTTCGATGGTTTCTACTACATAGCGCGCTTCATCGTGTTCGTTGAACGCTGCGTACAGGCTCAAGGGTTCGCCATCGCCGCCGTCGGTCCACAGCTCCTTGCCCAGGCGATCGCTGTTGTTAGCGATCAGGGCGTTGGCAGCTTTGAGGATGCCGGCGGTGGAGCGATAGTTTTGCTCCAGGCGGATCATTTCGGCGTCGGGGAAGTCGGCGCTGTACTGGTGGATGTTCTCGATCTTGGCACCCCGCCAGCCGTAAATCGACTGGTCGTCGTCACCCACCACCATCAGGCTGTCGCCACCCTTGGCCAGCAGACGCAACCAGGCATACTGCACGGCGTTGGTGTCCTGGAATTCGTCTACCAGCACATGACGGAAGCGCCGCTGGTAGTGCTCCAGCAGGCCCGGGTGATCGCGCCACAGGTCCAGGGCGCGCAGCAGCAGCTCGGAGAAGTCGATAACCCCAGCACGCTGACAAGCAGCCTCATAGGCCTCATAGATGCTGCGCATGGTGCCCAGGTACAGATCACCGCTGGCCTGGATGTGTTGCGGGCGCAAGCCCTCGTCTTTCTGCCCGTTGATGAACCATTGCGCCTGGCGTGCTGGCCAGCGCTGTTCATCCAGGCCCAGTTCGCGGATCACGCGCTTGACCAAGCGCTGCTGGTCATCGCTGTCGAGGATCTGGAAGTTCTGGTTCAGCCCGGCTTCTTGCCAGTGCGCCCGCAATAGGCGATGGGCCAGGCCGTGGAAGGTGCCTACCCACATTCCGGCCGGGTTGATGCCCATCAGCTGCTCGATACGCTGGCGCATCTCGGCGGCTGCCTTGTTGGTGAAAGTCACCGACAGGATCGAATGCGGCGAGGCCTGCTCGACCTGGATCAACCAGGCGATGCGGTGCACCAGCACGCGGGTTTTACCGGAGCCAGCACCGGCCAGGACCAACTGACGACCGACGGGGGCCGCTACGGCCTGGCGTTGGGCGTCGTTGAGGGAGTTCAACAGGAGAGAGAGATCATCGCGCATTCGACCATTTTAGGGGCGCGGGCAACCCTTGGGCAAATATACAGTAGAAAAACTTGGTGGCAGCGACTGGCCAGTCATCCAGCGCCAGCTCAAGGGCTGCGCGCTTGAGCGCTTTTCGTCGGTAAACCGGCGGGCAGAATAATGATCCAGAGCAGTTTGGCCCAGGCGCTTGCTTGTGTATGCTCCGTGCTCGTTTAGGGCTAACCATTATAAGAACACTGCCTATGACATCGGGTTTCAGTTCCGGCGATGTACCCCTGGCCACATATGGGGGCATTCGTAAGCAATTCGCGACGCAATTGGCGGTAGAGCGCACCCGTCTGCTCTATCAAGGCTCGTTGTTGCCGACCTTGTTCATGCTGCTCAATGGTTTGGTCTGTGCCTGGTTACTCTGGAGCCCGGCGCGTTCCCTGTTGGTCAGCGTTTGGGTCGTCTGGTTAATGGCGCTGGTTGCTTTGCGAGTTATCCAGGTCGCCGCCTTTGACTCGGCCATGCCTGAACGTCAGGCTCAGCCGAGTTGGTGGCGAATGTTTCTACTTGGCTCGGCCTTCAGTGGCTTGACCCTGGCCAGCGCGGCGATTGCGCTGGTCCCTGTGGATAACTTCGTGCAGCAGGCCTGGGTGTTCGGCTTGCTCGGAGCGGCGACGCTTTCGGCGAGTATCGCCTATGCCGTCAGCCTGCCAGCCTTTCTCAGCTTTACCTTGCCCTGTCTGTTACCGCCGATCGCTTTTCTGTTCTTCAATGGTGACCAACACCAATGGGGGTGGGGCTGGCTCGGGTTGATATTACTGGGTGCGTTGCTGGTGGTGGCTTGGCAGGTTAACCGTCTGATCGAGCGCGGCCTACTCAAACGTTTTCAGAACCAGGCGCTGATTGAACATCTGCAAAACGCCCAGCGCCGTAGCGAGCGGCTCAATCAGGCTCTGGCTGGTGAAGTTGAGCAACGACGCCTGATTGAAGAGCAATTGCGCGCGGCTCAGGTCGGCCTGGAGTCGCGCTTGGCCCTGGCGCTGGAAGCCAGCGAGTTGGGGCTCTGGGATTGGAACCTGCAGACGGATGAGATCCACCATACTCAGCTACGTGAGTTGTTTGGCCTTGATTCGGCGCAGATACGCAGTGTGCGCAATGACCTCAAGCCGCGTCTGCACCCGGACGATCTGGCCCTGCTGAGGCGGACCCTGGTCGAGCACCTCAAGGGCCGCACTGAGGATTACCGCGTTGAGTACCGTGTACGCCACAGTCTGGGCCACTGGTGCTGGATTGAAGACCGTGGCCGCGCCGTGCAACACGGCGCTGATGGCAGAGTCCTACGCATGCTGGGCACGCGCCGCGATATTTCGGCCCAGAAAGCTCAGGAACAGCAGCAGCGCCTCGCTGCCACGGTGTTCGAGGCTGCCAGTGAAGGCATCGCCATCCTTGATCCAAACTATGACTTATTGGCGGTCAATCAAGCGTACTGTGAGGTCACCGGCTATTGCCGTGAAGAGTTGCTCTCACGCAACGTTCTCGAGCTGCCTTGCAGTCGTGATGCGCGGCGCCATAGCCTAACTATCGAGCAGGCGCTGGAGCAGCAGGGCCGCTGGCAGGGCGAGTTGGTGGAAGCGCGCAAGAACGGCGAACTTTATCCGCAGTGGCTGCAGCTCAATGGGGTGCGCGATGCTCGCGGCAACATCAGTCATATTGTCGGCTTTTTCACAGATCTGTCAGCACGCCGTGAATCCGAAGAGCGCCTGCGCTACCTGGCGCATTATGACGAGCTGACCGGGCTGGCCAACCGTGCGCTGTTCCGCCTGCGTCTGCACGATGCAGGGCAGCGGGTACGCCTCAGCGGCCGTAGCCTGGCATTGCTGCACATCGACCTTGATCGCTTCAAATTGCTCAATGAAAGCCTGGGTCATGAACTGGCTGACCAATTGCTCAAAAAAATGGCCCAACGTATCGCCAACGCAGTGCCGGAGGCCGACACCGTGGCGCGCTTGTCCGGTGATGAGTTTGCCGTGTTGTTCGATGGTTACAACAATCTGTCCAGCCTGGTACGGGTAACCACGCGGCTGCTGGACAAGCTGCGGGTGCCGCTGCGGCTTGATGGTCACGAGATGGTGATCAGCGCTTCGGTGGGTATCAGTGTGTTATCAGATGCCACTTTCGACTTGAATGCGCTGATCAGCCAGGCTGACATGGCCAAGCAGCATGCCAAACATCTTGGGGGCAACAGTTTCCAGTTCTACACAGAAAGCTTACGGGCCAGCACTCTCGAACGCCTGCAGTTGGAAAATCACCTGCGCAAGGCCATTGAGGAACGGCAGTTGCTGGTCTACTACCAGCCCAAACTGTGCTTGCGCCAAGGGCAACTGCTGGCAGCCGAAGCGCTGGTGCGCTGGCAACACCCGCAGTGGGGAATGGTGCCGCCGAGTGAGTTCATTGGCCTGGCCGAAGAAACCGGGTTGATTGCGCCCATTGGTGAGTTTGTCCTGCGTCAGGCGTGTTGGCAGGCCTGCGAATGGCAGCGCCAAGGGCTGGTGCCAATCCGTGTCTCGGTCAACTTGTCGGTGTACCAATTACGTCAGGGAAAACTGGTCAGTCTGGTGCGCCAGGTCTTGGAGGAAAGCGGGTTGGCCCCGCATCTGCTGGAGCTGGAGCTGACCGAGAGTCAGCTTATCGACAGCGTCGAGCACATCATTACCACGTTCGAGCAATTACATGAGCTTGGGGTCAAACTGGCGATTGATGATTTCGGCACTGGCTATTCATCGCTCAGCTACCTCAAGCGCTTCCCGGTGGACTACGTCAAAATCGATCAAGCCTTTATTCGCGGCCTGCACGAAGGCAGTGAAGACGCGGCGATAACCCGCGCCATCATTGCCATGGCCAAGAGCCTGGAGCTGAAAGTGGTTGCTGAGGGTGTGGAAACCCCGGAGCAGTTAGCCTTGCTGCGTGAGCAGGGGTGTGACGAGGTGCAGGGTTACCTGATCAGCAGGCCAGTGGATGCCAATACATTCAGGGATCTGTTGGGGCGAAGTATGACCAGCTTTTTCAGTAGCAGGCCATGAAGACCTGCTACAGGAATCGTCAGCTGGTGGTTATGATCTTTTTGATGGTGGTCAGGTGCTCGCCTTCATGCAGCACATTTACGAACGGGATATAGCTGTGATCGCCGGACATCTCGAAGCAGACGTCTTTATCGGTCAGCATCTGCATGAACATGCCTTCTACTTGCTCCAATTGAAGCTCCAGGTTCAAGCCAAAAGATTTGTCCTGGATCCTGGCCTTTACCAGAACCGGGTTGACGCCTGGGTTGGCAACGGTGATGGTGCCTCGGACTCGAAAGCTTCCACCTCCGATGCCTGGCATCAGGTCGTTTTGAATACTCCAATCCTTGGTTTTAATGGCCATGCCTTGATTCCTCGATAATGGTTTGCAACTCATGTTGCAAGCCCATCCTGTTGCTATCGAGGTTTGCGAAGGAGCTGGAAACTCTTCAGCCGTGCCAGGTACTACCCTGGCGTGCCAGCAGACTATGGGCCTGGTCCGGTCCGTTGGACCCGGCCGGGTAGGGCCTGGGCGCCTGGAAGTGTTCTTGCCAGCCATTGAGGATAGGGTCGATCCAGGCCCATGCCGCTTCGACCTCGTCACGGCGCATGAACAGTGTCGAGTCGCCTTCAAGCACATCCAGCAGCAGCCGCTCATAGGCGTCCCAGCGCCGAGTCTGACCGAACACCTGAGCCAGGTTCAGGTTCAGCTCCACGGGCTCCAGGCGCATACCCTTGCCGGGCGTCTTGGTCATCATTTGCAGGCTGATGCGCTCATCAGGCTGCAACTGGATCAACAGTTGGTTGGCTTGGTCCCCCTCGAACAGACGATGGGGTACTGGCTTGAACTGGATGACGATCTGCGATGAACGTTTGCCCAGGCGCTTACCCGTGCGCAAATAGAACGGGACGCCAGCCCAGCGCCAATTGTTGATATGCGCCTCAACGGCGACAAACGTCTCGGTATCGCTGTCGTTGTCGACATCTTTCTCGAAGTAATACGCCGGAACTTCCTGGCCGCCGATCTTGCCCGCGCTGTACTGGCCGCGTACCGTCTTGTCCTGCACATCCTGGCCGGTAATGGGTTTGAGTGCCCTGAGGATCTTCACCTTCTCGTCACGCACGGCTTCTGCTTCAAACTGTGCAGGTGGTTCCATGGCCACCAGGCAGAGGAGCTGCAGCAGGTGGTTCTGTAGCATGTCGCGGGTCGCGCCAGCACGGTCGTAGTAAGCGCCGCGATTTTCCACCCCGAGGGTTTCGCAGACACTGATCTGCACATGATCAACCTGGTTATTGCGCCACACCGGCTCCAGCAGGGCATTGGCAAAACGCAGCGCCATAAGGTTCTGCACCGTCTCTTTGCCCAGGTAGTGGTCGATGCGAAACACCTGGGACTCCGCAAATACCGCACCGATGGACTCGTTGATCGCCGTGGCTGATTCCAGCGAATGACCGATAGGTTTTTCCAGGACGATGCGCGCATCATGGTCGACCAGGCCGGCGATCTTCAGGTGGCTGGCGATCGGTACGAACAGATTCGGTGCGGTGGCCAGGTAGTAGATTCGCGTCAGCCCGCCCGCTTCGCCGAGAAAACGTGCCAGACGCACGAAATCGGCGCTTTGCGAGGCGTCCATGGGGAAATAGTCGAGGCGCGCGGAAAAGCGTGCCCATACATCATCGTCGAAGTCGACGCGGGCAATCTGCGCGCGGCAGCGGCGTTCGGCGAGCTTGAGAAATTCAATACGAGGTAGTGCGCTGCGCGCCAGGGCAATGACGCGCACGGCGGGGTGCAGGCGAGCCTCACGATACAGGTGGTAGAGCGCCGGAAGCAGTTTGTGCAGGGCCAGATCACCGGTGCCGCCGAACACCATGATGTCGCAAGGGATAGTCAATACCACCACTCTCCTAGTTCGTTTAGCTGGGCGGGTCGCCGGTCATGTAGTATAACTACAAGAAAGCTACAACCCGGTCAGTCGATCATAACCGAGTCCTGCCCTTGAATCTGTTGCAACACATCGCCCAGTCGCGCCATCTGCTACGCAAATCGGAACTGAAGGTTGCCGATCACGTGCTGCTTGACCCAGCAGCCGTCATGCACAGCTCCATGGCCGATCTTGCCCATAGCGTTGGTATCAGCGAGCCGACCATCGTGCGCTTTTGCCGAGCCATCGGATGCTCCGGGTTCCAGGACCTCAAGCTCAAGCTGGCCCAGAGTCTGGCGGCGGGTGCCAGTTTTGGCCAGTTCGCTATTCATGAAGACGACTCGGTTGCCGATTACAGCCTGAAAATTTTCGACACCACCCTGCATACGCTGATGGAAGTGCGCGAGCACCTCGATCCTCAGGCCTTACAGCGTGCGGTTTCGGCCATGGCCCAGGCTCAGCGCGTCGAGTTCTATGGCTTCGGTGCCTCGGGGGCAGTGGCAGCTGACGCCCAGCACAAGTTCTTCCGTCTGCTGCTGACGGCGGCGGCGTATTCCGACCCGCATATGCAGGCAATGTCGGCGGTGACCCTCAAGCCAGGTGATGTGGCCATCTGCATTTCCCAGTCCGGGCGCTCCAAGGACCTGCTGATCACGGCCAACCTGGTACGTGAAAGCGGTGCCACCCTGATTACCCTGTGCCCGAGCCAGACACCACTGGCTGAGCTGTCGACGGTCAATTTGGCGATCGATGTGCATGAAGACACGGAAATCTACACGCCGCTAACCTCGCGAATCGCCCACCTGGTAGTGATCGATGTGCTCGCCATGGGTGTGGCCATGGCCCGTGGTCCGAGCCTGGTCAATCACCTCAAGAGTGTTAAACGCAGTTTGCGCAGCCTGCGCCTGTCGCCCAAGTCTGTGAAGGCAATGGACGACTGAAACGTGCGGTGGGATAAGGGTTCACTCACCTGTAACCACCTCGCCGCCAAACTGTAACCCGCACGCGCCACGCTGAACTCCCGCACTCGATCAGGGAGATATGCAATGGCTCGTGAACTCGATGGCTCGTACCAACCCAACGCCAAATCCCGCAAGCAGCAGGCAAAAGATCAGCGTCGCATGGAGTTCCGCCGTGCGATTGAAAGCTATTCCGAACAGCGCCGACTGTTACACGAAATAGCGGATTACCCCGAATTACAGGCCATCAATGTGTGGCAGGTATCGGCGGCAAGCTCCCCGAAAAACGCTCAACAAGCCCACTGATTTGTGCACGTTCGCTGCGGATGAATGCAAGAAAGGCCAAGGCCACCGGCGACTGCCGCTTGGCCTTGGCCTGCACTACACACCAACTGCGGTACAGCGGCAGTTCTTCGACCGGTAGTTCGCGAAGCACGCCGGTGGCCAACTCCAGGTTCAGAGCGTGTCGGGTCAGCAGGGCGATGCCCAGGCCGGCAATCACACATTCGCGCTGGGCATCAGTGGAGGCGACTTCCAGGGTTTGGGTGAAATGCACGCGTTTTTCCTTGAAGTATTCCTCGCAGGCTTTTCGTGTACCGGACCCTTGTTCACGAACCAGTAGCGTATGCGGTTCCAGGTCTTGCAGGCGCAGCTTTTCCAGCTTGCACAGAGGATGATCGGGTGGCGCAACGGCGACGATGGGGTTGTTGAGGAAGGGGAGGAACTCCAAGCCCATGTCTTGCGGCACCATTGACATGATGATCAGGTCGTCGCGATTGTCGGAAAGCCGCCGGATTGCCTGGGCGCGGTTGACCACGGTGAGGGTAAGATTGACCTCTGGGTGCATGCGTTTGAAGGCGGCGAACAGGTGCGGCACAAAGTATTTGGCGCTGGACTCCACCGCCAGTTTCAAGTGCCCCTGCAATGACCCCTGCATGTCGGAAAGCTGCATATCGAGGCTCTCCAGACGGCCAAAGATGTCGCGGCTGGCACGCTGCAGGGCTTCGGCAGCTTCGGTAAGGTAAAGCTTCTTGCCGACATACTCGAACAACGGCTGCCCCACCAGTTCTTCGAGCTGGCGGATTTGTAGACTAACGGCGGGTTGTGTCAGGTTCATTTCCTCAGCCGCCCGACTGTAAGAGCGCAGGTCACAGACCTCATTGAAGATTTGAAGTTGACGCAATGTCATACGCATCAATGACTTACGCATATCGTCCCCGCCTTGGCAAAACCTTGTAACAGCACTATAAGCTTTTGCTTATGCACGCCCTAATAAATATTGATTTTTGTTTATCCAAAGACAGCGCTAGGGTAAAGATGCGACTGGCCAGCGACGATTGGTCACGCGCCGACCGGCGGTGCCGGATCGTTTGTTCTAGCGGCCTTGGGAATACTCCAGTGATAAAAAAAATCCTGATCGCCAACAGGGGTGAAATTGCTGTTCGGATCGTGCGTGCCTGCGCCGAAATGGGCATTCGCTCCGTGGCGATCTACTCCGACGCCGACCGCCATGCCCTGCACGTTAAACGTGCTGATGAGGCCCATAGCATTGGTGCTGAGCCCCTGGCCGGTTACCTCAACCCGCGCAAGCTGGTGAACCTGGCTGTGGAAACCGGTTGTGATGCCTTGCATCCCGGTTATGGCTTCCTGTCTGAGAACGCTGAACTCGCGGACATCTGTGCCGAACGTGGAATTAAGTTCATTGGTCCGGCTGCTGAAGTCATTCGCCGTATGGGCGACAAGACCGAAGCCCGTCGCAGCATGATCAAGGCCGGAGTTCCGGTGACCCCCGGCACTGAAGGCAACGTTGCCGACATCCACGAAGCCCTCGAGGAAGGTGAGCGCATCGGTTATCCGGTGATGCTCAAGGCCACCTCCGGTGGTGGCGGGCGTGGTATTCGTCGCTGCAACAGCCGCGAGGAGCTGGAGCAAGCATTCCCGCGGGTGATTTCCGAAGCGACCAAAGCCTTCGGTTCTGCAGAAGTATTCCTGGAAAAATGCATCGTCAACCCGAAACACATTGAGGCACAGATCCTCGGTGACAGCTTCGGCAACGTTGTGCACCTGTTTGAGCGTGACTGCTCGATCCAGCGTCGCAACCAGAAGCTGATCGAAATTGCCCCAAGCCCGCAACTGACTCCTGAACAGCGCGCCTATATCGGTGACCTGTCGGTGCGCGCCGCCAAAGCTGTGGGGTACGAGAACGCCGGGACCGTGGAGTTCCTGCTCGCCGATGGCGAGGTGTATTTCATGGAGATGAACACCCGGGTACAGGTGGAACACACCATCACTGAGGAAATCACCGGTATCGACATTGTTCGTGAGCAAATCCGCATTGCTTCGGGCCTGCCGCTGTCGGTCAAGCAGGAAGACATCCAGCACCGCGGCTTTGCCCTGCAGTTTCGGATCAATGCTGAAGATCCAAAGAACAACTTCCTGCCCAGCTTCGGCAAAATCACCCGTTATTACGCACCCGGTGGTCCCGGCGTACGTACCGACACGGCGATTTATACCGGCTACACCATTCCACCGTTCTACGACTCAATGTGCCTGAAACTGGTGGTCTGGGCGCTGACCTGGGAAGAAGCCATGGATCGCGGCCTGCGGGCCCTGGACGACATGCGCGTGCAAGGGGTGAAAACCACGGCCGCCTATTACCAGGAAATCCTGCGCAACCCAGAGTTCCGCAGTGGTCAGTTCAATACCAGCTTCGTTGAAAGCCATCCGGAACTGACCAACTACTCGATCAAGCGCAAACCCGAAGAGCTGGCCCTGGCCATCGCTGCCGCCATTGCCGCCCACGCAGGCCTGTGAGGAATCCCATAATGTCCAAGAAAATCTTTGTAACCGACACAATCCTGCGCGACGCCCACCAGTCTCTGCTGGCCACCCGCATGCGCACTGAAGACATGCTGCCTATTTGCGACAAGCTCGACAAAGTCGGCTACTGGTCGTTGGAAGTCTGGGGCGGTGCGACCTTCGACGCTTGCGTGCGCTTCCTCAAAGAAGACCCGTGGGAGCGCCTGCGTAAACTGCGCGCTGCCCTGCCTAACACGCGTCTGCAAATGCTTCTGCGCGGGCAGAACCTGCTCGGCTACCGCCACTACAGCGATGACGTGGTCAAGGCTTTCGTGGCCAAGGCCGCCGTCAATGGTATCGACGTGTTCCGCATCTTCGATGCCATGAACGACGTGCGTAACCTGCGCGTGGCCATCGAAGCGGTCAAGGCTGCCGGCAAGCACGCCCAGGGCACCATTGCTTACACCACCAGCCCGGTGCACACCATCGACGCTTTCGTCGCTCAAGCCAAACAGATGGAAGCCATGGGTTGCGACTCGGTAGCCATCAAAGACATGGCTGGCCTGCTGACCCCTTACGCCACTGGTGAACTGGTCAAGGCACTGAAGGCTGAACAGTCGCTGCCGGTGTTCATCCACTCTCACGATACCGCAGGCCTGGCTGCCATGTGCCAGATGAAGGCCATTGAGAACGGCGCCGATCATATCGACACCGCTATCTCCAGCTTCGCCTGGGGCACCAGCCATCCTGGCACTGAGTCGATGGTTGCGGCGCTCAAGGGCAGCGAGTTCGACACCGGCCTGGATCTGGAATTGCTGCAGGACATCGGCCTGTACTTCTACGCTGTACGGAAAAAGTATCACCAGTTCGAAAGCGAGTTCACTGCGGTCGACACCCGTGTGCAAGTGAACCAGGTGCCGGGCGGGATGATTTCCAATCTGGCCAACCAGCTCAAGGAGCAGGGTGCACTCAATCGCATGAACGAAGTGCTGGCCGAGATCCCGCGGGTCCGTGAAGACCTCGGCTTCCCGCCGCTGGTGACCCCAACTTCGCAGATTGTCGGTACCCAGGCGTTCTTCAACGTGCTGGCCGGCGAGCGTTACAAGACCATCACCAACGAGGTAAAGCTGTACCTGCAAGGCGGTTACGGCAAGGCTCCAGGTGTGGTCGACGAACAACTGCGTCGTCAGGCTATTGGCAGCGAAGAAGTGATCGATGTGCGCCCAGCGGACCTGCTCAAGCCGGAAATGACCAAGCTGCGTGCTGACATCGGCAACCTGGCCAAATCGGAAGAAGACGTGCTGACTTTCGCCATGTTCCCGGATATCGGGCGCAAGTTCCTTGAAGAGCGCGAAGCCGGCACCCTGACCCCTGAAGTACTGCTGCCGATCCCGGAAGCGGGCGCTGTGGCCTCGGCCAGTGGCGAAGGCGTACCAACCGAGTTCGTGATCGACGTTCACGGCGAAACCTACCGCGTCGACATCACTGGTGTTGGCGTCAAGGCTGAAGGCAAGCGCCACTTCTACCTGTCCATCGACGGCATGCCGGAAGAAGTGGTGTTCGAACCGCTCAACGAATTCGTCGGCGGTGGCAGCAGCAAGCGCAAGCAGGCCAGCGCACCAGGCCACGTCAGCACCACCATGCCGGGCAACATCGTCGATGTACTGGTCAAGGAAGGCGACATGGTCAAGGCCGGTCAGCCAGTGCTGATTACCGAGGCGATGAAAATGGAGACCGAAGTGCAGGCGGCCATCGCTGGCAAGGTCACCGCCATCCATGTGGCCAAGGGCGACCGGGTCAACCCAGGTGAAATCCTGATCGAGATCGAGGGCTGATTTTCAGGCCTTCATCTACAAGCGGTTAACCTCTGGGGAGCATTTGCTCCCCTTTTTTTGCGCATACACATGCACTTAAATGCAGAAATAGGGATAATCGTCAACGGTATGTGCACTTTAATGCATATTTTTGATTCGTAATTATCGAAAATTGCACTATATTGCAGTTATGAAATCACTTCATTCGATATAAATGCAGTAAATTGCAGGCCTCTCATGCATATCACGCTTCAGCTCTATGCAGACGGTCGGTGGCAGGACGTCATGTCCCTGAACTTCGCGCAGCCAGCAAACGGTTTTCTGAGCCCCTGCGAACTCGCCTATAAATCCGGCTACATCAAAAATAACCTGGACGCTTACCAGAGCATCTTCGGCATGGCCGTTAGTGCCAGGATTGCGGTGGACTACGACACGCTTTCGTTACCGCGGGCACCGGCCTTCCTGTACGACATCACGCCATCGGGGGCCGCCAAGCGTTTTCTGCTCCAGCATATTGGGCGCGAGAAACCCCTAGGCCTGGGGGATGACATGTTCCTGTTGGCGCGCAGCACACCGGCGCCCATCGGCAACCTGCGTGTCAAAGAGTCGATCGAGGCACTAGATACTGCTGCACCTATGGGGTTTACCCGCCAGGACGTAGTGAGTCGAGACCAACGCTTCCTGGAATATGCCTACGAGCAAGGTGCCGCAATCGGCGGTGCGACAGGGGCGGGGGGAGAGGCTCCCAAGTTGCTGTTGACCGAGGACATGGGTGGGCAACTGTATCCGGATGCAGTGCTGGACGATGCCCAGGCTACCTGCCACTGGTTCGTAAAGTTTGCCCGAAATCAGGCACTGAAAAACGATCAGGACATTCTTCGTGCGGAATACTTGTATTACAAAGCACTGCAAACGTTGGGTATCGACACCGTCGCAACTGCTGAACTAGCCTTGGAAGAGGCAACCAAGCCAAGCTTATGGATGAAGCGCTTTGATCGCCAGGTCCGCGAGCGGGGTGTTGAGCGACTGGCGGTAGAGTCTATGTACTCGTTGGCCGGCGTGACTGAGGCTGGAAGTCGGATGGATCACTTGGAGGTCATCCGCTTGCTGGTGAAGGTGTGGATCGAGGCAGGGCAGGAGGCGCAGGTGCCAGATCTTGTCGCCGACTATCTGCGTCGGGACCTGATCAACAAAATTCTCGGCAACTCCGATAACCATGGTCGCAATACGGCGGTGATGCGTAGCCATGATGCGATTCGTCTAGCTCCAATCTATGACCTTGCGCCGATGGTGATGGATGCCGAAGGCATCACCCGAACCACCAAATGGCCTACAACCGTAGAGCGTGCCGGTGAAGTCGATTGGCGTGCAGCCTGCGACTGTCTGGCTGGGTTGGTGAATCCGCAACAGGCCTTTGACCGGCTTCGTCAGGACGCCCAGCCATTATTGGCATTGCCAGACCTTCTGGTTGAAGGTGGTCTAGGCGACACCGTGATGAACCATCCGGCCATTGCTTTGAAGAACCTGGAGCAACGCATGAAAGGCTGGGGACTACTATGACGGTTTCGATTGATGTTCGCGGCCTGCTGATTGAAAGTGTGCGCGAGGGTATCGCCGATGGTTCCTTGGAGCTGGGGGCGGCGGTACGGCGTTTGCGTGTCGAAGTGGCAAAGTTGCATCAGAGTCAGTTTGCTCGTATGTGCAAGATTTCCGTACGTACTCTGATTCAGATCGAACAAGGCGAAGGAAACCCGACGCTCAAGTCGCTGAACGCTGTGTTCCGGCCTTTCGGTTTACAGATGGGGGTGGTCAGGCGGGTGCGCCCGGTCAGCTGAACTTCAGGCTGAAGTGCGGCAAGCCTCCAGCGTACTGCGTTGCCCCCCTGGTCGCTGATTATCAGCACTTAGCCAGCGCTCGAACCCCGCTGCAATCGTCGGCCACTCATCATCAGTAATCGAGAACCAGGCAGTATCCCGATTACGATCCTTGATCACCATGTGTTTGCGAAACACCCCTTCGAAGGTGAAGCCAAACCGCAAAGCAGCCCGTTTCGAGCGGGCATTGTCGTTATTGCACTTCCATTCCAGGCGGCGGTTACCCAATTCGAATGCCAGCTTGCTGAGCAATTACACCGCTTCAGTGCCCTTGGGCGTACGCTGCATAGCGGCACCGAAGGCGATGTGGCCGATCTCGATACGGCCCTGCTCGGGAACGATCGACATCAGGCTGAGAATGCCCTGGGTTTGGCCGCTGGCCAGGTCAATGACGCTGTAGAACAACGGGTCGCTGCTGGCTGCATTACTGTCGAGCCAGTGATCGAAGTCTTCCCGCTCAGTAAACGGGCCGTAAGCCAGGTAATCCCAGAGTTTTGGGTCGGCTTCAGGGCCTTGGAACACCTGCCAGAGATCTTCCCGGTCTCGTCGAGGATCGAGTTTCTCTAAGCGAGTGAAACGTCCGACCAAGGCTGTAGGCTGGGGGCGTTTGGCCGGGTGCCAGTTTAACGATGCGCTCATAAGGTGGCTCCTGGGCTTACAGCGGTTTGCGAAACTGAATGAAGCCAGGCCGTTCGGCGACCTGTTCGTAGAGACTGATCGCGGTGGCATTGGTTTCATGCGTCAGCCAGTGAACCTTGGCGCAGCCTGCGGCGCGCGCGCTATCGTAGACATACTCGATCAATTGCCGGCCAAGCCCCAGGCCACGTTGTTCACTGTCCACGTACAGATCCTGTAGGTAGCAGGAGTTTTCGATGCTCCAGTTGGAACGATGATAGATCCAATGGACCATGCCCACCGCTTTGCCATCGACCCAGGCCAGTGCGGCGTTGGTCGGCTCGCTGACATCAAGCATGCGCTCCCAGGCCACGGCGCTTACTTCATCGGCAATTCGGGTTTCGTAAAAGCGTTGATAGGCCTGCCACAGGGGCAGCCAGGCGCTATGGTCGTCGGCGGTGACTCGGCGGATGGTAACGGTAGACATGGGCGATTCCTTCAAGGTTGGCGCATCAATGCGGCCAGTTGGTTGTCCAGTGGATCGGTGCTGTTGGCCAGGCCCGTGCGTACGCCTTCAATGTCGATGGCCGAACGGTTCTGGCTGAGTTTGCGTGTGCCTTGCAGACGCTCAATGGGAAGGGCAAAGCCGACGATGGCCCTGAGCATCCCGGCCATGTAGTCGGCAGGCGCTTCATCCACCGACCAGGGGTTGGTTTGACGCTTTTCATGGTGGTCGCTCAGGCGCCTGACGATATCCAGCAGGCGCTCAGCGTCATGAAACACCTCGGCTTTGCCCCAGGCGTGTACGGCCAGGTAGTTCCAGGTGGGTACAGTGCGCGGGTCCTCAAGCTTGCTTGGATAATAGCCAGCGCTGACGTAAGCGTCGGGCCCGGCAAATACCACCAGGGCCTCGGTGCCGTTGGCCAGTTCCTGCCATTGGCGGTTGGCGCGGGCAAAGTGTCCGTAGAGCGTGCCATTGCTGCCTTGGCTACGATCCAGCAGCAACGGCAGGTGACTGGCTTGCAAACCCTGTTCGCCGTGGGTGACCAACACGGCCAGGCGGGTTTGTTCAATCTGCTGCTGCAGCTGGGAAATATCGGTTTCCTTGTAGCTCGAAGGTGTGAACATGAGGATTGTCCTTGGCGAATGGCTCAATCCTAGGCAGGCTATTGGTCTATGGTAAGAGCCATTTTCAGCTAATTTGATAGGTCCATTGTCATGAGCGTGCGTCCTTTTACTCTGCCGTTCGACCCCACCGGTATTGTTCTTGACCCTCGCCAGGGGTTGAGCCGTCAGCTCTACCAGGCCTTGCGCATGCGGGTACTGGATGGTCGCTTGAGCAGCGGCACACGATTGCCGGCAACGCGTGACATGGCCACCGCATTGGCCCTTTCACGTAACAGCGTGGTGCGTGCCTATGACCAGTTGTATGCCGAAGGTTTTATCGAGAGTCGGGTGGGTGATGGGACCTATGTGAGTCAGCTGGCGAAACTATCCACAAAAGTATCCACAGGGTTGTCCCTGGGTTTTTCCACAGGGTTATCCACAAAATCAAGTGAAAGTACTGATATTTTATCCAGTAAAGTTATCCACAGCGGTCCCCTGGAGCGCCTGGAAAAGCACTATTTGCCTACTCCGAAAAGCGAGGCCCCGCGGGCTTTTCGTGTCGGTTTACCGGCGCTTGATCTGTTCCCATTCGACGTCTGGGCCAAGCTGCAGGCGGGATTTTGGCGCAATCCGGATCCTGCGGTATTGGGCTATGGTGACCCTGCAGGTGAGCCGCAGCTACGCGAGCTGATTGCTGCCTATTTGCGTCGATCACGCGGGCTTTCCTGCTCAGCTGAACAAATTGTGATCACCAGTGGCGCGCAGCAGGCGATTAGCCTTTGTGCACAGTTGTTGCTGGAGGCGGGTGATGTGGTGGCTGTGGAAAACCCCGGCTACCGCGCTGCCGGTAATGCCTTTGCCCTGACCGGCGCCCAGGTGCGAGGCATTGCAGTCGACAATGAGGGGCTGGACTGCACTGCGCTGCATGAGCTGACGGGTTGTCGCTTGAGTTATGTAACCCCGGCGCACCAGTACCCCACAGGAGTTACCATGAGCCTGGCGCGACGCCTGGCGTTGTTGGATTGGGCGCAGCGCAAGGATGGCTGGATCATTGAGGACGACTACGACGGCGAATACCGCTACAGCGGTGCGCCGCTGGCGCCGTTGGCGGCACTGGATCGCAGTGGGCGAGTGCTGTACATCGGCACCTTCGGCAAGATCGCCTTTCCAGCGTTACGCCTGGGCTATCTGGTGCTGCCGCAACAGTTGGTGCAAGCCTTCTCTCGTTTCCGCGCATTGGCGGTAAGGCATTCCGAAGTAGGTACGCAGGTGGTTATGGCGCAATTTATGGCCCAAGGTCATTTTCAGCGACACATACGTCGGGTGCGCCGCGCCGCGTTGAATCGGCGCAACGCGCTACAGGCAGGCTGGCCTGTGGATATCCCAGGCCTTGGACCGATGCCCGAAGTGGCGGCGGGGCTACATGTGAAGGTTGACGTCGACAGTTATGAGCGCGAGCAGGAACTGATCGCTCGAGCTGAAACCGTCGGTGTTGAGCTCAACGCACTAAGCGACTACTGGTTGCCGGACTCGACCACGCCTGTGGATAACCGCGCGGGACTGGTGCTGGGCTTCGCCGCAGTAGGCGAAGCGCAGATTGCCGAGGCCCTGGCACGCTTGCGGCGTGCCTGGGTTTGAGGTGGCTTATGCTCGAACGCGCTCGAATCCTTCCAGGACGTTCACGGCATTGATCCCGATTTCCTCGACCGCATAACCGCCTTCCATGACAAACAGCGTCGGTTTGCCCAGGCGCGCGATGCGCTCGCCCATCTGCAGATAGTCGGGGCTGTCCAGCTTGAACTGGGAGATCGGGTCGTCCTTGAAGGTGTCGACGCCAAGCGACACCACCACGACGTCAGGCGCATAGGCGGCGATGCGCTCGCAGGCCTGGTCAAGGGCATTGCTCCAGGTTGGCCAGTCGCTGCCAGCGGGCAATGGATAATTGAAGTTGTAACCCAAGCCGTCTCCTTCGCCCAGTTCGTCGGCATAGCCGAGGAAGAATGGAAACTCAGCCTGCGGATCACCATGAATGGACGCGAACAATACGTCGCTGCGCGGGTAGAAAATTTCCTGGGTGCCGTTGCCGTGGTGGTAATCGACGTCAAGGATGGCGACTTTGCTGTGTCCCTGGTCGAGGAAAGCCTGGGCGGCAATCGCGGCGTTGTTCAGATAGCAATAGCCACCCATGACATCGCTGGCGGCATGGTGTCCTGGTGGGCGGCACAAGGCAAAGGCACTGTGGGCGCCCGCTTGCACGGCGGCCTGCGCAGTCAGCGCTACCTGCGCTGCACTATAGGCAGCCTGCCAGGTACCTGCGGTAATCGGCGCGCCGGCATCGAAGCTGTAATAACCCAGCTCGCCATGCAAGCCGGTTGGTTTGACGCTGCGCAGGGTGCGCGCTGGCCAGGTGAAGGGCAGCAAGTCGCCGTCATGGCCAAGGCTGGCCCAGCGCTGCCAGGCATCTTCGAAGAAATTCAGGTAGTCGGTGCTGTGCACCCGTAACAGCGGGGCGCGGCCAAAATCTGTTGGGCCTTGCACGGGCCCCAGTTCCTGGCTTTTGACCCGCTCCAGCACATGATCGGCACGCGAAGGCATTTCAAAACAGGGCATCAATTGCCCGTCGATCAGCTCGCAGCGGCCGTGGTGCAGGCGATGGTCATCAGAATAAATGGTCAGCATTTTGTTGTTCTCTGGAGTCACTGGCGTGGGGTCCATTGTTGATGGACCGGCTCCGGTTCAGAACGACGTAAACGGCCAAAAGGGGATCGATGTGGCCAGCTTGGCTGTCCGGATTTCGCCCTCAGACGCGGAAATGGCTTGGGGCGACGCCGCTCCAGCGTAGAAACGCATGGCGAAAGCTGGCGGTTTCGCTGAAGCCAAGTGCTTCGGCGATTTGATAAATCGGTAACTGGTCATCCGCCAGTAATTGCTTGGCCCGTTCAAAGCGCAGCTCATCGAGCAGTTGTTGGTAGCTGCTGCCCAGTTCCTGGAGATGGCGGCGCAAGGTGCGCGAAGAGCAGTTCATCTGTTTTGCCAGGCCTTCCAAACCGGGTGCCTCTTGCAGTTGTTCGAGCAGCAACTGCCGGATTCGCCCCAACCACGCCTGACGCCCGGTGAACTCCAGGTTCTGCCGACGGCAGCGTTCACTCATGGATCGATGGGTGATTTGATCGGCCAAGGGCAAGGGGGCGTCCAGCCAATGGCGTTCAAAAGCAAAGGCGTTGTCACTGGCCTCAAAGTGCAGCGGACAGTTAAAGGTGTCTGCATACAGGACTTGATAATCCGGGGCGGCGTGGACAAAACGTGATGCCAGCAGCGGAAGCGATTGGCCGAGCAAGTCGTCGCAGATGACTTTCAACGAAGTCAGGCAAAACTCGGCATTGAAAGCGGCCAAGTGCGGGGCTTCGCGATAATTGCTAGCGCTGAACCAGATGCGTTCGCCGTCGTCGATCAGGCGCAGGTGAAAAAGTGTTCCCAGTAGCGCCGGATACTGCATGGCCAGGCGCAAAGCGTCACCTAAGGTGGCACTGGAAAGCAGGGCGTAACCGAGCATGCCGTAGCAGGAAACATGCATGCGCTTGCCCAGTGCCAAGCCCACTTCACGCCGGCGTGCCACGGCGTTGGCACACACCAGCAACTCCTGGCGCGTGGTGATGCGCGAGTCGGCACGGCCCAAGTCCGCCGGGCTTATACCACTCCCTTCAAGCAGCGCAGCGGCGTCTACCTCATCGTCCTGGAAGGCTTGCAGAACCAAGGACACAGCGTTGAGGGTAGTGAGGTGTGAGTGGAGCATGGTTGGCTTCCTGCTAAAGGGCTGCCGGTAAGCCAGCAATATGCGTGCCTTGCCGCGATTAGCGCAGCTCTCCACAGAGGTCCAGTTCGATCAGGCGGCGCACTTCTTCGTTCGGCACGCCTGCCCCGAGCAGCAGTTGTAACTTGCCGAATGCCGCTTCGCGGGTCATTCCGCCACCGGACAATACGCCAACCTGGCGCAGGCGGCTGCCGGCTTCATAGACATCCAGCTCGACCCCGCCCTCGTGGCACTGGGTGATTGCCACTACCACTACACCTTGTGTCTGCGCCTGCCTCAGGGCATCAAGAAAGTCCCCGTTGTCAGCAGGGCCGGTGCCGCTGCCGAAGCATTCCAGGATCACGCCCTGGGCACCGCTGGCAAGCGCCGCCTGCAAGATTGGCGCACCGAAACCGGGTACCAGAGGCAGTACTGCCACGCCGACGGGCTGTTTGGGCTGTCGATAATCGAGTGCTTTTGGCAAGGACTGAACGTGGGGTGCACCACCAAAGCGCTTGAGTGTGACGAAAGGGTGCCGGCCAAAACTGCGCACCTTAGCGGTACGGCTAGGCTCGAGCAGTTCGCGATGAAAATACAGCTGCACACCCGAAGCCAGGCCTTGAGCCAATGCGTGCAGGGCGCCGATAAGATTCTCCCAGGCATCACTGTCGGCAACGCCGGCTGGCAGCATGGAACCGGTGAACAGCACAGGGGCCTGCAAGCCAAGGAGCTGGAAACTCATGGCGGCAGCGCTGTAGGCGAGGGTGTCGGTGCCGTGCAGGACCAACACGGCATCACAGCCTTGAACATCGATAGCGTCGATGATCGCTTCACGCAGTCGTTGCCAGTACTCGGGCGTCATGTTGGCACTGTCGATCAGTGGCTGCATTTCGCGAAACCGCCAGCCTGGGAGATCGCTCATCCCGGCCAGGTGGTCGCGCATCCGCTGCTCGAAGCCCGAGGCCGGGGCGAGGCCGCTGGCACTGGCCTGCATGCCGATGGTGCCACCGGTATACAGCACCATGATGTTACGAGCGGGGTGTACGGTTGCCATGGGCTGTCTCCGTGGTCGGCCAAGGTTTGGTCAACCACACTACGTCATCAGTGGGGGGCTGTCAGCGTTGCGGTGTCAGCGGGGGGCGGGGTACTTGCATCGCAGGCAAGGCCAGCCCCCACAAAAACAGTGGTTCGGCTAATGGGGAGTGAAGATCCGTTGCACGCCAGCCCCCTCAAGCACCGCATCGATCAGCGCATGCGCCACCTCTATATGCTGGCCGGCACCCGAAATAATTGAGCGGTCGTTGTGCGTTAGATGATCAAGCGCATCGCTAACCGTGGCTTCGGCACAACGCAGCAGTTGGCAGGCATGAAGCAATGCTTCTTCAGCGGGTATGCCTTCGCGGACGTTGAACATCAGGTTGGTGCCGAACGGGGTGTTGGCGGTGGTTGCGTGGGAAAGGTCGAGAATGGGCGGATCGGGGACGATTTTTTTCATGAGCACCTCTGTCAGTGAAGCATGCATCCTTCGCTGCTAAACGAAGGTGGCAGCCGTACGCGGGTTAGCAGACCGGTGACAGAGAACCGGCGCACCCGGAGGTGCCCCACGTACAACCGCCATAACAGTGGCGTCCGTAGATTTCTGTCATATCCGGACTGCTAAATCCGATCATTGGATTTTCCAACGACGGCAGCAGCCTAGGCCCACGAAAGGCCAGGCACAACAGAGTAACGGCGTCGAAAGTATGATTCAGAACGGTCCTACAGAAAACACCTACAGTCTCGCGATTTGTCGCTGCTTTTTGTGGGGCCGGCGAAGTTGCTACGGCAAATTTCTCACAAGACAGGTATAAAAAAAGGGCCCGGGGAGTGATCCCTGGGCCCTCAAAAGGTGAGAGGTGTCTAGTCCCTCGACCTGGTGAGCGTTTTACCGCATCGGTTACGCTTTAAGCGGAACCAGGCGCGGAGCAATCATGTTTTCCGGACGCAGGATGTCGTTGAGCATCTCTTCGTCCAGCAGGCCTTCCTCGCGGACCAGTTCCAGCACACCACGGCCACTTTCCAGGGCGATGGCAGCGATACGGGTGGCGTTTTCGTAGCCAATGTACGGGTTCAGGGCGGTGACCAGGCCAATCGAGTGTTCGACCAGTTCACGGCAGCGCTGCTCGTTGGCGGTGATACCGACGATGCAGTGCTCGCGCAGCATGTCCATGGCGCGCTGCAGCAGGCGGATCGAGTCGAAGATCTTGTAAGCGATCAGCGGCTCCATCACGTTCAGTTGCAGCTGGCCGCCTTCGGCAGCGACGGTCAGGGCCAGGTCGTTACCCATGATGGCGAAGGCTACCTGGTTGACCGCTTCCGGAATGACCGGGTTGACCTTGCCTGGCATGATCGAGCTGCCTGGCTGACGCGCTGGCAGGTTGATCTCGTTGATGCCAGTACGTGGGCCGCTGGACAGCAGGCGCAGGTCATTACAGATCTTCGACAGTTTGACCGCAGTACGCTTGAGCATGCCCGAGAACAGGACGAAAGCACCCATGTCCGAGGTGGCTTCAATCAGGTCGGCAGCCGGTACCAGCGGTTGGCCGCTGATGGTTGCCAGACGCTGTACAGCCAGGGCCTGGTAGCCAGGGTCGGCGTTGATGCCGGTGCCGATGGCGGTACCACCCAGGTTGATTTCGGTCAGCAGTTCTGGAGCCAGCGAGCGCAGGCGCTGCAGGTCTTCGGTCATGGTGGTGGCGAAGGCACGGAATTCCTGGCCCAGGGTCATCGGCACGGCGTCCTGCAGCTGGGTACGGCCCATCTTCAGTACGTGGTCGAATTCCTTGCCTTTAGCGGCGAAGGCCTGAATCAGGCTGTCGAGGCTGGCCAGCAGTGCGTCGTGACCGAGCAGCAGACCCAGGCGGATCGCAGTCGGGTAGGCGTCGTTGGTCGACTGCGCCATGTTCACGTCGTTGTTCGGGTGCAGGTATTTGTACTCGCCCTTCTGGTGACCCATGGCCTCCAGTGCGATGTTGGCGATGACTTCGTTGGCGTTCATGTTGGTAGAAGTACCAGCACCGCCTTGAATCATGTCGACTACGAACTGCTCGTGGTAGTCACCGCGGATCAGACGGGCGCAAGCCTCGCTGATGGCGGCGTGCTTGGCATCGCTCAGGTGACCCAGCTCACGGTTGGCGTCAGCAGCAGCCTGTTTGACCATGGCCAGGGCCACAACCAGTTTAGGGTAGTGCGACAGCGGAACACCGGAGAGGTGGAAGTTGTTGGCAGCGCGCAGGGTCTGGATGCCGTAGTAGGCATCAGCTGGGACTTCAAGGGTGCCAAGCAGGTCTTTTTCGACGCGGAACGATGCAGCAGCGGACATGATAAATATCATCTCGAGTTTGGCCCGGCACATGCCGGAATGGCGCCAATCCTAGGCCTGCGCCGATTTTGCGGCCAATGCTGTTGCGCGCTAACCTATGCACAAACGGCATAATGGTTGATGTGACGCCAACCGACATTCGAGCGTGTGCCATTTTGGTGCGCGCCTGGAGAGACAGATGAACCTCGAAAGCAAATGGCTGGAAGACTTCAGTGCCCTGGCGGCGACCCGCAGCTTTTCCCAGGCCGCTGAGCGCCGCTTTGTAACCCAGCCGGCCTTCAGCCGGCGCATTCGCAGCCTCGAGGCGGCGCTGGGGCTGACCTTGGTCAACCGCTCGCGGACGCCGATCGAGCTGACTGCAGCGGGTCAGTTGTTTCTGGTGACGGCGCGTACCGTGGTCGATCAGTTGGGCGAAGTGCTGCGTCATTTGCATCACCTGGAAGGTGGGCAGGGGGAGGTGATTCAGGTCGCCGCCGCGCACTCACTGGCCTTGGGGTTCTTCCCGCGCTGGATCGCCCAGTTGCGCAATGACGGCTTGAACATCGCCACCCGGCTGGTAGCGACCAACGTTGGCGACGCGGTGCATGCGTTGCGCGAAGGCGGTTGCGACCTGATGCTGGCGTTCTATGACCCGGACGCTGCTCTGCAGATGGACGCGGAGATATTCCCTTCGCTGCACATGGGCAACACTGAAATGCTGCCGGTATGTGCAGCTGACGCCAACGGCAAGCCACTGTTCGACCTCGAAGGCGAGGGCAGCGTGCCGTTGCTGGCTTACAGTGCTGGCGCGTTCCTCGGGCGCTCGGTCAATCTGCTGTTGCGCCAGCGTAATTTGCGTTTCACCACAGTGTACGAAACGGCCATGGCCGACAGTCTCAAAAGTATGGCCCTGGAAGGCCTGGGCATTGCCTGGGTGCCCAGATTGTCGGTGCGCGCTGAATTGGAACGCGGCGAACTGGTGATCTGTGGTGACACCCCGTGGCATGTGCCGCTGGAGATTCGCTTGTATCGCTGTGCATTGGTGCGCAAGGCGAACGTTCGGTTGCTCTGGCGAAAGCTGGAGTCGGGCAGCAGTCACGACCCCGCATGAGTCGTCAGCGAGAATTGGCCTGTATGTAATCAGCGATGTTCTGGCGATTCTTGTCGCTGTACCGATAGCAATTGGAGCGAAGCGGCACACGGGGGTGGGTATAGGTTTCGCAAACCCACCCATTGAATTTGACTTCTGCATCTTCATGGGTGGCTGAAAGCATATGCCCTATCTCGTGGGCTGCTGAGCTATAGGTCGTGATCGAGGCGATTGCGGTGACACCTTTTTCGTAAGCCAGCCCGGCGTTGTAGTTCAGGCCTGACCTGTCATAAACCCCCTCGGTGAGCAAAATGTGCTTGTTCAGGTACGAGCGTTCGGGGATCTGTTGGCTGAACGTTTCAAGCAGTTGTAGCGATGACATGTCCGAATAGTCGATGTCTGTGATACCAGGCACGTTGCGTTTAAAAATGACTTCTATCGGATGGTTGGTGAAGAGGCGCATCTCGTCTAGCCAATGCTGGAAGTAATCCTTGTTGAACTGCTCATCACTGATGGCGGCGAGTTCATTGTGCGGGTAGACCGATATAACCAGAGATCTGGCTGCAACCGCAGAGGGCAGATGTAACGTGAAGGCTAGCGCAAACAACAGGGTGATTCGTTTGAGTAGGGGCATGACGGTGTCTTCCATTGACGTCGTGGTTGAAGCACCGACGGTAAGGAGAAACAGGCCGCTTCGGTAGCTGGAAAATTGTCCTGCGAGACAGGTTATCCTTTGATCCGTCAATTGCCGTCGGGACTGGGCGGGCAGGGCTGCAGTAGGCTATAATCCCGCGCCTTCGGCCGAGTTGGTCGATTTAGAATCCGTATGACGAGCCACGCCGGTACTCCTGCGTGGCTTGTTGCTTTTGGTGCGCCGTAAGGCGCTTACAGGAGAGGCTCGACGATGAGTGCACTGGTTGGCGTGATCATGGGCTCCAAGTCCGATTGGTCCACCCTTAGCCACACCGCCGATATGCTGGAAAAACTCGGCATTCCCTACGAGGTCAAGGTGGTTTCTGCCCACCGTACCCCGGACCTGCTGTTCCAGTATGCCGAAGAGGCCGAAGGTCGTGGCATCGAGGTTATCATCGCCGGTGCGGGTGGCGCTGCCCACCTGCCGGGTATGTGTGCGGCCAAGACCCACCTGCCTGTACTGGGCGTGCCAGTGCAATCGGCAATGCTCTCCGGCGTCGATTCACTGCTCTCGATTGTGCAGATGCCCGCTGGTATTCCAGTTGCCACCCTGGCCATCGGCAAAGCCGGGGCGATCAACGCCGCGCTGCTTTCGGCGAGCATCCTAGGGGCCAAGCACCCACAGTTCCATGCGGTGCTCAAACAGTTCCGTGCTGAGCAGACAGACAACGTTCTGGACAATCCAGATCCGCGCCAGGCCTGAGGTCAATCACATGAAAATCGGTGTAATCGGTGGCGGCCAACTGGGTCGCATGTTGGCCCTGGCAGGTACTCCGCTGGGCATGAACTTCGCCTTCCTCGATCCGGCCCCTGATGCCTGCGCCGCTCCGCTGGGCGAGCACCTGCGAGCCGATTACGGCGACCAGGACCACCTGCGCCAGTTGGCCGACGAAGTCGACCTGGTTACCTTCGAGTTCGAAAGTGTGCCGGCTGAAACCGTGGCCTTCCTGTCGCAATTCGTCCCGGTCTATCCAAGCGCCGAGTCGCTGCGCATCGCCCGCGATCGCTGGTTCGAAAAGAGCATGTTCAAGGATCTGGGCATTCCGACGCCGTCATTCGCCGATATCCAGTCGCAAGCCGACCTGGACGCTGCGGTGGCGAGCATTGGGCTGCCGGCTGTGCTTAAAACCCGTACCTTGGGTTATGACGGAAAAGGTCAGAAAGTGCTGCGAACTGCCGAGGATGTTGTCGGTACTTTCGCTGAACTGGGTAGCGTTCCTTGTCTGCTGGAAGGCTTCGTACCGTTCACCGGTGAAGTGTCGCTGATCGCTGTGCGTGCTCGTGATGGCGAAACCCGTTTCTATCCGTTGGTGCACAACACCCACGAGAACGGCATTCTGCGCTTGTCGGTTGCCAGTGAAGATCATCTGCTTCAGGGCCTGGCCGAAGACTACGCCGGCCGCGTGCTCAAGCAGCTCGACTATGTCGGCGTGTTGGCGTTCGAGTTCTTCGAAGTCGACGGAGGCCTTAAAGCCAACGAAATCGCCCCGCGTGTGCACAACTCCGGGCACTGGACCATCGAGGGCGCCGAGTGCAGCCAGTTCGAAAACCACCTGCGCGCCGTTGCCGGCCTGCCGCTGGGTTCGACCGCCAAGGTCGGCGAGAGCGCCATGCTCAACTTCATCGGCGAAGTGCCAGCAGTGGACAAGGTGGTTGCCATCGATGAATGTCACCTGCATCACTACGGTAAGGCCTTCAAGGTCGGGCGCAAGGTCGGCCATGCCACCCTGCGTTGTGCAGACATGGCGACCCTGGAACAGAAAATCCAGCAAGTCGAGACCCTGATCCAGGGCTGAAGAGGGAACCTTCCTTCTTCGCGATCCCTCTGATGGCGGGATGCCAAAGCGCTGACTAGGCTTTGGCGTGCGCTATTTCATTCAGAGGGATTGCCATGGGTATCATCGGAACCATCTTCATCGGCCTGATCGTCGGTCTGCTGGCGCGCTTTCTAAAGCCCGGCGACGACAGCATGGGCTGGATCATGACCATTCTCCTCGGTATTGCCGGCTCGCTCGCTGCGACCTACGGCGGCCAGGCGCTAGGCATCTATCAGGCAGGAGAGGGCGCGGGCTTCCTGGGTGCGCTGGTGGGTGCGGTCGTCCTTCTGGTGATCTACACCATGGTCAAAAAGAACTGATGACAGGCTAGAATGCTCGGCAATTTCTGTTGCCGAGCATTCCCATGCGCCGTGTATTACTGCTTTCACTGCTGCTCATCAGCAGCCTTGCCCGCGCCGAGCTGGCTGAAACCGATTGGCTGGAACTGATGCCCAAGTCGGACCAGAAAGCCTTGGAACTGATGCCCGAAATCGATCACAACTCCCCGGAAGCCATGGGCACCTTCACCGAGAAAGGTGGCATGAAGCAGGCCAAGGGCCTGCCGGCGGTCATGTATTCGAACAAGACCGTGCCTGGCATGAACGGCAAGCAAATCCGTCTGGGCGGTTATCCGGTGCCGCTGGAAAGTGATGCCAAGGGCAACAGCACGCTGTTCTTCCTCGTGCCCTATCCAGGCGCCTGCATTCACGTTCCGCCGCCGCCGCCGAACCAGTTGGTGCTGGTGCGCTATCCCAAGGGACTGAAGCTTGAGGATATCTATACACCGCTGTGGGTCAACGGCACATTGAAAGTGGAGAAGGTCAGCAATGATCTGGCGGATGCTGCCTACGCAATGGATGCTGACAAGGTGCGGGTGGTGGAAGACGCCGATCTTTGAAAGCACCCGCGACGGTCCGGCGTCACGGTAAATACGCTCCCACCGAGCCCGCTGAGTGTGGGCTAGAGCGGTTCGCTACTGAGGGTCAGGCTCAGTGAATGAGTTGCCCCTGGCGCCAAGGTGACCACGTCATCCCACACATTGGCTGTCTCGATACACAGCATGCGCTGCCAGCCATCGTCGGCCATGTCAGCCAGCTGCGCAGCGCGATCCGTCCATGGATTCCAGATCACCGCTGAGTGAGAACCGCTACTGCTAAGGCGAATGCGCCGGTTCCAGGCTTTATCAACGATGGCTAATTGCGCAGGTGCCTGCAGGTAAATGCGATCAGTCTCGCCAGCGAAATCCAGGTCACCCTCCTGCGTGTGTTGCTCCCAGTCGGCCAGCGTTTCGATATAACCCAAGCCATCGACACCTTCTACCTGCACCTCACGTACATCGCTGACAGCGAAATAGCTGTGCAGTGCCTGGCTGACGGTGATGGGAACGTTGTCGAGGTTGTAGCTGGTGAGGGTAATTGTCAGTTGCTCGCCTAGTACGATGCTCAGTTTGAGCTCGACATTGTGTGGCCAGCCGGGGAGGTCGCCCTGGGTGTCGGGCAGGTTGAAATCAACCCGCACCGCATCGCCTGTTTCGGCAATTCCCAACAGCTGCCAGTCGCGACTGCGGACCAGGCCATGAGCAGGTGGCTCAGTGCCTTGGTACATGGCCTGCACCGCTTGCGGATTGCGGCTCAACTGGCCAAACCAGGGCCAGCACACCGGTACCCCGGCACGCACGGATTTGCCCTGCGTGAAGATGGCCTGCTCGCTCAACCACAGCAACGGCGGCTCGCCGAGTCGCTGGTAGCTCAACACTTGCGCGCCCTGCTGGGCGACCAGCAGTTCTGCGCTGTCAGTGGTGATGCGCCAGCAATTGAGCTCGCCGTGCTGTTCGGATTCGACCTTGGGTGTGGACATGCGCTTGATCTCGTTGGTTTGCCGTACGGTTTTGGACCGCTTGCATACCTTCGAGTTTACCGCGCAGGCAACTCAGCGACGAGGAGGAACCGAACGGGTGCGGCCGCTGCCATCGATGGCCACGAACACAAATACGGCTTCAGTCACCTTGCGCCACTCACTGGATAACGGGTCGTCGCTCCATACCTCGACCATCATTTGGATCGAGCTGCGGCCGATTTCCAGGGTCTGGGTATAAAAAGACAACTGGGCGCCAACGGCGACAGGGACCAGAAAGGCCATACGGTCGATAGCCACGGTAGCAACACGGCCACCAGCCACGCGACTGGCCATGGCGGTGCCGGCCAAGTCCATCTGAGCGACCAGCCAGCCGCCAAAGATGTCGCCGAAACCATTGGTTTCACGCGGCAATGCAGTGATTTGCAAGGCCAGGTCGCCTTGCGGGATAGGATCTTCTTGTTCGAGTTCAATCATGCCGGGGGTGCCTCTGACCCGTGACGCTTCGTTGGTTGGCGCTAATACAGACGCCTCGAAAAACGATTCAGCACAACCATACTACGCTGCTTTCGCTTTGCCAGGCGGCGAAGGGAAACTCTGCGAAACCGACTAAGCATATCTAGCGGCGTTTTCGCACAACATCCTTCATGTGCCCCAACTTTTTCCTATAAGCGGCCAGTATATAGAGGCGAAAGCGCAACGACGACCATGGCGTCATGAATACTTGTATTGAAAATGTACTGCTATGTGCTTTTTCCGGCAATTTGATATCGTTCGGGACTTCCCAGGCCGAAACACGCGTCTCAGACGGCCTGCAGTATCAATAAGAGATACCAATAAGAGAGACCTATGACCTCCGTGCCCGGCAGTATCGCGCAGCCTTCGCGGCCGCTCACCCGCAGTGACTACAAAACCCTGTCGCTTTCCGCTTTGGGCGGTGCGCTGGAGTTCTACGATTTCATCATTTTCGTATTCTTCGCCACGGTGGTCGGTAAGCTGTTCTTCCCCGCCGACATGCCGGAATGGCTCCGGTTGATGCAAACGTTTGGGATTTTTGCCGCCGGTTACCTGGCACGGCCGCTGGGTGGCATCGTCATGGCCCACTTCGGCGACCTGTTGGGGCGCAAGAAGATGTTCACCCTGAGCATTTTCATGATGGCCGTACCCACGCTGATCATGGGCCTGCTACCAACCTACGCGCAGATCGGCATGTGGGCACCGATCCTGTTGCTGCTGATGCGGGTGATCCAGGGCGCAGCGATTGGTGGTGAAGTGCCGGGTGCCTGGGTGTTCGTTTCCGAGCATGTGCCTGCACGCAACACCGGCTATGCCTGCGGCACCCTGACTGCCGGGCTTACTGCCGGGATCCTGTTGGGTTCGTTGGTGGCCACGCTGATCAACAGTATTTATAGCCCGGAGGAGGTTGCTGACTACGCATGGCGTATTCCATTCCTGCTCGGCGGGGTGTTCGGCTTCTTCGCGGTGTACTTGCGTCGCTGGCTGCACGAAACACCGGTGTTTGCCGAAATGCAGGCGCGTAAGGCGTTGGCCGACGAAGTGCCGCTGCGTGCGGTATTGCGTGACCACCGGGGCGCGATTGTCATCTCGATGTTGCTGACCTGGCTGCTGTCGGCCGGCATCGTGGTGGTTATTCTGATGACCCCGGCACTGCTGCAGAGCCTCTACCAGGTCAGCCCGACTGACTCGCTCAAGGCCAATAGCCTGGCGATTGTCCTGCTCAGCCTGGGTTGCATTGGCACGGGTGCACTTGCAGATCGCCTGGGCGCCGGCCGGGTGTTCATCGTCGGCAGCCTGTTGCTGCTGATCTCGTCCTGGACCTTCTACCACAGCCTGCCAACCCATCCGGAGTGGATGTTCCCGCTGTATGCCCTGACGGGCCTGTGCGTCGGCATCGTCGGCGCCGTGCCCTACGTGATGGTTAAGGCTTTCCCGCCTGTGGTGCGTTTCAGCGGTCTGTCTTTTTCCTACAACCTGGCTTACGCCATCTTCGGCGGTCTGACGCCGATGGTGGTAACCGCGCTGCTCAAGCTCAGCCCTATGGCTCCGGCCTACTATGTCGCTGGAATCTGCACCATTGGTCTGCTGGTTGGCCTCTATCTACTGGCCAAGAAACGCTGAAGCTGCTCTAGCACAACCATCGCAACATTTTGAAAAGGCCATCTTCGAGATTCGATGATGGCCTTTCATCTAATTGTCATATTCCATTCATAGAGTAGTCATGCGGCCTGCAGATACTTGGGCCCGATCCATCTCACCCCAATTCCTGCTAGGAGTAAGGCATGAAACTGAAGCGTTTGATGGCGGCCCTGACTTTCGTCGCCGCTGGCGTTGCCACCGCCAATGCGGTTGCCGCTGTTGACCCTGCTATTCCGACCTACACCAAGACCACCGGTGTGTCGGGCAACCTCTCCAGCGTCGGTTCCGATACCCTGGCGAACCTTATGACTCTGTGGGCTGAGGCCTACAAGAAGGAATACCCGAACGTAAACATCCAGATTCAGGCGGCCGGTTCCTCCACAGCGCCACCGGCGCTGACCGAAGGCACCGCCAACCTCGGCCCAATGAGCCGCAAAATGAAGGACGTCGAGCTCCAGGCGTTCGAGCAGAAGTACGGCTACAAGCCAACCGCTATCCCGGTTGCCGTCGATGCTCTGGCCGTATTCGTACACAAGGACAACCCGATCAAAGGCCTGACCATGTCCCAGGTCGACGCGATCTTCTCTTCGACCCGCCTGTGCGGTGCCAAGGCCGACGTGAAAACCTGGGGTGATCTGGGCGTGACCGGTGACCTGGCCAACAAGCCGGTGCAATTGTTCGGTCGCAACTCGGTATCCGGGACCTATGGCTACTTCAAGGAAGAAGGCCTGTGCAAAGGTGACTTCAAGCCTAACGTCAACGAGCAACCAGGTTCGGCTTCGGTCGTGCAGTCGATCAGCAGCTCGCTGAACGGCATCGGTTACTCGGGCATCGGCTACAAGACCGCCAGCGTTAAAACCGTGCCTCTGGCCAAGAAGGAAGGTGGTGCGTTCGTTGAAGACAACGAAGCCAACGCCTTGAACGGCACCTATCCGCTGTCGCGCTTCCTCTACGTCTACGTCAACAAGGCACCGAACAAGCCGCTGGCCCCGCTGGAAGCTGAGTTCGTCAAACTGGTGCTGTCGCAAGCAGGCCAGCAAGTTGTTGTGAAGGACGGTTACATCCCATTGCCTGCCAAAGTGGCCGAAAAAGCCCTGGCTGACCTGGGCTTGAACCACGCCACTAAAGGCGTCGCGGCAAACTAAGTGTGAGCTAGGCAGGGTCTGGAAATGACCGGATCCTGCCGCAAATTGCGAGTCCGCTGCCAGGCGTCTCTGAGCGGCGGGCTTTTTTGCGTCACTGCATTGTCATGTTTTTGTCATACGGGACCGCTAGGGTGTGCGCATGAATGATCTGGCCAACTCCACCATGACCCAAAATTCTCCCCCCGTGCGGATTGATTTCAATACGCCCGAACTGCAGCGCAAGCGTCGCTTGCGTGCGCTCAAGGATCGCCTGACCCGCTGGTATGTACTGGTGGGCGGGCTTGCCGTGCTGGCAGCGATTACATTGATCTTCTTCTACCTGGCCTACGTGGTCGTGCCGCTGTTTCAGGGTGCCACGCTGACCAGCAAGAAAGCGCTGGAGCCGACCTGGCTGAGCCAGGATGCCGGCAAGCCGCTGATGATTGCTCTGGAAGAGCAGAATCTGGTCGGTATGCGCGTGTCGGACAAAGGCCAAGCGCTGTTCTTCGACACCAAGACCGGTGCTGAACTCAAGCGCGTTGACTTGCCGGTGCCTGCGGGGGCTCAGGTAACGTCTATTGGCACCGACCAGCCGGGTAACCCGCTGGTGGTGCTGGGCTTGTCCAACGGTCAGGCGCTGGCGTTCAGCCATAGCTACAAGATCACTTACCCGGACAACAAAAAGACCATCACCCCGGCCATCGACTTCCCCTACGGCCAGGAGCCGTTCGTGCTCGACGAGCAGGGGCGTGCGCTGGAGCATGTTAGCCTCAATGTGAACGGCGAAACCTTGGTGGTTGCCGGTTCCACTGGCGCGCACCTGCAGGTGATATCGCTGAGCCGCGAAGAAAACATGATGACCGGTGAGGTCACCAGCGAGCAGAGCCGTATCGACCTGCCGCAAATGAGCGAGCCGGTCAAAGCGATCTACATCGATCCACGCCAGCAATGGCTGTATGTGATCAACGGTCGTGCCCAGGCGGATGTATTTAGCCTGCGTGACAAGAGCCTCAATGGCCGCTACAAGTTGCTCGACGACGGCAACGCCGAAGTCACTGCCAGCAACCAGCTGGTCGGTGGTATCTCGCTGATCATTGGCGACTCCAAAGGCGGCCTGGCCCAGTGGTTCATGGCCCGTGACCCGGATGGCGAACAGCGCTTCAAGCGCATTCGCGAGTTCCAGATGGGCAAGGCGCCAATCGTCCAGATCGATGCCGAAGAGCGCCGCAAGGGCTTCGTGGCCCTGGATGCCAGCGGCGAACTGGGTGTGTTCCACAGCACCGCGCACCGCACTTTGCTGGTCGAACCGGTTGCCGAAGGCGCAGGCATTCTGAGCCTGTCGCCACGTGCTAACCGCATCATCATCGAAGAAGGCGGCAAGTTGCTGCCGCTGACCCTGAAGAACCCGCACCCGGAAGTGTCCTGGAGCGCGTTGTGGAGCAAGGTCTGGTACGAGAACTATGACGAGCCAAAGTACGTCTGGCAGTCGACCGCCTCGAACACCGACTTCGAACCTAAGCTGAGCCTGTCGCCGCTGACCTTCGGTACCTTGAAGGCGGCGTTCTACGCGATGATTCTGGCCGCACCGCTGGCCATTGCCGCAGCCATCTACACCGCCTACTTCATGGCCCCGGGCATGCGCCGCAAGGTCAAGCCGGTGATTGAATTGATGGAGGCAATGCCAACCGTAATTCTCGGTTTCTTCGCTGGCTTGTTCCTGGCGCCGTACCTGGAAGGGCACTTGCCGGGTGTGTTCAGCCTGTTCCTGCTGATGCCGATTGGCATCCTGGTTGCCGGTTTCACCTGGAGCCGTCTGCCTGAGTCGATCCGCCTGCGGGTTCCGGATGGCTGGGAAGCGGCGATCCTGATCCCAGTAATCCTCTTCACCGGTTGGTTCGCGCTGTACATGAGTCCCTTCCTGGAGACCTGGTTCTTCGACGGCGACATGCGCCTGTGGATTACCAATGATTTGGGCATCACCTATGACCAGCGCAATGCCCTGGTAGTCGGTATTGCCATGGGCTTCGCAGTGATTCCGAACATCTATTCGATTGCCGAAGACGCCGTGTTCAGCGTGCCACGCAGCCTGACTCTGGGCTCCCTGGCGCTGGGTGCAACGCCATGGCAGACCCTGACCCGGGTGGTCATCCTCACCGCCAGCCCGGGCATTTTCTCGGCACTGATGATCGGTATGGGCCGTGCTGTTGGCGAAACCATGATCGTACTGATGGCCACCGGTAACACCCCGGTCATGGAGCTGAACCTGTTCGAAGGTATGCGCACCCTGGCCGCCAACGTTGCCGTTGAGATGCCGGAGTCGGAAGTCGGTGGCAGTCACTACCGTGTGCTGTTCCTCGCCGCGCTGGTGCTGCTGATGTTCACCTTCGTGATGAACACCTTGGCCGAGCTGATTCGCCAGCGTCTGCGCAAGAAATACTCGTCGCTTTGATAGAAAGGTAGAGATCCGTGAAAAAGGATTCCCTCAACAGCTGGTTCAAGAGCGGCGCCCCTGGCGTCTGGATCAGCGGTGGCGCCGTCGCCATCGCTGTGATCATGACCATTGGTCTGCTCTCGGTGATCGCCGTACGCGGTCTGGGTCACTTCTGGCCAGCCGACTTGATTCAGGCCAGCTACAACGTACCGGGCCAGGCGAGTCATATCGTCGTCGGTGAAGTGGTGCAGAAGGAAGAAGTGCCGCGTGCGCGCCTCAAGGGTGCCGGCTTGCCGGTGCCGGATGAGGGCCCGGAGTTCATGACCCGTGAGCTGATCAAGGTCGGCAACCGTGACCTCAATGGCAGCGACTTCACCTGGGTGGTTGGCGAATGGTTGATCGACCAGAAAAAGCCGGTCGACCTGATTGCGCTGGAGCGCCGTGAGTGGGGTAACTTTTACGGTTATCTGGTCAGCGTCAAGGAAAACGGCAAGGTCGTCGCTGAAGGCCAGGCGGCCTGGGCTGAGCTGCAGGCACGCCTCAAGCGTGCCGACAAGCTGGCTGGCGACCTGCAAAAGCTTGAGAAGAAGGACATCGGTGCCATCAACTACGGCCTTGAGCGTCTGCGCCTGCAGGCTCGAAAGCTGGAACTTGCCGGCAAGCTCGATGCGGCTGCTCAAGCTGACATGGACGCCGAACGCGCCGAGCTGAACAATCGCTACAAGGCTATCGAAGAGCGTCTGGGCAGCCTGCACCAGGACTTCGGTCGCGACAGCCTGGTGGCGAAGGATGGCAACGGCCGTGAAGTCGAGATCAACCTGAGCAAGGTGGTTCACGCCTACCAGCCCAATGGCATGGGCTTCTTCACCAAGATGGGTGTGTACTTCGCCAAGGTCTGGGAATTCCTTAGCGACGACCCGCGTGAAGCCAACACCGAAGGCGGGATCTTCCCGGCCATCTTCGGTACGGTGATGATGACCTTGATCATGGCCGTGATCGTCACCCCGTTCGGTGTGCTGGCAGCGGTTTACTTGCGTGAGTATGCGCGTCAGGGGCCGGTCACTCGTTTGATTCGTATCGCGGTGAACAACCTCGCCGGTGTTCCAGCGATTGTTTACGGTGTATTCGGTCTGGGCTTCTTTGTCTATGTACTGGGTGGCTCGCTTGACCAACTGTTCTTCCCTGAGGCATTACCCGCGCCAACCCTCGGTACTCCGGGCCTGCTCTGGGCTTCGTTGACCCTGGCGTTGCTGGCAGTACCCGTGGTGATCGTGGCCACTGAAGAAGGCCTGGCACGTATTCCGCGTACGGTGCGTGAAGGTTCGCTGGCGTTGGGTGCAACCAAGGCCGAGACCCTGTGGAAGATCGTTCTGCCAATGGCCAGCCCGGCGATGATGACCGGCATGATCCTCGCGGTGGCTCGTGCCGCCGGTGAAGTGGCACCGCTGATGCTGGTGGGGGTCGTGAAACTGGCGCCATCGCTGCCAGTGGACGGCAACTATCCGTACCTGCACCTGGACCAGAAGATCATGCACCTGGGCTTCCACATCTACGACGTCGGCTTCCAGAGCCCCAACGTCGAGGCCGCGCGGCCGCTGGTGTACGCCACCGCGTTGCTGCTGGTGCTGGTAATCGCCACGCTCAACCTGTCAGCGGTGTGGATTCGTAACCACCTGCGCGAGAAGTACAAAGCGCTGGATCATTGATCGATACAACATTTTGCAAGTGCCGCCTGTGTGTTGTGCCGGGCGGTTCGATGAAACGAAATAGATAGCGTATGGAGTCTGACCATGCAGCATGAATCCCACACCCACGGTATCGATATGTCGGCCTTGGGTCGTACCAAGCAGAGCCTGCACCTGGCCGATGAAACTGTGGCCATCGAAGTACCTGGCCTGAGCCTGTACTACGGCGAGAAGCAAGCCCTGTTCGACGTCAGCATGAACATCCCGAAACAGCGTGTGACCGCCTTCATCGGCCCGTCCGGCTGTGGTAAGTCGACCTTGCTACGTACCTTCAACCGCATGAACGACCTGGTTGACGGCTGCCGTGTGGACGGCGCGATCAACCTCTACGGCAACAACATCTACCGCAAAGGCGAAGACGTTGCCGAGTTGCGCCGCCGGGTCGGCATGGTGTTCCAGAAGCCTAACCCGTTCCCTAAGACTATCTACGAGAACGTGGTCTACGGTCTGCGCATCCAGGGCATCAACAAGAAGCGCGTGCTCGACGAAGCAGTCGAGTGGGCACTCAAGGGCGCGGCCCTGTGGGAAGAGGTCAAGGACCGTCTGCACGAATCGGCACTGGGCCTGTCCGGTGGTCAGCAGCAGCGTCTGGTGATTGCCCGTACCATCGCCGTAGAGCCAGAAGTATTGCTGCTCGACGAACCGTGCTCGGCACTCGACCCGATTTCGACGCTGAAAGTCGAAGAACTGATCTACGAGCTGAAGTCCAAGTACACCATCGTTATCGTTACCCACAACATGCAACAGGCGGCGCGGGTTTCCGACTACACCGCGTTCATGTACATGGGCAAGCTGATCGAGTTTGGTGATACCGACACGTTGTTCACCAACCCGGCGAAGAAGCAGACCGAAGATTACATTACGGGTCGTTACGGCTAGTCGCTCTTTGAGCGACGGCTTCGAGCTGCAGGCGGCAAGCGGCAAGAAGACGGCGGTGCATGGCATAACACGTATGACTTGAAGCTTGCAGCTCGTAGCTTGCAGCTTTTTCGCGGAGCGAAAGCATGATCAATAAAGACAGCCTTACCCACCATATCTCCCAGCAGTTCAACGCCGAACTTGAAGAGGTTCGCAGCCACCTCCTGGCGATGGGCGGCCTGGTCGAGAAGCAGGTTAACGACGCCGTCACTGCGCTGATCGAGGCCGACTCTGGTCTGGCTCAGCAGGTGCGTGAAGTCGATGATCAGATCAACCAGATGGAGCGCAATATCGACGAGGAATGTGTGCGCATTCTCGCTCGTCGTCAGCCTGCCGCTTCCGACCTGCGCCTGATCATCAGTATTTCTAAGTCGGTGATCGACCTGGAGCGTATCGGCGACGAGTCGACCAAAATCGCCCGTCGGGCGATTCAGTTGTGCGAAGAGGGCGAGTCGCCACGTGGCTACGTTGAAGTCCGGCACATCGGCGACCAGGTACGCAACATGGTGCGTGACGCCCTGGATGCCTTTGCCCGCTTCGACGCCGACCTGGCGCTGTCGGTCGCTCAGTACGACAAGACCATCGACCGCGAGTACAAGACCGCGCTGCGCGAGCTGGTCACTTACATGATGGAAGATCCGCGCTCGATTTCGCGGGTACTCAGCGTGATCTGGGCTCTGCGTTCGCTGGAGCGGATTGGCGACCACGCTCGCAACATCTCCGAGCTGGTGATCTACCTGGTGCGCGGTACTGACGTGCGTCACCTGGGCCTGAAGCGGATGAAAGAAGAGGTCGAGGGCGGCAGCGAAAAGGCTAATGTTCCGGCTCAAGCTGACGATAAGTAAGACTGCCCCCGAGTAACAACGCCCGGCCTCAGCCGGGCGTTTTCGTTTGTGGGGCGAGCACCTCAAGGCAGCCGCGAACGAAACCACGAGTCCCGGCGTGAGCCAATGTTTGGCAAATGGCCATCAGTCAGCGTTATGCTAGTCGGGATTCAATAGGAGTGGCGATGAGTAAAGTCAGTGTGTTGGTTGTGGATGATGCGCCGTTCATTCGTGACCTGGTGAAGAAGTGCCTGCGCAACTATTTCCCGGGAATTGTCATTGAAGACGCGGTCAACGGCCGCAAGGCTCAGACATTGCTGGCGCGCGAAGCCTTTGACCTGGTTCTGTGTGACTGGGAAATGCCGGAAATGTCTGGCTTGGAGTTGCTGACCTGGTGCCGCCAGCAGGAGTCGATGAAGACCTTGCCGTTCATCATGGTGACCAGCCGCGGTGACAAGGAAAACGTGGTTCAGGCGATTCAGGCGGGGGTCTCCGACTTCGTTGGCAAGCCATTCACCAATGAGCAACTGCTGACTAAGGTGAAAAAGGCCCTGACCAAGGTTGGCAAGCTCGATACGTTGCTGGCCAGTGCACCGACCCGGGTTAACTCGGCGTTCGCCAACGATTCGCTGAGCGCCTTGACTGGCGGTCGTGCCGAAACGGTAAAACCTGCGGCGCCTGTGGCACCCGTGGCGGTGAGCAAGCCGCAGATCAACACGCCTAAGCCTGCTGCCGCTGCCCCAGCGGGTCGTGGCCAAGGCCAGTTGCGCCTGCCAAGCGGTGTTCAGCCCTGCGTGATCAAGGCCCTGAGCCTCAAGGAGGCGCTGCTGGTGGTGCGCCGTGGCGAAACCCTGCCTCAGGTGCTCGAAGGGGCGGTTCTCGACCTGGAGCAGGGCGAGAACGCCGAGATCGCTCGTCTCAATGGTTACCTGCATGCGGTGGCGGCACTGGAGCCCAAACCCGACAGTGACTGGTTGCAGTTGACCTTCAAGTTCGTGGACCAGGATGCGCAGAAACTGGATTACCTGTCGCGCCTCATTGCCCGCGGCACCGCTCAGAAACACTTCGTGCCCGGCGCCTGATCGATAAGCCCTCATCGCTGGCCATGCCGGCGATGAGGTCACCGCTCCACTGGCGAAACCCGGCAATCCCTGAAACGCCTCAATCGAGCTTGAGGACCTTGGCCAGGACTATTTTCGGGCCTTTCATCTTCTTGATGATGATGCGCAGGCCTTCGACTTCCAGCAGTTCTTCTTCTTCGGGCACCCGCTTTAGGGTCTCATAGACCAGGCCAGCAAGGGTTTCCGCCTCGATATGATCGAGGTCCACGCCGAGCAGGCGCTCAACCTTGAACAGCGGCGTGTCGCCGCGCACCAGCAGTTTGCCTGGCTGGTAAGCGAGGATGCCGCGTTCGGCCTTACGGTGTTCGTCCTGGATGTCACCTACCAGCACTTCCAGCACGTCTTCCATGGTCAGGTAGCCAATCACCTTGCCATCGGCTTCTTCGACCAGGGCAAAATGTGCGCCGCCCTTGCGGAACTGCTCCAGCAAGTGGGCCAGGGGCATGTGACGCGACACGCGCTCCAACGGCCGGGTCAGTTCAGCGAGGTTGAACGACTCAGGGATATGCTCGAGGTCAGCCAGTTCCAGCAGCAGGTCTTTGATGTGCAGCAGGCCAACGAATTCACCGCGCTCGGCATCCAATACCGGGTAGCGGCTGAATTTGTGCCGACGGAACATCGCGAGGATTTCCTTGAGCGGCGCGTGAGCGTCCAGGCACACCATGTCTTCGCGGGAGTTGGCCCAGTCGACCACTTCCAGCTCGCCCATTTCCACTGCCGAAGCCAGTACGCGCATGCCCTGGTCACTGGGGTCCTGGCCACGGCTGGAGTGGAGGATCAGCTTCAGCTCATCGCGGCTGTAATGGTGCTCGTGGTGGGGGCCGGGTTCACCTTGGCCAGCGATACGCAAAATGGCGTTGGCACTGGCGTTGAGCAGGTAGATGGCCGGGTACATCATCCAGTAGAACAGGTACAGCGGCACTGCAGTCCATAGCGACAGCAGTTCCGGTTTGCGAATTGCCCAGGATTTGGGTGCCAACTCGCCGACCACGATGTGCAGATAGGAAATCACGAAGAAGGCGCTGAAGAACGACACTGCCTTGATCACTTCTGGCGATTGCACGCCGACAGCGGCCAGCAACGGTTCGAGCAGGTGCGCAAAGGCCGGCTCACCGACCCAGCCCAGGCCCAGGGACGCCAGGGTGATTCCCAACTGGCAGGCGGAAAGGTAGGCGTCCAACTGATTGTGTACGGTGCGCAGGATCTGCCCACGCCAGCCATGCTGCACGGCAATTGACTCGACCTTGGTCGAGCGCAATTTGACCATGGCGAACTCGGCCGCAACGAAGAAACCGTTGAGCAGCACCAGCAGCAGAGCAAAAAGAATCATGCCGAAATCGGCGAAAAGTGAGGTGAGGCTAATACCAGGGGAAGGGTCCATGATGGGGTTTTACGGGGTCCGTCATTTGAAAAAAGAAAGAAATGCAGTGCCAGCATTCGCTGGCACAGGTCCGTCAATGTAGCGGGTGAAGGCGCGATTGCCTAGGGGCGAGCCTTCACGAGGCTAGACGCTGGGCAATCTGCACGGGAGCGAAATGGCAGGTAAAGGTGCTGCCATGACCGGGCACGCTGCTGATCTCCAGACGCGCCCTATGGCGCAACAGTACGTGCTTGACGATCGCCAGGCCCAAACCGGTGCCGCCGGTGTTGGAGGCGCGGCTGGAGTCGACCCGGTAAAAGCGCTCGGTCAGGCGCGGCAGGTGCTTGGCGTCGATACCGATGCCTGAGTCCTGCACGCTCAAGTGCGCGCCCTGTTCGTCAGCCCACCAACGAATGCGGATCTGGCCTTCGTCCGGGGTGTATTTGACCGCGTTGAAGACCAGGTTGGAGAATGCGCTGCGTAGCTCTGCTTCGCTGCCCTTGAGCTGAATACCCGGGGTAGTCTCCAGGGTGATGCGCTGGTTACGCTGCCCAGATAAGGCCTGGGCATCACCTTTGATCGATTGCAGCAAGGCTTCAACCGCTACCGGCTGGTTATCCGAGGGGTAGTCGGTGGCTTCAAGCTTGGCCAGCAACAGCAGGTCGTTGAGCAACGTCTGCATGCGCCCGCCTTGCTGTTGCATCTGCTGCAGGGCCCGCACCCAGCGCGGGTTTACCTCTTCGACGTTGTCGAGCAAGGTTTCCAGGTAGCCAGCAATCACTGTCAGCGGTGTGCGCAGTTCGTGCGAGACGTTGGCTACAAAGTCCTTGCGCATCTGTTCCAGCTGATGGATGCGGGTGACATCGCGCACCAGCATCAGGTGCTCGTTATTGCCATAGCGGGTGATGTGCAACTGCACACGCAGGCGATCATTGATCGGCGAGGGGATTTCCAGCGGTTCGAGGTAGTTCTCCTGTTCGAAGTACTCCTTGAAGCGTGGGTGGCGAACCAGGTTAGTGACAGGCTGGCCACTGTCTTGTGGGGTTTTCAGGCCGAGCAGGGTTTCGGCGGCGCGGTTCCACCATTCCAGATTGCCGTCGCTGTCGAGCATGATCACCGCGTCCTTGAGCGCAGCGGTAGACTCCTGCACGCGGTCGATCACCGCTTGCAGGCGGCCGCGCACACGTTGGTCGCGACGTTGCAGGTGATAGATGCTGTCGAATACTTCGCCCCACAGACCGTAGCCATCGGGCGGTGCCTCATCGGGTTTGTGCAGGCGCAGCCACTCATGCAGGCGGAGCAACTGCTTGAGCGTCCAGCCCAGGTACAGCGCCAGGCCCACGGCCAGGCTCCAGCCGTAGTAGCCGCTGATCAAGCCAACCAGCAAGCAGGCGGTGATCAGCAACAGCATGTGGCGAATCAGGGTGCCATGCCAGTTTTGGTTCACAAGGGATCCTTAGCGGATCAGCTGCAAGCTGCAAGCACCAAGCTGCAAGTTTGAAGCGGATCGACTGTTGCATTTGCTCTTACATGAGGCTTGCAGCTTGTAACTTGCCGCACAAGTCAACTTTTGGTTGAAAAGCGGTATCCGGTTCCGCGGACTGTTTGTACCAGATTTTCGTAAGCCTCACCCAGCGCCTTGCGCAGGCGACGGATGTGCACGTCGACAGTACGCTCCTCGACATAGACGTTGCCGCCCCAGACCTGATCGAGCAATTGGCCACGGGTGTAGGCGCGCTCCTGATGAGTCATGAAAAACTGCAGCAGGCGGTACTCAGTCGGGCCCATTTCGGCTGGCTTGCCATCAATGGTCACCCGGTGGCTGATCGGGTCGAGCAGCAGGCCGCCGACCTCGATCGGTGCTTCGCCATCACTTGGCCCGGCGCGGCGCAGAACGGCCTTGAGACGAGCGACCAGCTCGCGCGGCGAGAACGGTTTGGTGATGTAGTCATCAGCACCGACTTCAAGACCCTGGATCTTGTTGTCTTCCTCGCCCTTGGCGGTGAGCATGATGATCGGAATATCGCCGGTCAGTTCATCGCGCTTGAGGCGGCGGGCCAGCTCGATGCCCGAGGTGCCCGGGAGCATCCAGTCGAGCAGGATCAGGTCCGGCTTACGGTCGACGATGATGGCGTGGGCCTGCTGAGAGTTTTCTGCTTCCAGGCAGTCATAGCCGGCCATTTCCAATGCAACGGCGATCATCTCGCGAATTGGCGCTTCGTCGTCAACGATCAGAATGTTTCTGCCAACCATGCTTAAACCTCTTCCATTAACGGTGTATTGGCCCGCATTAGATAACGGAATTATTGCAGTCGTGTGACAGGTCGTGGGCATCGCTGCAACATTCGGTTACTGGGCTAGGCTTAAATTCCCTATCCCGAGAAACACGGTGGATCCAATGACACGACATACGCTGAACTGGATGGCGCTTTGCACTGCGGTGGCTCTGGCCTTGCCGGGGATCGCGTCGGCCCATCACACCATGATGAAAGACGGTGTGATGGTCGATCATGCCGGCATGACGCTGTACACCTTCGACAAGGATTCGGGTGGCAAATCCATGTGCAACGATGAGTGTGCCAAGAACTGGCCGCCGCTGATGGCCAAGGAAGGTGACAAAGCCGAAGAGGGTTGGTCACAGATCAAGCGCGACGACGGTTCGATGCAATGGGCTTACAAAGGTAAACCTGTGTACACCTTTGTCAAAGATAAGAAAGCCGGAGACATGACCGGCGATGGCATGAAGGATGTCTGGCACGTGATCAAGTAATCGTAAGCCAGCGCTGGCTGCCTGCGGGCAGTCAGCGCGCTGCGTAGTCGATGACGATACTGATGAATACCAGCAGCCCGGCCCAATGGTTATGCAAAAAGGCCTTGAAGCAGGATTCGCGGTCCAGCTTCCGGGTCGACCAGAACTCCCAGGCAAAACACAGCAAGGCGGCCAGCAATCCGAAATGGAACCAGCCGCCCAGTTCAAAGCGATTACCGGCCAGCAGCAAGCAACCCAACGACAGTACCTGCAGGGTCAGAATGATGACACGGTCGGCCTCACCAAACAGGATCGCGGTGGATTTGACCCCGATCTTCAGGTCGTCATCACGGTCAACCATGGCGTAATAGGTGTCGTAACCCACGGTCCACAACAGGTTGGCGATGTACAGCAGCCAGGCAACAGCCGGCAGTTCACCGTTGGCGGCGGTGAAGGCCATGGGGATACCCCAGGAATAGGCCGCGCCGAGCACCACTTGCGGATAGTAGGTGTAGCGCTTCATGAACGGATAACAGGCGGCCAGGGCGACTGCGCCGAACGACAGCCAGACCGTCTTGGCATTAGTGCACAGCACTAACAGGAAGCTGGCGCCAACCAATACGGCAAACAGCGTCAGCGCCTCCCTTGCATTGATTCGGCCCGCTGCCAATGGGCGATCGGCAGTGCGCTTGACGTGACCATCGACTTTGCGGTCGGCGAAGTCGTTGATCGCACAACCTGCGGCTCGCATCAGCACCACGCCGAGGGTGAAGATCAGTGCGTTGGCCAGCGTTGGCGTGCCCTTGGCAGCGATCCAAACCGCCGAGAGGGTGGGCCACAGCAGCAGGTAGATACCAATCGGGCGGTCCATGCGGCTCAGCTGAATAAAGTCCCAGGCCCGTGGATGCAGACGATTGAGCGACTTGAGCAGCTGCACGTACATCAGTGGACCTCCCCAGAAATTTCAGCATCCTGCCACAGCGCTGGCAGGAAAACTTCGGCAACCAATACGCTCAGCGCCGCGCGGTCGAAACGTGAGCGCCGCCCCCAGAGTGTGTCGCTGGCGTCGAGGGCCGGCAACCAGGCGCTGGGGTAGTGACAGACTTCAATGGCGCGGCGGGTGAAGGCCTGGTCGCAGAACAACAGTTCGCCCAAGGAGCGACTGCCCAGCGCTTCCATGTCCAGCCCACCACTTTCCAGGGCGCTGCGCGCCGCGACGCTACGGGCGAATACCCAGGCCTGGCCGTGGCCACGCAAATACACTTCACGCACCCAGCCTTCACTGTTGAGCGGCAGTTCCAGTGCCTGACATTCATCGTCACGCAGGGGCTGCCAGCCCTCGTAAAGGGGTGTAACAGAAAAGTGATCGGCGGATAATCGAGTCAGGCGACGGGTCAATGATCCTTGATCGAACAACCAGTCGAGGAGCGCAGGCGTTGCGCTGTCTGCTACCTGAGAGTACTGCAACCATTCTGCAGCGGGCGCTTGCGATGTTTCGTACGGCACGATGGTATGGATTAACAGGCCAAAGAGACCGCGAGCTTAGCATGATTGCCCGATCCGGCTTGCATGCTGGCACCTGGCTCCAGTACAAAGCCCCCTTCTTAGAGGGTCGCCACTGTAATTACCCAGAGAGCGGCCACTCAAAAGTCTGGGTTTGTTGAGGAAGTGTGTGATGAAAAAGTGGCAGTGTATTGTTTGCGGCCTGATCTACGACGAGGCCGAGGGCTGGCCGGATGATGGCATCGCCCCTGGCACCCGTTGGGAAGACGTCCCAGCAGACTGGCTGTGCCCGGACTGCGGCGTGGGCAAGATGGACTTCGAAATGATCGCCATCGGCTGATCACAATTTAACCAGGACGCAAGGAAATACGGCATGACGGCACCCGTGGTAATTGTCGGTACAGGGTTGGCGGGCTACAACCTGGCCCGTGAATTTCGCAAGCTCGACAGCGAGACGCCGCTGCTGTTGATTACCGCTGACGACGGCCGTTCCTATTCCAAGCCGATGTTGTCCACAGGTTTCGCCAAGAACAAGGATGCCGACGGTCTGAGCATGGCCGAACCGGGTGCCATGGCTGAACAGCTCAAGGCTGAAGTGCGCACCCACACCCGTATCAGTGGCATCGATCCGGGCCACAAGCGTCTGTGGATTGGTGAAGAACAGGTGGCCTATCGTGACCTGATCCTGGCCTGGGGCGCGCAAACCGTGCAAGTTCCGGTTGAAGGCGACGCCGCTGAGGCGATCTTCCCGATCAATGATCTGGAGGACTATGCCCGTTTCCGTGCTGCGGCTGTCGGTAAGCAGCGGGTACTGATCCTTGGCGCCGGACTGATCGGTTGCGAGTTCGCCAATGACATGAGCCTGGGCGGCTTCCAGGTTGAGTTGGTAGCGCCTTGCGAGCAAGTCATGCCGACCTTGCTGCACCCGGCGGCAGCTGGCGCTGTGCAGGCGGGCTTGGAAGGGCTAGGCGTGCGTTTCCATCTGGGGCCAGTGCTGACCCGCCTGCAGCGGGTTGCCGGAAGTCTGGAAGCACACCTGTCCGATGGCACGCTAATACCCTGCGACCTGGTGGTTTCCGCTGTAGGCCTGCGCCCACGAATCGACCTTGCCGCCGCCGCAGGATTGCAGGTCAATCGTGGCGTGGTGGTCGACCGCCAGCTGCGCAGCTCCCATGCCAATATTTACGCTCTGGGCGACTGCGCTGAAGTCGACGGTCTCAATCTGCTGTATGTCATGCCGCTGATGAACTGTGCACGCGCCTTGGCGCAAACCTTGGTCGGTAACCCGACAGCGGTCGCCTATGGTCCGATGCCAGTGACGGTGAAAACGCCTGCCTGCCCACTGGTGGTCTCGCCGCCACCCCATGGCAGCGATGGCACTTGGCAAGTCGAAGGCCAGGGCATTGACCTCAAGGTGCTCTGCCATGATGCCGACGGCAACTTGCTGGGCTATGCCCTGACAGGCTCGGCAGTGATGGAGAAGCTCGCTCTAAATCGGCAACTTCCGGCGCTGATGGCGTAAATAGCTGGCGTTCTGTCGTATTTCCCCTTGTTTTGCCTCAACAATGGCCGCCCAGAGACTGGCGCGGCCCCGGACGGCATGCCATTCTCACTCCCGTCTGCCGCAGTTTAGAGCCTGCGGTGCCTTGGGCGCTGTTCTCGAAGAGCAGCACGGCATAACAACAAAAAACCGTCTAAGAGGCTTCACTATGCGCAAACCAGAACTCGCCGCAGCTATCGCTGAAAAGGCCGACCTCACCAAAGAGCAAGCCAATCGCGTGCTCAACGCCGTGCTCGAAGAAATCACCGGCGCCCTGCATCGCAAGGACAGTGTGACGCTGGTCGGCTTCGGTACCTTCCTGCAGCGCCATCGCGGTGCCCGCACTGGCAAGAACCCGCAGACCGGTGAGCCCGTCAAAATCAAAGCCAGCAACACCGTTGCCTTTAAGCCAGGTAAATCCCTGAAGGACAGCGTCAATCCGTGATGCCTCACATGGGTTGATCGCCTTGAGAAACGGGCACCCGATACGGTGCCCGTTTTTATTGGCTGGTGGTTGCTTGGGGAATTACGCGGTTACAGAGGAAACAGCGCTGATCTTCGCGAAATGAGCGGCAAAGTATGGTGTTTTTGTAGCGAGACTATAAACTGCTTCGCCAGTCACTTTTTAGCCGAGGCGTGCACATGAAGTTTCGCTTTCTCCTTTGGGCCATGGGGCTGTTGATGGCCAAAGCCAGCCGCAACAACCCGGCGTTCCAGCAGCAATTGGCCGACAAGAATCTGGTGTTCCAACTGCAGACCCTCGACGGCAAGGTTGCGCGGCATTTCATTGTCAAAGACCTGCGCATCAGCAGCCAGTCCGGTACACACCCGCAGCCGGCATTCGCCATTGCTTTCAAGGATGCGGCGTTCGGCTTTGCCACGCTGCAAGCGAAGAACAAGCAACTGGCATTCATGCAGGGAATTCAGGACAAGAGCATCCAGATCAAGGGCAATCCGGCACTGGTGATCTGGTTTCAGGGCTTGATGAAGTACCTGAAACCGAAGAAAAAGGCCTGACCTGTCCGGTCAGGCCATGCGCTTAGTGCTGGCTGAACTGTGAGGCCAGTTCGCGCAGCAGCGCTTCTGCTTCCAGCACTTTGTTCACCACGTCATCAGCCTTCTCGCGGCTGATGTTCAAGCGCTCCAGCAGCTCGTCAGGGATCGGCTGATCCGGGCCGGAGCCAATGCCGCGGGTGCGCAACAGGCGCACCGCCAGGCACACCAGATTGGGGAAAGCGGAATAGTCACCGTCGTAATGCGGGTCATGCTGGAAGCGCAGTGCGGTGGCCAGTTCCTCGGGCATGTCCCACATGCGCATCAACCAGGCGCCGATTTGTTCGCGGCTGATCCCCAGCAGGTGCTGTTCGACATAGCTGTGGCACAGGTGCGGGTTGACTTCCAGGTGACGGCAGATCAGCGAGAAGTGCGGCGGGAAGACATGTGCCAGTAAAAGGTAGCCGAAGTTGTGCAGCAGCCCGGCGAGGTAGGTCAGGCCAGCTTCTGGCCGTTCGGCGCGGGGCATGGCGCGGGTCAGACCTTCGATCACCGCAGCCGTGTAGATCGACTGTTGCCAGTAAGGCGTCGCTTGCTGTGGATGGTCTTTAGGCAGGCTCAGGGTTTTGCCCAGGGCCAGGCCCAGCGCCAGGTTAATCACCAAATCGAAGCCCAGCACGCGGACGATGGCATCTTCCACCGAGCGAATCTTGCCGGGTGAGGCGTAGTAGGGCGAAGCGGCCCAACTGACCACCTGGGCGGCCAGGGCCGGGTCGGTCTCGACCACGCCAGTGATGTCGTCGATGGTTGCATTGGGGTCGACGCGCAGTTTGATGATCTTTTGCGCGGTTTCCGCCAGCGGTGGAATCTCGATGGTGTTTTCCAGGCGCTGCTGGATGCGTCGAGCGGTAAACGCCTGGACTGCCTGACTGATCTCTTCGCGGTCGTCAGTCGGGCGATCAAGGTTCGGGCGGATGCTACTCAGAGGCTCGCCAAAGTTACCGGTGCTGGCTTTGCTGAGCATTGTCTTGAAGTCATCGCGCTCGAATTCCAGCAGCATACCGTCTTCACCGGAATGCACCAGCAGTCGCTCAGGCTTGAGCAGGCTCTCTTCATAGAGGCACGGTGAGCTGGTGAGCGCCGGGAGGCCAGGGAGTTTCTTCAGGCCATGCTTGTCGAGCATGTGCTTGAGGCGGTCCAGTGGCACGGCGGCCAGTTTGCGCCCGGTCAGTTCGGCCAAGCGATTGAGGTCGAGCAGTTGGTTCTGCGGGAACAACACCATCAGTGCACCGACTTCGTCATCGAGCAGCACCGCCTGGACCTTGCGCTCAGGCAACAGGTTGGGGCGGTCGAGTACTTCGCGATAGGCGATGCCGAGCTTTTCCAGCAGCAGCCGGATAACAGACGGAGCGTGGGGGGTTGCGGTGTCCAAGGCAACTTCAGTCATGGTCTGCATCCAGAAATTTTACAATCGCAAGAGTATAACCAGCTTGAGCCTTCAGCTGGATCCATTCTGGGACGGGCGTCACACCTGTCCATATTGCTGGCCATGGCGCAGCCAACGCTCCAGAAGCGGGCTGACATGCTCCGGCCAACGTGCCTGCAACGCCTGCGCGGCATCACGTACCGCCGGTAGCAGGTCGGCATCTCGCATCAGGTCGGCGACCTTGAACTGCAACAGGCCGGTCTGGCGGGTGCCCAGCATCTCACCCGGGCCGCGCAATTCGAGGTCTTTCTCGGCAATGATGAAGCCGTCGTTGGTTTCGCGCATGATCCCCAGGCGCTCACGGCCTATTTGTGACAGCGGCGGATGGTAGAGCAGTACACAATGGCTGGCGGCGCTGCCGCGGCCAACCCGGCCACGCAACTGGTGCAGTTGGGCCAGGCCCAGGCGTTCGGGGTTTTCGATGATCATCAGGCTGGCGTTGGGTACATCGACACCGACCTCGATTACCGTGGTCGCCACCAGTAATTGCAGGTGGCCTTGTTTGAACTCCGCCATGACTGCGGCCTTTTCGGCGGGCTTCATGCGCCCGTGGATCAGACCGACACGCAACTCGCCCAGGGCGCTGCCGAGCTCTTCAAAGGTGGTTTGCGCGGCTTGGCAGGTCAGCTCCTCAGACTCTTCGATCAGGGTGCAGACCCAATACGCCTGACGTCCTTCGGCGCAGGCAGCACGCACCCGTTCGACCACTTCGAAACGGCGGCTGTCAGCCACCAGCACGGTGTTGACCGGGGTGCGTCCGGGCGGCAACTCATCTAGGATCGAGGTGTCCAGGTCGGCGTAGGCGCTCATTGCCAGGGTGCGCGGGATCGGCGTTGCGGTCATGATCAGCTGGTGCGGGCAGAGCTGGCCGCCGACACCTTTCTGGCGCAGGGCCAGGCGTTGCTGAACGCCGAAACGATGTTGTTCGTCGATGATCGCCAGGGCCAGATTCTTGAACTTCACTTCTTCCTGGAACAGGGCATGGGTCCCGACCACCATGGGGGCACCACCAGCAATCTGTTCCAGAGCACTGGCCCGGGCCTTGCCCTTGAGCTTGCCGGCCAGCCAGGCGACTTCAATGCCCAGTGGTTCCAGCCAGCGCTTGAAGGTCACGAAGTGCTGTTCGGCGAGAATCTCGGTGGGGGCCATCAGCGCGACCTGATAGCCGGCCTCCAGGGCCTGCAGGGCCGCGAGGGCGGCAACCACGGTCTTGCCGGCACCAACGTCACCTTGGACCAGGCGCAACATCGGCTCCGGCTGGCTGAGATCGTAGGCTATCTCGTTGCCGACCCGTTGCTGGGCGCCAGTCGGGGAAAATCCGAGGTTGGCCAGGTATTGCTGGGGCAAGCGTGTGGCTTTGGGCAGTACCGGTGCCTGTTGTGCGCGCAGGCTTTCGCGCAGGCGCTGCTGCGATAACTGATGGGTCAATAGCTCTTCGAACGCCAGACGATGCTGGGCCCAGTGCTGGCCTTCGGCAAGCTCATCGACATCGGCATCGGCGGGCGGGTGATGCAGGTAGCGGATGGCGTCGGCGAGTGGCGCCAGTTGATAATCCCGAGCCAGTTCGGCTGGCATCCAGTCGGGCAGGCTGCGCGGGCCGAGCATCGCCAGGCTCTGCTGGCACAGCTGGCGCAGGCGTTGTTGGGTCAGACCTTCGGTGGTTGGATAGATCGGTGTCAGGGTCTGTTCCACCGGTACCGGTTCGTCGCCAGTCAGGGCGCGGTACTCCGGATGGTAGATCTCCAGGCCCGAGGCACCGGGACGTGCTTCGCCGTAGCAGCGCAGATGGGTGCCGCGTTTCATGCCTTCCTTCTGCGCGTTGCTGAAGTGGTAGAAACGCAGGCTCAACACGCCAGTACCATCACCCAGACGTACCAACAGGCTACGGCGCTTGCCCATGACCACGTCGGTGCCGCTGACCACGCCTTCGATGACCGCATCCTGGCCAGGGCGCAGGGCGCCGATCGGGACCACACGGGTGCGGTCCTGATAGCGTAGGGGCAGGTGGAAGAGCACGTCCTGGAGGTTCTCCAGGCCGACCTTGGCGAGCTTCTCGGCCATGGCTTCGCCCACGCCCTTCAAGGCAGTCACCGATACCTGGGACAACTCCGGCATGGCGACTTCCTACTGGCTCACAGCGGGTTTGGCCACCGAGCACAGGCGGATAGAGTCGGCGAGGATCTCGATCGCTTTCGGCCGCGGGAAGCTGGCGCGCCATGCGATCGCCACGGTGCGAAAGGGTGCTGGCGGGCTCAATGGGCGTACTTCGATGACGCCAGGGGCATAGTGATGGCTGTGCACCGCCGACAACGGCAGGATCGACACGCCAAGACCGGAAGCCACCATGTGGCGGATGGTCTCCAGCGAGCTGGACTCGACGGTGGTGTGTTTGGCGCCGTCGCTACCCTTGGCCAGCGTAGGACAGGCTTCGAGCACCTGGTCGCGGAAGCAGTGGCCTTCACCGAGCAGCAGCAGGCTCTTGTCGTTGAGCAGGCTGGCGTCGATGGTGTCTTTCTTGGTCCACGGGTGTTCGCTGGGCATCAACACATAGAACGGTTCATCGTACAGCGGCAAGGTCAGAACATCGGCCTCGTTGAATGGCAGGGCGATGATCACCGCGTCCAGCTCACCGTTGCGCAGCTTGTCGCGCAGGATGTGAGTGAAGTTTTCTTCGATGTACAGCGGCATCTGCGGGGCGACCCGGTGCAGCTGCGGGATCAGGTGCGGGAACAGGTACGGACCGACGGTGTAGATCGCCCCGACCTTCAGCGGCGCGGTCAGCTGATTCTTGCCGGCCTGGGCCAGTTCGCGGATGCCTTGGGCTTGTTCCAGGACCTTCTGGGCCTGAGCGACGATACCTTCGCCAACTGGAGTCAGGCGTACCGCGCTTTTGCTGCGCTCGAAGATCAGTACACCGAGTTCGTCCTCAAGCTTTTTCACGCCCACCGACAGGGTCGGCTGGCTGACGTGGCAGCGTTCGGCGGCGTGGCCAAAGTGTTGCTCTTGGGCGAGGGTGACGATGTAGCGCAATTCTGTGAGGGTCATAACGTGCGTCCATGAAGTTGCGGCCCCAGCATAGCGGCTGCAATCGATAGACGCACGTTATCAGAGTTGCTTGTTTGTGACAGAAACAAAGCGTTAGCGTTTGTCCAACGAGTAGACGAAAGGCGCAATCACTTCAATGCTGCCGTTGGTGAGCAACTCTTTCGGCGGTGCTGGTACCGGCTGGGCGCGACGGATCATCTCCAATGTTGCCCGATCCAGTGCTGCACTGCCCGACCCGCCAGCCAGGGTGTAAGACAGGATCTTGCCTTCGCCATCGACCACGAAACGCAGCCGGTTGATGCCTTCCATGCGCATGCGCCGGGCGTTTTCCGGGTAGCGTTTGTACTTCGCCAGGTGACGCAGCAGGTCGCTCTGCCAGGTCGGCAGGGCATTGCTGTTGGTGGCGATGCTCGGCGCTGGAGCCGCCGATTTTTGCGTCGGCGCAGTCGTCGGTGGGGTATCGACCACTTCTTCGTCGGCAGGCTTTTCCTGCGGCGGCTCAGGCTTTTTCTCAGGCTTGGGCGGCTGCGGTTTAGCTTTTGGCTTGACCTGTTTGGCAACAGCAATCTTCGGCTTTGGCGCTTCGGCTAGCTTCGGCAACGGCGGTTCTTCGACCGGTGCTGGCGGCTGTGGCGGGGTCACCACCTTAGGGGGCGGTGGCGGTGCGGGCTCCGGCATCGGTGCCATTTCGATCATCATTGCCGCAGGCGGCAACTCGATTGCCTGGGGGACCGACCAATTGAGCGTCAGCAGCACGGCGATGGCATGGATACCCAGCACAACCGCCAGACTAGTGCCGTAACGCGCAAGCTTATGGCGCGTCTTGATCATTTCTTGGCTGCCGTCTCAAGCCCGACCAGACCGACTTTCAGGTAACCGGCCGCGCGCAGCGAATTCATGACTTCCATCAGATCGCCGTAATCCACGCCTTTGTCAGCCTGGAAGAAGATCGTGGTGTCTTTATCGCCCTTGGTCTTGGCGTCGAGTACTGCACCGAGCTGCTCGCGCTGGACCTGCTCTTCGCCAACATAGACATTCTGGTCGGCCTTGACGCTGAGGAATATCGGTTTCTCTGGCCTCGGCGCCGGTTTGGCGGTGGAGGCGGGCAGGTCGACCTTGATATCAACGGTTGCCAGAGGCGCTGCCACCATGAAGATGATCAGCAGGACCAACATCACATCGATGAACGGCGTGACGTTGATTTCGTGGTTCTCGGCGAGGTCGTCGCCACCTTCGTTAAGATGCAGGCCCATGGATTACCCCACTTTCACCATGTGAGGTGCAGTGGCGCGTTCACCTGGCTGATGATCCAGGTCGCGGCTGACCAATAGCAGGACTTCAGCCGAAGCATCCGATACCTGGGCTTTGTAGCCGGCAATGGAGCGGGCGAAGACGTTGTAGATCACGACCGCCGGAATCGCTGCAACCAGGCCCAGCGCAGTGGCCAGCAGGGCCTCGGCGATACCAGGGGCAACAACAGCGAGGTTGGTGGTCTGGGTTTTGGCGATGCCGATGAAGCTGTTCATGATGCCCCACACGGTACCGAATAGACCAACGAACGGTGCGGTGGAACCGATGGTCGCCAGTACGCCAGTACCGCTGCTCATGTTACGGCCGCTGGCGGCTACCAAGCGCTCAAGGCGGAAGCTGACACGTTCCTTGATGCCTTCTTTCTCGCGGGCATTGACCGACAGGCGCATTTCATCCAAGGCGTCATGGACCAGGACGTGAGCCAGGGTGCCCTCCTTGTTGGCGCCTTCGCTGGCTTCCTTGAGGGTGGTAGCACGCTTGAGGGCAGCGATCTCGCCACGCAGGCGACGCTTGGCGCCCATCAGCTCGAAGCCCTTGGCGATCCAGATGGTCCAAGTGATGATCGAGGCAATGGCCAGGCCGATCATGACGATTTTGACCACGATGTCGGCGTTTTTGTACATCCCCCATGGCGACAGGTCGTGGGCCATGCCCAGGCTGGTGTCTTCGACCAGTGCTTCGACTTCTTCGGCTTCGCTGACGGGCTGACCATCAACTGGCGCGGCGGCAGCGGCGGCCGGGTTTGCAGCAGGATCGGCCGGGGTTGCTGGCTGGCTGGCGCCGGACGCAGCAGGGGCTACGGCGGCAGCGGGAGTGGCGGCAGGGGTGGTCGGCTCATCGGCCAGTGCAACCGGGGCCATGACCAGGCTGAGCATCAGCGCGGCAATGGCGCGCCATGCGCGCGGCGTGGTTGGCGAAGCGGAAGGTTGAATACGTGTCATGCTGGCCGGACCTGATGAAGAAGAAAGAGGTGCTTGTCCTTCTAGGCCTCGAGACAGGCCGAGAACAAAATTTGGGCGGCCATTATTGCAAGTAATTCTTGTTAGCAGAAGTAATAAAGTTACTTTTTTTCCACTATAGCTAGCCGCCTATCGATTTATTTGGATAGGCTGGGCCTTTGATTTTTGGAGTTTCAGGATGTCTGCGCCTTCAGTTCTGGTCGTCGGTTGTGGCGATGTCGGTGGCCGTCTGGCCAAGCAAATGCTGGCCGATGGCTGGCAGGTCAGCGGGCTGCGCCGCAGCATCGGGCACATTCCTGAAGGGGTGAAAGGCGTGGCTGGCGACATGTTCGACAGCCGCTGCCCTGACACCTGGCCGGTTGCCGCGCCGGACTATCTGGTCTATTGCGTAGCCGCCAGCCAGCATGATCAGGCGGGTTATCAGGCCGCTTATGTTGAAGGGCTGCGCCATGTTCTGAGCTGGTTGGCCGAGCGGGGCCAGCAGCCGCGGCGCTTGCTGTTCGTTTCCAGTAGCGGTGTATATGCGCAGCAGGAGGGCGAGTGGATCGATGAAAACTCGGTAACCGAACCGCACAATTACACCGGAACGGTCATGCTGGAGGCTGAACGCTTGGCGTTGGCCAGCAGCATTCCGGCGACCATCGTGCGCTTGACCGGAATCTATGGTCCGGGTCGTGAGTGGTTGCTCAGTCAGGTGCGTCAGGGTTATCGAGTAACCGAAGAGCCGCCGCTGTACGCCAATCGCATTCATGCTGACGACGCCGCCGGCTTGCTCGCTTTTTTGCTCAAGGCTGACGCCCAGGGGCAGGCGTTGGAGGATTGCTACATCGGTGTGGACGATGCGCCAGCAGCGTTGGCCGAAGTGGTGGCCTGGCTACGCCAATACATGGGGGTCACGCATTGGTCGGAGCAGGAGCGGGTGCGCCGTACCGGCAGCAAGCGTTGCAGCAATGCCCGCGCTCGGGCGCTGGGCTGGGTGCCACAGTACCCGAGCTACCAGGAAGGCTATGCAGCGATCCTGGAAGGCAAAGGCTGAGTCAGTCGCGCTCGAGTAGCCACTGGCGAGGGCCAGGGCTGAGTTGCGGTTTTTCATCAGGCTGCGCGCTGTTGAGGGCGCGCAGAATTTCCAGCTGATCGCCGTCGCGCTTGAAGATATACGGCGCGCCGCGCTGATTGCGCTCTAGCCAGAGGCTGTCGTTGGCGCCGCTCATGTCAGCGCAGTCGCCAGCCAGGCAAAGTGCATAGCGGTCCAGGCTGGGCAAGCCCTCGACAACACCATTGTCGCGAAAATGCACCGTTCCGCCCTGGCCTGGGCCTGCCATGATCTTCCATTCACCACCCAGGTAGGCACTGTACAGGGCCTGTTCAAAGGTGGTGCCGGTGCGAGCCCCCATTGGCGCAGGGGTGCGGGCTTTTTCGAAGCTTTGCTGTGGCGACCACTGGCTGGTGTTCTGGACGAGTTCGTCACCCTTCAGCGTCAGGGTCTCAACGTGGTTGCCAGGAAATATCACCTGGTATTGCTTGTCACCGGCCGTGAGCTGGCCTTCCCCGAGCTCAAAGCCATTATCAACGCTGGCTTGTCCAGCAGCGATATTGAGCTTCCATTCGAAGTTCGGGCCGTTGTCGCGCAGGGCTTGGCGCAGGCTGACGCCTTTGGCGGCGCTATCAATCGCTTTCTGGTTGATCCAGATGCCGTTGTAGTCTTCAGGTTTGTGGCTAGCGCATCCGCTCAGCAGTGCGGCAGCCAGGGTCAGGGCGAGCGCGTGACGCATATCGGGGTCCTTTCCGGGGCAAAGCGAGGGCGGGCCGGGCGACCCGCCGCGCGGGGGTATTACTCGAGGACCAGGATCGCGTCCATTTCAACTTGCGAGCCACGTGGCAGCGCAGCAACGCCGATGGCGGCGCGTGCCGGGTACGGCTGCTCGAAGTATTTGCCCATGATCTCGTTGACCTTGGCGAAGTGGCTCAGGTCGGTCAGGAAGATGTTCAGCTTGACGATGTCCTTGAACGAACCACCAGCAGCTTCAGCAACGGCCTTGAGGTTTTCGAAGACTTGCACGGTCTGGGCTTCGAAGCCTTCAACCAGTTCCATGGTTTTCGGGTCCAGCGGGATCTGGCCGGACATGTACACCGTGTTACCGGCCTTGATCGCCTGGGAGTAGGTGCCGATGGCGGCTGGGGCCTTGTCGCTGGTGATGACGGTCTTGGACATGATGACTCCTTGCTGTTATTGGGCTACGTGCGCATGCGGGTGATGCGGATCACTCCGGTCAGGGCGCGTAGTTTCTTGATCACGCGGGCCAGGTGCACGCGGTCGTGAACACTGACCACCAGTTGGACCACGCTGATGCGACCATCGCGCTCGTCCATGCTGATTTTCTCGATGTTGCCGTCGGCGGCGTTGACGCTGCTGGCCAGCAGAGCGATCAGGCCGCGTTGATGTTCCAGCTCGACACGCAACTCGACATTGAATTCGCCGGTGACATCCTTGGCCCAGGACAGCTGCACGCACTTCTCCGGGTTGTGGCGGATTTCACTGATGTTTCGGCAGTTTTCCAGGTGCACAACCATGCCTTTACCGGCCGACAGGTGGCCGACAATCGGGTCGCCCGGGATCGGTGTGCAGCACTTGGCGTAGCTGAGTACCAGGCCTTCGGTGCCACGGATCGCCAGCGGCCCTTCAGGGCTCGGCAACTGCTCGCCCTCAGTGGACAGCAGGCGGCGGGCGACGACATAGGCCATGCGGTTGCCCAGGCCGATGTCTTCGAGCATATCCTCGAGCTGCTCCAGGCGGTACTCGCTGAGCATGGCCTGGATGCGCTCCTGGGGAATTTTGTCCAAGGCGCTGTCGAAGCCATTGAGCACCTTGTTCAGCAGGCGTTCGCCGAGGCTGATGGACTCGGAACGGCGCTGCAGCTTGAGCGCGTGGCGGATGTGCGTGCGGGCCTTGCCGGTGACCACGAAGTTGAGCCAGGCAGGATTCGGGCGCGCACCGGGTGCGCTGACGATCTCGACTGTCGAGCCGCTTTGCAACGGTTCGGACAGCGGCGCCAGGCGGCGATTGATCCGACAGGCAATGCAGCTGTTGCCGACATCGGTGTGCACCGCATAAGCAAAATCGACCGCTGTGGAGCCTTTGGGCAGCTCCATGATCCGGCCTTTTGGCGTGAACACGTAGACCTCGTCCGGGAACAGGTCGATCTTCACGCTTTCGATAAATTCCAGGGAGTTGCCCGCGCGCTGCTGCATTTCCAGCACGCCTTTGACCCACTGGCGGGCACGGGCATGGGTGCCCTTGGGTTGTTCGTCGTCACTGGACTTGTACAGCCAATGGGCAGCAATGCCGTTATTGGCCATCTCTTCCATTTCGCGGGTGCGAATCTGGATTTCGATCGGTACACCGTGCATGCCGAACAAGGTGGTGTGCAGCGACTGATAGCCGTTGGCCTTGGGGATCGCGATGTAGTCCTTGAAACGTCCGGGCAGCGGCTTGTACAGGTTATGTACGGCGCCGAGCACGCGGTAGCAGGTGTCTACCTTGTCGACGATGATGCGGAACGCATAGACATCCATGATCTCGTTGAAGGCGCGGCGCTTGCCGCGCATCTTCTTGTAGATGCCATAGAGGTGCTTTTGTCGGCCGCTGACTTCGCCTTCGATACCGTCGACAGCCAGGCAATGGGCCAGCGACTCTTCGATCTTGTTGACGATTTCCTTGCGGTTGCCACGAGCGCGCTTGACCGCCTGGTAGATGCGCGCGGAGCGCATCGGGTGCATGGCCTTGAAACCGAGGTCTTCGAATTCAACGCGCACACTGTGCATGCCCAGGCGATTGGCAATGGGGGCGTAGATTTCCAGGGTTTCTTTGGCGATGCGCCGACGCTTTTCGCCTGACAGCACCTCAAGGGTGCGCATGTTGTGCAGACGGTCAGCCAGCTTGACCAGGATCACGCGGATATCCCGGGCCATGGCCATGGCCATTTTCTGGAAGTTTTCCGCCTGGGCTTCGGCTTTGGTCTCGAAGTTCATCTGGGTCAGTTTGCTGACCCCATCGACCAGTTCGGCCACGGTCTCGCCAAATTGCGAGCTGAGAGCTTCTTTGGCGATGCCGGTGTCTTCGATCACGTCATGGAGCATGGCGGCCATCAGGCTCTGATGGTCCATGTGCATGTCGGCAAGAATGCTTGCCACCGCCAGCGGATGCGTGACGTAGGCTTCGCCACTGCGACGGCGTTGGCCATCGTGGGCTTGTTCGGCGTAGAAGTACGCTCGGCGCACCAGGTTGACCTGGTCTGCGCCGAGGTAGGTCGACAAGCGATCGGCGAGGGCGTCTATGCTCGGCATGGGGTTATCTCCTGCCGAGGGACGAGGACACGCGCCGTACTGCGTCGACCAGGCATAGGCTTAGACGGCCTCGTTGGCCTCTTCCTCACTACCGAAGGCAAAAGCAGGCTCGACTTCGATAATGGCTTCAGCGGCCATGAATTCAGGAGTGCAAATGCCTTCGGCGATTTCACGCAGGGCAACGACCGTAGGTTTGTCGTTTTCCCATGCCACTTTCGGCTCTTTGCCGCCGGTGGCCAGCTGACGGGCACGCTTGGTAGAGAGCATGACCAGCTCAAAACGGTTATCCACGTGTTCTAGGCAGTCTTCAACGGTTACGCGGGCCATGGTCTTCCTCAAGTAGCAAATGCGGTGTTCAGCCCGAATGGGCGAGCGGACTCGATAGTTTAAAAAATCACCAGCCTTTAGGGAAGCGCTGATTTCATTTCGAGTCCTTGATAAGCCGACAATACCCAGTTATAGGGCTCTAATTCAACTGTCTTGTGGTGGTGTTGAATTGGCCGTTGTTGATATCTACAGGTCGTAGCCTGGCGGCTACTGCCGACTGAGGGCATCGCGCAGGCGCGGCGTGAGTTCGTCGAACAGGGTCTGGACTGAGCGCAATGCGCGGCAATCGGGTCGGGTCAGCAGCCATAGCTCAGTATCGCATCCCGGCAGGGCATCGCTCAGCGGCTCCACACCCGGCAGGGTGTTGGCCATGTAGTCGGGCAGCGCCGCCACGCCCAGGCCTGCGGTTACCAATTGGGCAATCGCAGAAATACTGCTGCAGCGATAGCGCGGCATCACCCCAGGCAAGTGCTCGCTGCGCCAGACCACGGTGGAGTGGTCCTGCATGGTGTCATCCGGGGCGATCCACGGCAGGCTGGCGGGGGCTTCCTTGAGTTTTTCGCGATATTCCTCGCGCCCACACACCACGTAGGAGGCCGAGCCCAGGCAACGACCGACCAGGTGTTCTGGCGGCGAATTGGTCAGGCGCAGGGCTAGGTCGGCATCGCGGCGGCTCAGATTGGCGAAGGTATTGGAGGTCGCCAGTTCCAGCGACAGCGCTGGGTAGGCCGGCATGAATTCGGCCAATGCCGGGAGCAACAGGCTGTGCAGCACGGCATCGGTACAAGTCAGACGAACGGTACCGCTGACCACCTGCTCACCATGCTCCAGCGCCACCCGTGCAGCATCCAGGGCCTGTTCGGCGCGCTCGGCCTGCTCGGCCAGGGCTTGGGCGGTGCCGGTAGGGATGTAACCTTTGCGGCTTTTCACGAATAAGGCAGTACCCAGGGCCGCTTCCATGCGCCGAATTGAGCGAAAAACCGTCGAAACATCCACCCGCAGCAGCTCGGCGGCCTTTGCCAGTGAGCGTCCGCGAACCAGGGCGAGTACCAGTGAGAGGTCGGCGTGACTGATCTGATATTGCATGGGTGCACTCTTTGCTTGCCTAAATGCCAATGTCTGTTGCGCTGGGGCCATTCTATAGTGAGCCAGCAGTCGTGAATCAACTCCTGACGTTGTCAGCATGTGGAACGAGAGTCCCAGATGACAGCGATCTGCAGTTCCCCACGATGGGACTACTTAAAAGAACAAACGAAACCATCGCCGCTCCCAGTAGCGCCGCAGTACCTCCTCGACAATCGCTCGACAAAAAATCAAAGGATGCCTAGCCATGACGTCGGTCTCCCCGCGCGCCATCCCTCTCGACGAGATGGGTGAATTTCTTAAGGCCCACCCTGAGGTGCAATTTGTCGACCTGCTGATTGCCGACATGAACGGCGTGGTACGTGGCAAGCGCATCGAGCGTGCGAGCCTGGTTAAAGTCTACGAAAAAGGCATCAACCTGCCGGCTTCTCTGTTCGCCCTGGACATCAACGGTTCAACCGTGGAAAGCACCGGCCTGGGCCTGGACATTGGCGATGCCGACCGCATCTGCTTCCCGATCCCTGGCACTCTGGCTTACGAACCTTGGCAGAAGCGTCCTACCGCGCAGTTGCTGATGACCATGCACGAACTGGACGGTGCGCCGTTCTTCGCCGACCCGCGAGAAGTGCTGCGCGGCGTGGTGGAGAAGTTCGACGCGCTGGGTCTGGATATCTGTGCGGCATTCGAGCTTGAGTTTTACCTGATCGATCAAGACAACCTCAACGGTCGGCCGCAGCCACCGCGCTCGCCGATTTCGGGCAAGCGTCCGCAGTCAGCCCAGGTGTACCTGATCGATGATCTGGACGAGTACGTCGACTGCCTGCAGGACATGCTGGAAGCGGCGAAAGAGCAAGGCATTCCAGCCGATGCCATCGTCAAGGAAAGCGCGCCAGCTCAGTTCGAAGTCAACCTCCATCATGTTGCTGACGCGATCAAGGCCTGCGATTACGCGGTTCTGCTCAAGCGCCTGATCAAGAACATCGCCTACGACCATGAGATGGATTCCACCTTCATGGCCAAGCCTTACCCGGGCCAGGCGGGCAACGGTCTGCACGTGCATATTTCGTTGCTGGACAAGAAAACCGGCAAGAACATTTTCACCAGCGACGACCCGGAGCAGAGCGAAACCCTGCGTCACGCCATCGGTGGCGTGCTGGAAACCATGCCGGCGTCGATGGCCTTCCTTTGCCCGAACGTCAATTCCTACCGCCGCTTTGGCGCCCAGTTCTATGTGCCTAATGCGCCAAGCTGGGGCCTGGACAACCGTACCGTAGCCGTCCGAGTGCCGACCGGCAGCAGCGATGCTGTGCGGATCGAACACCGCGTGGCCGGTGCCGATGCCAACCCGTACCTGATGATGGCGGCGATTCTGGCCGGCATTCACCACGGCCTGACCAACCAGATCGAGCCGGGCGCGCCAATTGAAGGCAACTCCTACGAGCAACTGGAGCAGAGCCTGCCGAACAACTTGCGCGATGCGCTGCGTGAACTCGATGACAGCGAAGTGCTGAACAAATACATCAGCCCGGACTACATCGATATTTTTGTTGCCTGCAAGGAAAGCGAGATGGCCGAGTTCGAGGTGTCGATTTCCGACCTCGAATACAACTGGTACCTGCATACCGTGTGATGCCCGGAGAAAATAACAATGACAATTGCGCCACGTGAACACTGGGAACAGCTGTTCCAGACCCTGAAGATCGAAGGCCGCGCCTTCGTCGACGGGCAGTATTGCACCAGTGTTGCTGGTGACACTTTCGCTTGCTCCAGCCCGGTCGATGGCCGCCAGCTAGCACAGATCGCCAGCTGCGACAGCGCTGATGCCGAACGTGCCGTTGCTGCCGCTCGGCGCAGTTTTGACAGTGGTGTCTGGGCACAGCAGGCACCGGCGCAACGCAAGCGAGTGCTGATCGCTTTCGCCGACTTGCTGCTGGCCAACGCCGAAGAGCTGGCGTTGCTGGAAACCCTGGACATGGGCAAGCCGATTGCCGATTCCCTGAGCATTGATATTCCGGCGGCGGCCAATGCCATTCGCTGGCATGCCGAAGCCATCGACAAGATTTATGACGAAGTTGCTGCAACCGCGTCCGATCAGCTGGGTCTGGTCACCCGCGAGCCGGTCGGCGTGGTTGCGGCCATTGTTCCGTGGAACTTTCCACTGATGATGGCCTGTTGGAAGCTCGGCCCGGCCCTGGCCACCGGTAACTCGGTGATCCTCAAACCGTCCGAAAAATCACCCCTGACCGCAATCCGTATTGCCCAGTTGGCACTTGAGGCCGGTATCCCGGCTGGCGTGCTCAACGTCCTTCCCGGATACGGTCACACCGTTGGCAAGGCCCTGGCCCTGCACATGGATGTCGATACTTTGGTGTTCACCGGTTCCACGCGCATTGCCAAGCAGCTTATGGTTTATGCCGGTGAGTCGAACATGAAGCGGGTCTGGCTGGAAGCCGGCGGTAAAAGCCCGAACATCGTCTTTGCTGACGCCCCCGACCTGCAGGCGGCCGCGGATGCGGCAGCCGCCGCCATCGCCTTTAACCAGGGTGAGGTGTGCATCGCCGGTTCGCGCTTGCTGGTTGAGCGCAGCATCAAAGAGCGTTTCCTGCCGATGGTGGTCGAAGCCCTCAAGGCCTGGAAACCGGGGCACGCCCTGGACCCTGAGACGCGCGTCGGCGCCTTGGTCGACAGCACTCAGCTCGATACCGTGCTGGGCTACATCGAGGCCGGCAAGGCCGATGGTGCGACCTTGCTGACCGGTGGCGAGCGTGTATTGGAAGACACCTGTGGCGTCTACCTGCAGCCTGCGATTTTCGATGGTGTGACCAACGCCATGCGCATCGCTCGCGAGGAGATCTTTGGCCCAGTGCTTTCGGTGATCACCTTTGACAGCGCCGATGAGGCGATTGCCATTGCCAACGATTCCCCATTTGGCCTGGCCGCAGCAGTGTGGACCAACGATATCTCCCGCGCCCACAAGGCCGCTCGCGCTCTGCGCGCTGGCAGCGTGTGGGTCAACCAGTACGACGGCGGTGACATGACCGCGCCCTTTGGCGGGTTCAAGCAGTCGGGCAATGGTCGCGACAAGTCGCTGCATGCTTTCGACAAATACACCGAACTCAAGGCGACCTGGATCAAGCTGTAAGGGAGGGTGAACCCATGCAAACTACCAATGACCTGCCGCCTTTGATTGGCATTTCTGCCTGTCGTCAGCAGTTGGGCAACAATTCCTCGCACACGGTTGGCGACAAGTACGTCGAAGCGGCGGGTTTCGCCGGAATCCCTGTAATCCTACCAGCACGCGCCGAGCCGGTTGACACGCAGCGCGTGCTGGAGCGCCTCGATGGCATTCTTTTTACCGGATCGCCTTCAAATGTCGAGCCGCATCATTACAATGGCGCCCCCAGCGTGGAAGGTACGAAGCACGATGTGTTTCGCGACCGGCTGACCCTGCCGTTATTGCAGGCCGCCATTGCCACCGGTGTGCCGGTGTTCTGCATTTGCCGTGGATTTCAGGAATTGAACGTCGCCTTGGGCGGCAGCCTGCATCAGCGTGTCCAAGAGCTGCCAGGTTTCCTCGATCACCGCGAGCCGCAGGACGCACCACTGGAAGTGCAATACAGCCCCCGCCATAGCGTGACCGTGCAGCCCGGTGGGTTGTTCGAACGGCTTGGGTTGGAGCAGAGCTTCATGGTCAATTCGCTTCATAGCCAAGGCATCAACCGCCTGGCTGGCGGCCTGCGTGCCGAGGCCCTGGCGCCGGACGGATTGATCGAAGCGGTGTCCATGGAGGACGCCTCGGGCTTTGTGGTCGGTGTGCAGTGGCACCCCGAATACCGCTTGGCCGACAACCCGGTTTCATTGCGTCTTTTCCAGGCGTTTCGTGAGGCATGTCTGGCCCGTGCAAGGGGCGAGCGTCAGCGGGGGAAGGCCCTATAAGGTCAGCCGAGTGAGCCGGAACAGCAGCACCAGATAACAGGTTTCAATGAGTGAAAGCGGGCGCGCTGCGGGGCGTCTTGAAAAACAATAGTAAAAGCGGCGGCAACTACTCATGAGCGAATACGAAGCAGGCCTGTCCCCGGGTATCGGACAGGCTCGCCCCCAGGCATCAAGCGCATCGGGAGCAACCAAGGGGCTGGCCAAGGGCCGGCTCGGATTGCTGGCGAGCATTGTCCTGGGCATCTCCACCATTGCACCGGTCTACACCCTCACCGGTGCGTTAGGCCCAACCGTGCGTGAAGTCGGTGCGCACCTGCCGGCCGTGTTTATCGTTGGCTTCCTGCCCATGCTGTTGGTCGCACTGGGCTACCGTGAGCTGAACTCGGCGGAACCTGACAGCGGTACATCCTTTACCTGGTCGGCGCGGGCGTTCGGCCCGATGATCGGCTGGATCGGCGGCTGGGGCTTGGTCACGGCCACCACCATCGTCCTGTCCAACCTTGCGGGGGTGGCAGTCGACTTCTTTTATTTGTTCCTCGGACAGATCACCGGCAGCCACGAGGTGGCTGCGCTGGCCGACAATCTGCTGATCAATGTCATCACCTGTTGCGTGTTCATCGCCATGGCGGTGTGGATTTGCTGTCGCGGCATTGCCACCACCATGACCGTGCAGTACGGCTTGGTAGCGTTGCAGTTGGTGGTGCTGGTGGGCTTTGCCTTGGCAGCCTTCGGCGGCTCATCTGCACAAACCCCGCCACTGGAGTTCGATCTGGACTGGTTCAACCCCTTTGGCGTTGAGTCGTTCTCGGCGTTTACTGCGGGTCTGTCGCTGTCGATCTTCATTTTCTGGGGCTGGGATGTCTGCCTGAGCATCAGTGAAGAGTCGGTGGGCAGCGGTGATACACCCGGCCGCGCGGCGACCCTGACGGTGCTGCTGATTCTCGGCCTGTACCTGGTGACCGCGATTGCCACGCTGCAGTTTGCCGGTATCAGTGATATTGGCCTGGGGCTGAACAATCCGCGTATTCAGGAGAACGTCTTCGCCCACCTGGCCGGTCCAGTCATGGGGCCGTTGGCGATCCTGATGTCGATTGCCGTTTTGGCCAGTACCGCTGCTTCGCTGCAGTCGACCTTCGTGTCGCCGGCGCGCACTTTGCTCGCCATGGGGTACTACGGTGCAGTACCAGAGCGCTTCGCCAGCGTCTGCCCGCGGTCGAAAACCCCGCGTTACGCAACCATCTGTGCCGGTGTGGCGGCGGGTGTGTTCTACGTCACCATGCGTACCTTGAGTGAGAACGTGCTGGCCGACACCATCACTGCCCTGGGCATGATGATCTGCTTCTACTACTCGCTGACCGCCTATGCCTGTGTCTGGTACTTCCGCCACAGTCTGTTCGATAGCGTGCGCCACTTCCTGTTGCGTGGGCTGTGCCCGCTGCTCGGTGGCGGCATTCTCTCAGTGATTTTCCTGCAAACCGCCTACGACAGCGCTTCGCCATCGTTTGGCAGCGGTTCGCATGTGGGTGGATTGGGCTTGGTGTTCGTAATCGCGGTGATCATCACCCTGCTGGGGTTGGGGCTGATGATGCTGTCACGCCTGCGGGCGCCGGCGTTCTTCCTGGGCATGACCTTGCGTCGTCATGCCACGGTCTCCAGCCGCCGCTAAGCGGCTGGAGTTACCGGTTGCTCAGGCAAGCAATTGCTTGAGCAGTTGGCCATGACGCTGCTGCTGGTTAGCCTGCAGCAAGCGGTTGGCGCGGAACACCGCCTTGAGGTCTTCCAGCGCAGTGGCGAAGTCATCGTTGATGATGACGAAGTCATATTCGTCGTAATGACTCATCTCACTGACCGCTTCACGCATCCGTCCTTCGATGATTTCGTCGCTGTCCTGACCACGGTTAGTCAGGCGTTGACGCAGGGCTTCCTGGGTCGGCGGCAGGATGAAGATCGAGCGCGCCTCAGGCATCAGTTCACGCACCTGTTGAGCACCTTGCCAGTCGATTTCCAGGATCAGGTCGTGGCCTTGGTCGAGGGTCTGCTGCAGTGCGCTGCGCGAAGTCCCGTAATAGTTACCGAAGACTTCGGCCTGTTCGAGAAAGTCGCCTTGCTCGATCATCAGCTTGAACTCGGCGTGCTCGACGAAGTGGTAGTTCACGCCGTGCACTTCACCAGGGCGCATGGCCCGGGTGGTGTGCGAAACCGACACCTGGATGCTGTTGTCAGCGTCGATCAGGGCCTTGACCAGGCTGGTCTTGCCAGCGCCGGAGGGGGCAGAAACGATATAAAGGGTGCCGCTACTGTGATTCATGGTCGGGGTGGCCTTACTCAATGTTCTGTACTTGTTCACGCATCTGCTCGATCAGTACCTTGAGGTTGACCGCGGACTGGGTGCTGCGTGGGTCGAAGGCTTTGGAGCCCAGGGTGTTCGCTTCGCGGTTGAGCTCCTGCATCAGGAAGTCCAGGCGCCGGCCAGCAGCGCCGCCGGACTTGAGCACCCGGCGAACTTCGGTGATGTGGGTGCTCAGGCGGTCGAGCTCTTCAGCGACGTCGCTCTTTTGCGCCAGCAGGACCATTTCCTGCTCCAGGCGCTGCGGGTCGAGTTCGGCCTGCATGTCGGTGAAGCGGTCGAGAATCTTCTGGCGCTGGGCAGCGAGCATCTGCGGCACCAGGGCGCGCAGGGTGGTGACTTCGCTGGCCATGCCGTCCAGGCGCTCGTTGATCAGGCGGGCCAATTCGCTGCCTTCACGGTTGCGACCGTTTTTCAGCTCGTTGAGCGCCTCGACAAACAGCGCCTTGGCTTCGTTGTTGAGGGTTTGTGGATCATTGGCATCGGCCACCAGCACACCAGGCCAAGCCAGCACTTCAAGCGGGTTCAGTGGCGCTGGTTGTTTGATCAGGCTGGCGACGGTCTCGGCAGCGGCCACCAATTGTGCAGCGCGCTCACGGTCAACTTGCAGCGGCTTGCCGGCGTTTTCTTCATTGAAACGCAAGGTGCATTCGACCTTGCCGCGTGACAAGCCCTGGCGCAGTGCTTCACGCACTGCACCTTCGAGGTCGCGCAAGGCTTCGGGCAGGCGCAGGTGAGGTTCCAGGTAGCGATGGTTGACCGAGCGGAGTTCCCAGATCAGGGTGCCCTGGCTACCGGCGCGCTCGACACGAGCAAAAGCGGTCATGCTGTGCACCATGGGAAGTACCTCGCAAAAAAGGGTCAAGAGAAAGCCAACCGGCTGCAAAGGCGCAAGATTGTAGCGCAGTGCGGCGCAGGCTCCCAATCCACTGATGGTACAAACACTCACGCAACTCCCGGAAAAAACCGACCAACGCCTCTGGGCCCTCTGTTTCGGGGCCTGCGACAATAGGTATGCCCTCAAGGCCCGGTACGCTTATAATGCTGGGCAGATTCAAACCCAGTACAGGTATCCCAAATGAAACGTCCAAGTGGTCGCGCTGCCGATCAGCTCCGCTCGATCCGCATCACCCGCAACTACACCAAACACGCCGAGGGATCAGTACTGGTCGAGTTCGGTGACACTAAAGTCGTCTGTACGGTCAGTGTCGAGAACGGCGTACCGCGCTTTCTCAAAGGCCAGGGCCAAGGCTGGCTGACCGCCGAATACGGCATGCTGCCGCGCTCCACTGGCGAGCGTAACCAGCGTGAAGCCGCCCGTGGCAAGCAGGGTGGTCGTACCCTCGAAATCCAGCGCCTGATCGGCCGTTCGCTGCGTGCCGCTCTGGACATGAGTAAGCTCGGTGACATCACCCTGTACGTCGACTGCGACGTGATCCAGGCCGACGGCGGTACTCGCACTGCCTCGATCACAGGTGCAATGGTTGCTCTGGTAGACGCCCTGCGCGTGGTCAAGAAGCGTGGCGGCCTGAAGGGCGGTGACCCGCTCAAGCACATGATCGCCGCCGTCTCGGTTGGCATGTATCAGGGCGAGGCCGTACTTGACCTGGACTACCTGGAAGACTCGGCTGCCGAGACCGACCTCAACGTCGTCATGACCAGCCAGGGTGGCTTCATCGAAGTCCAGGGCACCGCCGAAGGCGCGCCGTTCCAGCCGGAAGAGCTCAACGCCATGCTGGCGCTGGCGCAAAAGGGCATGGTTGATCTGTTCGAACTGCAGCAGGCCTCGCTGGCTGACTGATTTCGACACGGCAAGGAGCAGAACATGAGCGAGCAACCGTTGCAGTTGCCCACCCCCAATGCCGAGATTCGACAGTGGGCGATGTTCTGCCACCTGGCCGCGTTGCTGGGCCTGATCGTGCCTTTCGGCAACCTGTTGGGTCCGTTGGTGATGTGGATCTGGAAGAAAGACCTTGATCCGTTCATCGATGCCCAGGGCAAGGAAGCGCTGAATTTTCAGCTCACCGTGTTCCTGGCCTCGATCATCTGCTTCGCGCTGATGTTCGTGCTGGTGGGAATCGTGCTGTTTGGCATGTTGATGGTTGCCGTATTGGTGTTGACCATTGTTGCTGGGGTCAAGGCCAATGACGGGCAGCCCTATCGTTACCCGATGACCTGGCGACCGATCAAATAGTGATCAGCTCATAGCAGGCACAAAAAAACCGACGTGATGTCGGTTTTTTTGTGCCTGAACGAATCAGATCGTCAGCGTCCAGTCGTAGTCCACGATCAGTGGCGCGTGCTGGGAGAAGCGTGGCTGGCGCGGCAGGCGTGCGCTACGCACGAAGCGGCGCAAGCCCGGGGTCAGCAGCTGGTAGTCGAAACGCCAACCCAGGTTGAGCATCTCGGCCTGCTCATTGTCCGGCCACCAGCTGTACTGGTCACCTTCACGGCTGACTTCACGCAGGGCATCAACATAGCCCATGTCACCGACAACGGTGTCCATCCACGCGCGTTCCGGCGCCAGGAAACCCGGCGACTGCTGGCCGTCGCGCCAATTCTTGACGTCGAGCTTCTGCTGCGCCACGTACAACGAGCCGCAATAGATGTACTCGCGACGCTTGCGTCGCTGCTTGTCCAGGTACTTGGCGAAGTCGTCCATCAACTTGAATTTCTGGTTCAAGTCTTCGTCGCCGTTCATTCCCGAAGGCAGCAGCAGCGTTGCGATGCTTACCTTGTCGAAATCGGCCTGCAGGTAACGTCCGTAGCGGTCGGCTGTCTCGAAGCCCAGGCCGCTGATGACTGCCTTGGGCTGCAACCGCGAATAAAGTGCCACGCCGCCTTGGGCGGGAACTTCTGCGTCGCAGGCATAAAGGAAGTAGCCATCAAGCTGAAAAGCTGGGTCGTCGAGTTCAAAGGCCGAGGCGCGGGTATCCTGAAGGCAGATGACGTCGGCATTCTGGGCTTGCAGCCAGCTGAGCAAACCACGCTCGACTGCAGCCTGAATGCCATTTACGTTCACACTGATGATCCGCATAAATGGCCCCAAAAATCTCGTGCGTGTATGATACCCGAGCTGTACTCATTTAGCTAAATCCGTGGTATCCGGGACTCTTCATGCAGCCGTATCAGCGCGACTTCATTCGTTTTGCCATCGACCGCGGGGTTCTGCGCTTCGGTGAATTCACCCTCAAATCCGGGCGCACCAGCCCGTATTTCTTCAATGCCGGCCTGTTTAACAGTGGCTCGGCCCTGGCTCAGCTCGGGCGTTTCTATGCGGCGGCGATTGTCGACAGCAAGATTTCGTTCGACGTACTGTTCGGCCCGGCCTACAAGGGTATCCCCCTGGCGGCAGCCACTGCCGTGGCTCTGGCCGAGCATCACAACCTCGACCTGCCATGGTGCTTCAACCGTAAAGAGGCCAAGGCCCACGGTGAAGGTGGCAGCCTGGTCGGTGCGCCGCTGGAAGGTGACGTGCTGATCATTGACGACGTGATTACTGCGGGCACCGCGATCCGTGAAGTCATGCAGATCATCCAGGGTCAGCAGGCCAAGGCTGCTGGTGTACTGATCGCACTGAACCGCCAGGAGCGCGGCAACGGTGAACTGTCGGCGATCCAGGAAGTGGAGCGTGACTTCGGCATTCCAGTCGTCAGCATTGTGTCGCTGACCCAGGTGCTGGAGTTCCTCGCCGACGATCCGGCGCTCAAGCAGCACTTGCCGGCCGTCGAGGCCTATCGGGCCCAGTACGGGATCTGAGGTTGGAAAAGAAAAAGGCGCCTATGAGCGCCTTTTTCTTGCGGTACACTTTCGTATTCGAAAGAAAATCCAGGTTTAAATAGAGGTAACAGGATCGCGCCTCAGAACTGCACTAGTGCGTGGCATTTAAATGAGCATGCATGAGACGATTCTGAATAATTAGTAGGACTTTTCTGAAATTTATGGCTAAGGCGTTTGTTCTAAATTATCGAAATAGAAGCATGATAGTCTCCAGGTTTCGATTGGCAAACGCTGGAACGTTCTTATGGCAAAGCAGATCTTATTGTCCATCTATTCTCTATTGCTGCTGACCGCCTGCCAAGTACAAAAATATCCACTGCCTGAAAGTCAGAAACTATCTATCGAGAAAGTCGCCAAGATCGCGGTGACGATTGATCAAAAATACCCAGGACTTTCCGCCGAAACGCGCAGCAGGCTGTTGAATACTGTTGTGCAGTCACTGGACAATATGGTGTTTATCGAGGGTGGTGAATTCCAGATGGGGGATTTTGGCTGGCCGTATGACGACGACCCGACAAATATGTGTGGCTGGCCATGCGGTGTGGAGCCAGACCGGATGGGCCGTATAAGCATACACAGTGACGACGATTTCGTTCATCCCGTTAAGCTGAGTAGTTACTCCCTATCGAAATACCAGACGACGCTTAGGGATTTTGATCTATTTTTTATCGCTCAGGGCAAGCCGTTGTTTGATGCGGAAAATCGTAAGCGAGAAGATCTGAAGGAAATTATTTACGCACCCAACCTACCTGCACCGACCAAAAGCTGGCAAGAAGCCAAGGAGTACTGCGGTTGGTTAGGGGGGCTGAGTGGCTTTCCAGTGGATCTGCCTACAGAGGCCCAGTGGGAATATGCCGCGCGGAATCGTGGCCAGCACGTGGTATTTTCTACCGACAATGGGAGCCTGAACTATGGGCGTAACTTTCCTTCATCGGGCAAAGGTAAACGTCTTACATTTGCCGTTGATAGTTTTGTCCCTAACCCTCTAGGGATTTACAACCTATCAGGGAATGCCACTGACTGGGTCAATGATTGGTACGAAAAAGACTACTACCGTCGTTCACCGCTGGAAAACCCTACCGGCCCCGAAACAGGCACGCTTCGGGCTCTTAGAGGGTCAGGGTATGGTGAGGCCCCGTTGATCAGTGCTAGTACGGTGCGGCGATGGGGGGAGGAGCCTGTGAGAAAGCGGCATGTCCCAGGCTTCAGCTTCCGTTGCGCTGTTCAGTCCGATCAGTCTCTTTAGACTAGAAAATATTAATTACCAGGCTGTCAATAAAACGATTGAATTGATTTTGTTCATGTCCGTTGAGCAAGGCGTTAATACGCTCCAAACTCTTCATGGCATTAACCTTTTTTTCGTCGACCGAACAATGCTCTAGCACTTCGATAAATTGCCGCCAGTGACGTACTTAGGAAAGAAGAATGACCAGAGCCTGCTCCTGATTTTCGATGAACATGCCAGTCACTCCCGCGGCCACACCTTCTGTCAGCAGGTAAACCATGGGGCCAATGGTTTCCGGCGGCAATACGCGCAGAGGTACATCCTGCTGACGATTTTTTATGACTTTATCTTCCTTATGTGCAATCAAGTAGTCAGCCAGTGCCTCAGCTTCAACCCTGGTTGCCTGCCTCTCTTTCCACCATAAAATCATATCGTTAAAGCCGTCCTCAAACGCCTTGGTGATCGTCGTAGCAGGAGATGTAGTGGCGCCGGGTGGGGTCGCTGAACAGGATGATTTCCACCACCGTGATATCGGACCTGGTTTACTTGCCACGTTGGCTTTCAAAAGCCGCATCCCTTGCCATGTCTAAAGCCGGGTTTTACTGACTACTGATACGTTTTTCTGCGCCGCCAGTTGCGTGCACAACATATTGATTGCCCTCTCCATCGACAGGAAGCACCCGGATCTAAGCGAACAACTAATAAAAATTTCAGATCGCGAGCAGAAATAAATCAATAAGTTAATTCTGATAGATTAGTGGGAATTATCCGAAATTGAAATTATAAAAATAATACGACCACCAAAAATCATACCACAATAATCTGATTGAATAATTTATTCATCGGCGCCATGCTAAAGCTAATGAAGCGACGCAATTATCCACTTTACATGTATAAGGACATCCTGTGGCAAGAAAAGTCATATTCCCCCTCTGCGCGTTACTAGTGCTATTCGGCTGCCAAGCGCAATCGATACCACTTCCTAAAAGCCAAAAACTTTCCCCAGACAAGGTCGCTCAGATTGCTGCAACCATCGAACAGAAATATCCAAAGTTTTCCACCGAGCTGCGTGGCAAGCTACTCAACACCGTGGTGCAGTCTTTAGACAACATGGTGTTTGTCGAAGGGGGTGAATTTCAGATGGGGGATTTTGGCTGGCCGTATGACGATGACCCTGCAAATTTATGTGACTGGCCATGCGGGATAGAGCCGGAGCGAATGGGGCGTATCACCCCGTTTGGGGAGGATGACTTCGTTCACCCGGTGAAATTGAGTAGTTACCACCTGTCGAAATTTCAAGTAAAGCTTGAGGACTTCGATTTGTTTTTTATTGCTCAAGACAAACCAGTATTTGATACAGAAGATCGAAAACGGGAAGGCTTACAAGATCTCTACCAATCAGATCTTCCAGCTCCCACTAAAAGCTGGCAAGAAGCCAAGAATTACTGCAACTGGCTCGGCCAACTGAGTAGCTACCCCGTAGACTTACCAACTGAAGCGCAATGGGAGTATGCTGCTCGAAGTCGCGGTCAGTACGTGGTCTTTCCTACGGATAATGGCAATCTGAACTACGGGCGAAACTTTCCTGAGCCCGATAAAATGGACACTTTTCCAGTCGACAGTTTCGTCCCCAATCCACTGGGACTCTACAATCTCTCAGGCAATGCGACTGACTGGGTCAATGACTGGTACGGCAAGGATTATTATCGGCAATCCCCCGTGGAGAATCCGCAAGGGCCAAGCACTGGTACCCAAAGGGTCAGGCGGGGGGCAAATGTGCTAGAGGGCCCACTTCTGAGCGCTAGCGCCGTTCGCCGTTGGGGCGATGATCCAAATCAAGGCTTTTATAATCCTGGCGCCAGCTTTCGCTGCGCAATTCAGTCAGAAGAGCCATTGTGATTTAGAAATAAAGACGCCTTGACGCGCCTTCATTTCTAAATGCGTAAATAATTTAAGCTAAGCCATCAAACCGCCCGCTGTTACGCGCCGCCAGCAACACTTTTTCCTTACGCCAAGCATTGCTTGGCTTCCACGCCACTCTGGCCGAGGGCTCGGCCAGTTGGTTAATTGCCAAATTTTCAATAAATCGGTTGAACTGGCTTTGCTCATAGCCGTCTAATATGGCGTTGATCCTTTCCAAACTCTCCATGGCATTGACTTTTCCCGCCTTGGGCGAGCAATGTTCAAGTACCTCGATAAATTGCCGCCAGCTTCGTATCTCTGAGAGGAGAATGACAAGCGCTTCTTCTTGCAGCTTGTTAAAGCTCTCGACAAACCCTTCGGTCAGCACATAGACCATCGGGCCCAGGGTTTCGGGTGGAAGCAAGCTAAAAGGCAGAAGCTCGCCCCGAACTATCATGACTTTATCGGTTTTGTGCTTGTCCACATATCTCGCCAAGATTTGCGCTTCAGCCTTGGACGCCGATCGCTTCTCCCACCACCGGTTTATTAATGAAGCACTGCCATCAAATGCTTTACTAGTTGCATTCGCGGGTGAAGTTGCCACCTGATACAGGCCTGCAGCTAAATAACTAAAAGCCCCTTCCGTAACCCCCAACAGGTATCTATAGTCCATATCCGCCAAAGCATTGCAAAACAGCAAGGTCAACTTTCCAATCTGCTCAATGTCCACCACTGTAGCAAATCCACCTCCGGCACCGGGGCCCAACACCATGGAGCCTCTACAGCTAAGCACTAATCGATCTTTCGAAATTTCGAGGCCAAACTCACCGCTTCCCCCCACTCCCAAAGCCGCATTCCCTTCCGCACTGATTTTCGCCAACGCGACCCAATTGCTGCTGGCATTGGCCTGGCCGACGACGGCCTTTCCCGTCCCTTGCTTGTCCGGCGCAACCCACTCAAATGCGCCACTTAGAGCGCCGCCAGCCTGAGCACCGGCAAACGTTTCGCACTTGACGCCGATGTGGCCACTGGGGCCGAGCGCTATGGCCGGAGTACCTAGCAAAGCAGTCGCACCTGCTGGGGTTTCACTAGGCTTGTATTGCGTTTTAACCCCAGCTTCCCCCTGTAACTTGGCACCGACAAAACACGAAAACTCCAACTTGCCACTCAGGCGAAACACGCCCACGGGATGCAGCACTTCCATACCCAAGGCATTGCGATAGGACATGTTCGCGACATGCCCACCCTGGTCAGGGAAGTACGAGTTCAACGACGCCGAAGCTTCTGCCAAAGAGAGTGCCGCGCTACCTCTGACACCGACATCGATACTGCCTTCCATGGGATTCCAGTTATTCACGCCGGCACTGGCGCTGGCCGCGAAACGCAGGGCGTGGGCTTCTGCCGTTACGGCATAAGGGGCGGCGTCGCTCTGGTTAGAGGTCCAGGATACTTCCTGATGCAGCGTGTTGAGCAGGTTGTCCTCCTTGCTGTTCCAGCTGCTGATCTTCAGCTCCAGGCTGCCCAACGGACCCGCCTTGCGCCCTTTTCCGATCGCCTCCTTGATGTCTTTAATCAAGTCAGTGGCCAGCTGCTTGTTGAACGGTTTGCCAGCCATAATCCGCGTTGAGGCGCGAACCTTCCAGGAGGTGGTTTCGCGGTACGGGATCGAGATGTAGTGGCGCCGGGTGGGGTCGCTGAACAGGATGATTTCCACTACGTTAATGCCAGTCTTGGTTTGCTTGCCTTGCTGACGCTCAAAGCTCCTCCCCATGCCATGTCTCAAGTCGGGCGCCGCACTATTGGCAGTGCTGAAACTGTCTTCCGGCTCGGGTGCTCGCTGCGCCGCCAGTTCGGCGCGGAGTTTGCCGATTTCACCATCCAGTTCCAGGACCTTCTTGCTCTGCAAGGACTTCCAGTTGGATTCAAATTGCGTGGTCCTCAAAGCACTGGGCTTGTAATCCTGATACCAATCACGCGCTTGCTGTAAGGTCGCCAGGCGGCCCTGCAGGTCTTTGTCAGTGGTGAGGGGCGCGATTGTGCTGGGCTGGGGCTTGGTCTCGCGTACCAGCAACCCGGCGCCTTCGGCTTTCTGCGCCCAGGCATCTTTGACGCACCCCGCACAGGTGCAACTGGCCATGGGGGCCTGAAGCTTCTTGCACTGCAGGGCAGGCAAGGCTTTAGCCAGGTTCTGATGCAGTTCATCCATGAGCTTCTGCACCGCGTTGATTTCCTGCTTCAGTGCTTTGGACTGTTTGGCGGTCAGTACATAGAAATGCGGCTCGCCAGTAACGTGGGCGACGTCAACCAGTTCCTCGTCACATTCGGCCTGCCCCTTGAGCGCAATCGACGTAGTGCTATGCGCATGCATCGGTGGCGGTAGTTCAGGTTTTGGCGCGGCGCCGGGAAGCTTTAACTCCCAACCGGCTTTGATATGGTTAGGGTCACCAATGATCGGGTTAAGCGCCTGGATCTCAGATACTTTAGCGCCATGTCGTTGGGCAATTTGCCCTAGGGTATCGCCATGTTTAACCGTATAAGTGCTGCTCATGCATCATCATCCTTGTGATTCAAAGACGCTCAAGCTCAATCAGTTTTTCGCCTGGCGTTCACCTTGGTTTGTCTGTAAGCAGCGCAGGTGAGTACAAGAGGCGTGCCATTAATTGCTAAGGCCAGGTAATCCGCGGTCTTCAGCACCGGCCCCTGTGTCTGAAGCCGCTTTTAGCCGCAAAAATCGATGAAAAGTGCGCAACTTCTTGCGCAGTACTGCGCAAGAAGTTGCGCACTCGGCTGTAAGCCTTGAAAGACTTGGCTTGTAGCGATGGCTAGGGGGAGTTATCCACAGGTGGGTGCGCAACTTCTTGCGCACTTGACTATAAAGTCAAAGATGGGGGCACGAGCCACCGCATAGATACAAAAAAGGCGACCCTGAGGTCGCCTTTCTTTAGTCTTCTCGTCTTAACGAGGCTTACTGTTGGTAATCAACGTACCCACACCACTGTCGGTAAAGATCTCCAACAGCACCGCATTCGGTACCCGGCCATCAATGATGTGCGAGCTGTTGACGCCGCCTTGCACCGCTTCTAGAGCGCAACGGATCTTCGGCAGCATGCCACCGTAAATAGTACCATCGGCGATCAGTTCGTTGACCTGCTCAGTGGTCAGGCCGGTGAGCACGGTGCCTTGCTTGTCCATCAGGCCGGCGATGTTGGTCAGCAGCATCAGCTTTTCAGCCTTCAGTGCTTCTGCCACTTTGCCCGCGACCAGGTCAGCGTTGATGTTGTACGACTCGCCGTTGGCACCGACGCCGATTGGTGCGATGACCGGGATGAAGTCACCTTTTACCAGCATGTTCAGCAGGTCGGTATTCACCCCGACCACTTCGCCGACATGGCCGATATCGATGATTTCCGGGGTGGTCATCTCTGGCGTCTGGCGAGTAACGGTGAGCTTTTTCGCACGGATCAGCTGGGCGTCTTTGCCGGTCAGGCCAATGGCGCTGCCGCCATGGCTGTTGATCAGGTTGACGATGTCCTTGTTCACCTGGCCGCCAAGCACCATCTCGACCACGTCCATGGTCTGCGCGTCGGTAACGCGCATGCCATCGATAAAGTGGCTTTCGATCGACAGGCGCTTGAGCAGATCACCGATCTGCGGTCCGCCACCATGCACGACCACCGGGTTGATGCCGACCGCCTTCATCAGCACGATATCGCGGGCAAAACCGGTTTTGAGCTCTTCGCTCTCCATCGCGTTGCCGCCGTATTTGATCACCAGGGTCTTGCCGACAAAGCGTCGGATGTAAGGCAGCGCTTCGGACAAAACCTGGGCGACATGGGTGGCGGCATCGCGATCGAGGGTCATGCAGGGCTCCAGTTGGAACAGATAGTCGGTCAGAACTTGGGTTGCAGATCAGGAGCAACGCGCTTCAACTGGGCGCGGAATACTTCCTGGATACGCTGCAGTTCGGCGTCGGTGTCGGCCTCGAAGCGCAGTACCAGCACCGGTGTGGTGTTGGACGCGCGAACCAGGCCCCAGCCGTGGGGATAGTCGACCCGCACACCATCAATGGTGGTCAGGTTGGCGTCTTGGCCCCAGTCAGCCTCGCGTTGCAGTGCATCAATGATGCTGAATTTACCTTCGTCGGTCACATCAATATTGATTTCCGGCGTACAAATGTCATTCGGAAACGCATCGAACAGCTGCTCGGCATCGGTCTTGGCTTTGCTGAGAATCTCCAGCAGGCGTGCGGCACTGTAGATGCCGTCGTCAAAACCATACCAACGCTCCTTGATGAAGATGTGTCCGCTCATCTCGCCGGCCAGGAGGGCACCGGTTTCCTTCATCTTCTTTTTGATCAACGAGTGACCAGTCTTCCACATTAGCGCGCGACCACCGTATTGCTCGATCAGCGGGGTCAGGCGGCGCGTGCATTTGACGTCAAAGATGATTTCGGCACCCGGATTGCGCTCAATGACATCCTGGGCAAACAGCATCAGCAGGCGATCGGGGTAAACAATGCTGCCGGTGTTGGTAACGACGCCAACGCGGTCGCCATCACCGTCGAAGGCCAGGCCCAGGTCGGCGCCGCTTTCCTTGACCTTGGCAATCAGGTCAACCAGGTTCTCGGGTTTGCCCGGATCCGGGTGATGGTTGGGGAAGTTGCCGTCGACTTCGCAGAACAACGGGATCATTTCGCAGCCCAGGGCTTCGATCAGTTGCGGGGCAATGACACCCGCGGCACCGTTGCCGCAATCGACCACGACCTTGAGTTTCTTCGCCAGCTTGATGTCGCCGGTGATCTGCTTGAAGTAGCGCTCAAGAATCTCGACCTTTTCCACACGGCCTTCGCCACGGCTCAGGTCGTTGGTTTTCAGGCGCGTCAGCAGGGCCTGGATCTGTTCGTTGGCCAGGGTGTCACCGGCAATGACGATCTTGAAACCGTTGTAGTTCGGCGGGTTGTGGCTGCCGGTGAGCATCACACCGGACTTGCCGGCGAGGACGTTGGCGGCGTAGTACAGGGCAGGGGTCGGTACCAGGCCGACGTCGCTGACCTGGCAGCCGGCGTCGACCAGGCCTTTGATCAGTTGCTCGACCAGCATCGGGCCAGACAGGCGGCCATCACGGCCGACGGAAATGTTCGGTTCACCTTGGGCCAGGGTTTGCGCACCGATGGCGCGGCCGATCCAGTAGGCGGTTTCGGCGGTCAGGGTGTCACCGACCACGCCACGGATGTCGTAAGCGCGGAAGATGCTTTCTGGAAGTACAGGTACCAGGTGTGCCATGTCGTTCATCTCTGGGGAGCTCCAATATCGAGGGCGTGCAGGGCAGGCTCAAACTGAACGCTTTGACGGTCATTTCGCCAGAGAGTTCGCCATCCTTGGCGCACAGTGGGCAGTTGGCGGATCAGTTGCTGCCCGAATGGCCAAAGCCGCCAGCGCCACGCTGGCTCTCGTCGAAGGCTTCGACGATATCGAAATGAGCCTGCACCACCGGTACCAGGACCAGTTGCGCAATACGCTCACCGACGGCGATGGTGAAGGGCGTCTGGCCACGGTTCCAGCAGGAAACCATCAGCTCGCCCTGGTAGTCGGAATCGATCAGGCCGACCAGATTACCCAAGACGATGCCGTGTTTGTGCCCAAGGCCCGAGCGCGGCAGGATCAGTGCGGCCAGGCCAGGGTCGCCGATGTACACCGACAGACCGGTAGGGATCAGCAAGGTCTGGCCTGGCTCCAGGACAGTGTCTTCCTTGAGCAAGGCGCGCAGGTCGAGACCGGCCGAGCCTGGAGTGGCGTACTGCGGCAGCGGGAATTCGCTGCCAATGCGTGGATCAAGAATCTTGGCTTGTAGAGCGTGCATACAGAGTTAAACCTGGTTGAGACGGTCGGCGATGAAAGCAACCAACTGGCGGGCGATCTTGCCCTTGCTGGTCTGTGCGAAGAGTGTTTCGTGGAGCTGGCGATCGATCACGCTGCAGGCGTTCTCCTCGCTGTTGAAGCCGATGCTGGGGTTGGCCACATCGTTGGCGACAATCAGGTCGAGGTTCTTGTCCTTGAGCTTGCGCGCAGCGTAGTCGAGCAGGTGTTCGGTTTCGGCAGCGAAGCCGACGCTGAACGGGCGATCAGGACGGGTGGCGATACTGGCGAGAATGTCCGGGTTGCGCACCATCTGCAGCAGCAGGCCGTCACCTGTCGTGGGGTCTTTCTTGAGTTTCTGTGGGGCAACCACTTCTGGGCGGTAGTCCGCGACCGCAGCCGAGGCGATGAAAACATCGCAGGGCATCGCCGCTTCGCAGGCGGCGAGCATGTCGCGGGCGCTGACCACGTCAATGCGGCTGACCCGGTCAGGTGTTGGCAAATGCACTGGGCCACTGATCAGGGTGACTTTGGCACCGGCCTCGACCGCCGCTTCGGCCAGGGCAAAGCCCATTTTTCCGGAGCTGTGGTTGGTGATGTAGCGCACCGGATCGATGTTTTCCTGGGTCGGCCCGGCAGTGATCACGATGTGTTTGCCGGTCAGTGACTCACGTTTGAAGCTTTCTGCGGCGCACCAGGCCAGGTCGTTGGCTTCGAGCATGCGCCCCAGGCCAACATCGCCACAGGCCTGACTACCGGAAGCCGGGCCGTAGACCTTGATGTCGCGGCTTTGCAGCAGTTCGAGGTTGGCCTGGGTGGCCGGGTCGCGCCACATGGCCTGGTTCATCGCCGGGGCGACGGCCACAGTGGCGTCGGTGGCCAGCACCAGGGTGGTCAGCAGGTCGTCGGCTACACCTTGGGCCAGGCGCGCGAGCAGGTCGGCGGTGGCTGGCGCAATCAGCACCAGGTCGGCCCACTTGGCCAGCTCGATATGGCCCATCGCCGCTTCGGCAGCAGGGTCCAATAGGTCCATGTGCACCGGGTGGCCGGAGAGTGCTTGCAGGGTCAGTGGCGTGATGAACTCAGCGCCACCGCGGGTCATGACGACGCGCACCTGCGCACCGTGTTCCAGAAGCCGGCGAACCAGTTCGGCACTTTTGTAGGCGGCGATGCCGCCGCCGACGCCGAGAACGATGCGCTTACGATACAGCCGCTGCATAGGCTTGCCTTTTGCTCAGTGATTGCACGCGGCGACGACGCCTCCCCAGGCCGAATCGTCGCGTAAAAAAGTGCGGGTAATGTAGCACAGGGTACAAACACAGGAGCAGCAACCGATGGACAGGGAGGTGGGGCATGAGTATCAGGGATTGGCCTGAGGCGGAGCGGCCGCGGGAAAAACTGTTGGAACGTGGGGCAGGCAGCTTGTCGGACGCTGAGCTGTTGGCAGTATTTTTACGCACAGGTGTCGCGGGTATGAGCGCCGTTGACCTAGCGCGGCATCTGTTGAAGCAATTTGGTGGACTGCGTTATCTGCTGGAGGCTGATCAGGCCACGTTTCAGCGTGAAGTTGGGCTGGGGCCGGCGAAATACACCCAGTTGCAAGCCGTGATGGAAATCGGGCGGCGGCACTTGGAGCAAACCATTGTTCGCGATTCGGCACTGCAAAGCCCCGACGCGGTACGACGCTACCTCAAAGCCAAGTTGCGCCATGAAAGCAGCGAAGTGTTTGGCTGCCTTTTTCTCGACACCAAACACCGGCCATTAGGTTTTGAGGTGCTCTTTCGTGGCTCAATCGATAGCGCCAGTGTCTATCCCAGAGAGGTCATCAAGCGCGCACTGGCAAACAATGCTGCCGCGTTGATCATAGCCGGTTATGGTGTCAACAGAAATGTTGCAATCATCTCTATTCCTTGAGATAGAGCATCTCCAATCGGCTTTCGCTATTTTTAGTGTTTCATCAGCCTTGTTGCATCTTGGGGGCTTCTCATCATATGGGCATGGGCTAGCGGTGAGGTTTTGGAAGGGGCAGCCAACCTCCCGCCCTAACCTCAGAGGATCTCTGAATCGTACATCTATCCTTCCCACCTTGTTCGCAGCACCGGTACGACATTTACAGAATGCACAATCACTCATCTATCAAGGACTTGCTGTGTGAACGATTTCATCGCTACTTTCGAAAAGACCTTCCATGTGCAAAAAACCTGGGCTCTTGCCAGTACCTTGACACACGTTTATGCGGAGATGGCGGAAGAAGCATACAGTCTCTATTTGAAAGACCACCACAACCGGGTGCCTGAGCCACCTGCAGATGGATACTCCGCCAAACGAGTGGAGCAGGACCATCGCATGACCCAGCACGGAATCAAAAGCATCGTCTTCACGGCAATGGCTTTGGAGTCCAGTGTCTTCGAGTTGGCTACTATCAATCTTGGCGACAAGGCCGCAAGTGCCTTAGACAAGGCCAACCTTGACGGTAAGTGGCGAATCGTCCCGCAGATGATTTGCGGACAGTCACTGTCGGAGGAGCCAGTGCTAAATGAGCTGCACGCGCTCAATAAGGCAAGGAATAAGCTAGTACATCATAAGTCAGAAATCTTGCCTGGCTATAGGCCTCTGCCAGGCTATGAAGGAGGGGTTGACGCTGAATCTAACCCTCAGTGGACCGAGGAATCGATCGAAGCAGTGGATAAAGCCTTTTCAGCCATGAACGCCCGTTCTGAAAGATTTCATACCGCCGTTCGGGCTTCTTTTAAAACACTAGTTCGGGTTTCGCTGGAGCTTGAAAGTCTTATTGGACACGCAGGGCCTTTGCCAAGATTTAGCACAGGTGCGAGCAGCTCTGGCCTTCGGAGGTCTAAACTGCTAAAAAATGCCATCAGCGAATGCAAAACTGGTTTTGGAAAGAAACACAAGAAAGCAGGTTCTGTTGTCAGTCAATAAGACTGAGCGCCCGCAGATTTCGACTCGAATCCGATCATATCCGCGATTCATCGCCACCGCTCTTTTGCTCTGAACTGCTGAGGTGTAAAGCACTTTTTTTCACTGTAAACCACAGTTGCTTACAGTGAAAAAAGTGGTTTACACGGTGCTTCGCGTAGACCTGCTCTGCTGATTTGGAAGTGTGCTTCGATCGCGCTTGATTCGACAGGCGGGCCTGCCCTGCACCTGCGCTTTGGAGCACGGCTGTCAGCTAGTGCTGAATCTCATCCGTTTACGGAGCTGTAATCGAAGCCGTACTACGCCATTCTTCAGCCAAGGTGGGAATCAGGAGGCCGTAGCTGCTGGCCGACTTGACCACCTTTACCATGCAGGTGGAAATTCATGTGCGACTTCAACCTTGGAGCAGACTTATGGATGAGTATCGTGACTCACCTGTTCGACTAGATTTTTTCCGCTTGGTTAATCGGCTCAATGAATACCTGACCAACCTCGGTGCCGAGCGTATTGATGAGGAGGTTCAAGAAGCTTGGGCCGGTTACTTCCAGGAAATGGCAATCACCCAAGATGAGATCGACTTCATCGGACCTTGGTACAACAAGCACTATTCTGTCGCTATCTCGATCCCTTCTCTACGCCATTATGTAGAACATCTTCGAAAGTACTCCTCCTTGCCGGACCAACGACTCACCGATCGGACTGAAAGCGATGCTGTCCCGATCCTTGAGGCGTGCGCATCACTGGGTCTCGATCACCTTAGGCTTTCTGACGCGCTTTTCCAGGCTGCTGCATTGGTCCATCGAGCCTCGTTTCGTCGAGATCTCCCTAACATAGAGCCGGACTACATCCGGCAGGAGATAGAGAGCCGTGCACGGCTTGCAGATTACTTCTCTCGTGACATTCTAAACGAGGCTCAGGCAGGAGTCGGGGCAACAGCCAAGCTGGGCAGACTCTTTTTCAATGACTGCCAGGTAAGGTCCTAGCCTAGTCAGTGGGAGATTTCATTGTTGTACTGGAATGATCAGAGCAAAACAGATCTGACGAATAGCACGCCTAATCATGCATACAGAGTCGGGCAGCCACCAATGGCGTAGGACTTGAAAATACAAGGTCTGCGCCACTTGCTGCAGGCCTTTTCGTTAGATTTCAGTATGTGTACCGTTAGCGCTAATTCGAGTTGCTCGCGGACATGACAGCGAAGGTGAAGGGGCGATACGGCTTCGACGTCTGCGACATTGCTCATCAGGAAAAATCTGAGTCTCTGAGTGTCGAGAAATCACACCGCAGCAACCACCTATCGCTATTTCTTTCGATCTGCTGATTCGCCGCAAGCGCATTTTCCGTGAGGTGGTTGTGAAATCTCCTTCAACCGCAGCACCAACTCTAGCCGTTTGATCGCGACCGTGTCAAAAGTAGTCATTTGAAGAATATCTACTAAGTTTACCTATGCTCGCGCTTACCGGTTTGGTAGTGCGATTTCCGACTAGCAGGAGCATAGAAATGAGTATAGAAATGACGTCAAGGCAGTTCTTCCCTCGTAGTGTTTCAAAAGCACGGAAAGTGGCGGGCGTGACATGCTCACTGGTAGTCGCTCTCGCGCTGGCCACCGAAGTAGTGGCGGCAGATAAGCCGAAGCCTGCTTCGGAGGCGACGAAGGCCGCTAACAATGCCTTGCTCAAAGAGCTACCGTTCAATGACAAGACCTCATTCGAGCTGGCCCATAAAGGCTTCATTGCCCCACTGCCTAGCGAGGTGGTTAAAGGCGCTTCAGGCAATGTGATCTGGGATCCAACCAAATATGCCTTCATCAAAGAAAGTGAAGTGGCGCCTGATACCACCAACCCCAGCCTCTGGCGTCAGTCCCAGTTGATCAATATCTCGGGCTTGTTCGAGGTCACCGACGGCATTTACCAGGTCCGCAACTACGATCTGTCGAACATGACCATCGTCGAGGGCAAAGAAGGGATCACCATTTTCGATCCGCTCATTTCTATCGAGACGGCTAAGGCTGCTCTGGAACTTTACTTCAAGCACCGGCCGAAAAAGCCCGTGGTGGCGGTGGTTTATACTCACAGTCATGTCGACCACTATGGTGGCGTGCGCGGCGTGGTGAATGAAGAGGACGTGAAGTCCGGCAAGGTCAAAATCTATGCACCTCTCGGTTTCCTGGAGCATGCGGTAGCCGAAAACGTCATGGCCGGTACGGCCATGAGCCGGCGTGCCAGCTACATGTACGGCAACCTGCTGCCACCGACCCCGACAGGGCAGTTGGGCGCGGGCCTGGGTAGCACCACTTCGGCCGGTACCGTGACACTGATTCCGCCGACCGACATCATTGAGAAAACCGGCGACACCCGTGTCATCGACGGCCTGACCTATCAGTTTCTGTATGCCCCCGGGAGTGAAGCACCGGCCGAAATGCTCTATTACATCAAGGAGAAAAAGGCGATCAACGCTGCCGAAGACTCCACCCACACCATGCACAACACCTACTCGCTACGTGGCGCCAAGATCCGTGACCCGTTGGCCTGGTCGAAATACCTGAACGAAGCTTTGAAGATGTGGGGCGACGAGGCTCAGGTGATGTTTGCCATGCACCACTGGCCGGTCTGGGGTGGCAAGGAAGTTCGTGATCAACTGGCGTCTCAGCGCGACATGTACCGCTATATCAACGACGAAACCCTGCGCCTGGCCAACAAAGGTTACACCATGGTTGAGATCGCCGAGCAGATCAAACTGCCGAAAGAACTCGCCACGCGTTTCTCCAACCGCGGTTACTACGGTTCGCTGAACCACAACGTCAAGGCGACCTACGTGCTGTACCTGGGGTGGTTCACTGGTAATCCGGCGACCTTGAACGAACTGCCGCCGGAAGAAGGTGCCAAACATTACGTCGACATGATGGGCGGGGAAGAAGCGCTGCTCAAGAAGGCCAAGGAGTACTACGACAAGGGCGAATTCCGCTGGGTGGCCGAGGTGGTCAACCATGCGGTGTTTGCCAACCCGAGCAATCAGGCGGCGAAGAACCTTCAGGCCGACGCACTTGAACAGCTGGGTTACCAAGCCGAGAGCGGGCCGTGGCGCAACTTCTATCTCACCGGCGCCAAGGAGCTTCGCGAAGGTGTGATGAAACTGCCAACCCCGGACACCGCCAGCCCTGACACCGTGCGCGCCATGGACCTGGATTTGTTCTTCGACTTCCTGGCCATGCGTCTCAATGCGCCGAAAGCCGAAGGCAAGCGCCTCTCGCTCAACTTCGATTTCACTGATTTGAAGCAAAAGTATTCGCTGGAAATGGTACATGGTGTGCTCAACCACACCGAAGGTGTGCAAGCAAAAGACGCCGATGCCACCGTAACCCTGACCCGCGACACTCTGAACAAAATCGTGTTGAAGGAAACCTCACTGAAGGATGCGTTGGCGGCCGGGGATATCAAGGTCGATGGCGCGCAAGATAAGCTCAATGAATTGGTGTCCTACCTGGACAACTTCGATCTCTGGTTCAACATCGTGACGCCGTAACTCGCCATCTACGGGGAGATGGCGGCGGCAAATGGACTGCCGCCGCCATCATGCAAAGTCGTTGACCTTTGCTGTTTCAGACTTAAGCCAGTTGGTTAAATCGGAGTTCTATTTGCAGTTCAAATCACTTGCCGCATCGTGGTGCGAGCTTTCTCCGGTGCTCTCGGGTTGCGCCAGCAAATATGTTGAACCTGATCAATATTCCGGCTTTCTCAAACACTACAGTGCCGTGAAGGAGGAGAAATCCCCCTCACGTGCATCCGTAATGCTCTGGATTGACCCGAAAGTGGACGCCAACAAGTTTAGTCGCGTCTACGTTGAGCCGAGCCAGTTGTACCCTAAGCCACAGGCGACGGAGAAAATCCCAGACGCCACCCTGCAAGGCATCACTCAGTACTACAACCAGGCCCTGCAAACCCAGTTCTCCAAAGTATTGCCTCTGGCTAAGGGCCCTGGCTAGGGTGTGTTGGTCGTGCGGCCGGCAATCACTGCGGTGAGTGCTAAGACCAAGGGGCTGCGCCCGTATGAAGTGATCCCGATCGCTCTGGTTGCTGCCGGTGTGAGTGCCGCTACCGGTATCCGCGACCAGGACACCAGCCTTTCGACTGAAGCGCAGTTCCTCGATGCAGAAATAACCAAGTGGTACGCAAAGGTGCTGGAGCCGACCTGGATAACTCCGACCAGGTGATGACGACCAAAGACGCACGGGCGGTGCTCGATGGTTGGGCCCTCGACATTGTTAAGTCGTTCGAGCAACTCAAGACCAGGCACTAAGGCGTGGCCTTCGGCCTGCCGACATTGCCGGCAGGCCGTAATCAATGGATTGACCTTGAGGTGTCCTATTGATGAGTAATCCGGCGGGTGTCACCGAGTCAGCCCCCTGCCAGTTCCAGCATTGACCAGATGCGCACTTTGCGGTTGATGCAAAAATTGAAGAACCAGTTAATTAGAGACCCCGTCTGCTCTGCCATTTTCCGGGCGTAATCGTTTCCGTTTATCTCCGCCACCGCTGCCGGCACAAAAGCGCTCCCTGTGTTGCTGGGGTCAAGCGGTGAGAGCATGTGCAGCATCACCAATATAGAGTCAGTACTGCCGTTTCAGTGCACAACGAGTGGGACCTGATTTCTCGTACTATCCTGCCAGTCAATGAACAATACGACCTGGCACCCAACGGCGTCACGAACAAGTCCAGCACTGTCGATGTTACCCAGAGTTTTTCATCTAACTGGCGAAGCCCATGGACTGCGGTTGGATTCTTGGGGGCGGTCGCATGGCTGTTGCCTCGAAGCAACCCAATGGCTGGAAATGGGGCATCCTGGCCGACCATATCTGGAGACTGGTCGGAGGTGAACACCAAGTCAACCTACAATTGGCAAACTCGTAAGTGGTCAGTGCCGGTCAATCTGATGCTCAGACTACACTAGATCAGGATGCTTCGAGTCGTTATACATGAGGAGGAAACTGGCATGGAAACAGGTAAGGTTTTGTGGTTCAACGATGAAACAGGTCACGGCAGGATCGCCCCAGATGCGGGTGGAGAGAGCTTATTTGCATCTTACAAATGCATTCGTGGTGAAGGGCTGGATACGCTAACCGACGGCCAAAAGGTCTCGTACCAAAGGGTGCGAGGCCCGAAGGGGTTACATGCAGAGCGTATTGCTCTCTTGAGCTAACCTCCACCGCCTCCAGACACCTTAAACAACGCTAATAATTTCCAGGAGTATACATAGTGCTTGATATTAAAAATAAGAATATAGGCTTAATTATTTCAGAAGAAAGTTAAAGCGTTGATGAATGAAAAACTTGCGCTTTTTTGTCTACCGTATCAAGGCCACCTATCCGGTATTTCTAAAAGAGGCACTTATGATGAATAAAAATACACCTGCAATCAATCTATCAGCGTGTATCGCATTGATAGCAGCCCTTACCAGCCTTTTCCCAGAACAGCTTCTTGCGGCCACCGAGAATTCATCGCCAACTGTCGGTACAGACAAAAAAACCTCTGAAGCACCTGGGGCAGCCGATAAAGAAACCTCTAAAGGTCCTAGCCAAGCCGAGCTTGAAAAGCTCGCAAAAATGTCTGCAAACCCGTTGGGCGCGGCGTGGATGCTGTGGCTACAAAATGATTATACCCACAAGGATGGTGATAACGACGCACTGCCCAGCAACGGCCGCTGGACCAACACCACGAACTTCCAACCGGTAATGTCCTTCCCGATCAGTTTTGGTGAAGATGACTGGAACCTGATTGTTCGTCCAGTCATTCAATACTCCTCAACTCCTATGGACGAGAGTTTCGGTGATGCGCTACAGGGACGCCCTGGAAATATTCCAAGCTCAGATTTGTCCAGCCACAACTACCCGTTCAATGACCGTACAACCGGCTTTGGTGATACGGCACTGATGACCCTCGCAGGACCTGCTCGCGATGATGGTTTAGTGTGGGGAGCGGGTATCACGCAGATTTTTCCAACGGCAGAACACGATGTGCTCGGCCAGGGCAAATATCAAGCTGGCCCGGCACTCCTGCTGGTTTCCTTGGCGCCTAACCCTGGAGGCTGGAACATCGGCGCACTGGCCCAGCATTGGTGGTCGTACTCAGGTGACAGCGACCGCGAGGATACTAGCCAAACCGATATCCAATACTTCCTGAACTATCGGTTGAGCGGCACAGAGCTGGTAGGCATGACCCCTAACATACGCGTCAACTGGAAAGCCGACAGTGGCGAAAAAGTGAACTTCCCTATCGGTCTGGGTTACTCGAGTGTCACTAAATTTGGCTCATTGCCGGTGCGGTGGGCGGTAGAGTTCCAGTACAGCGTTATCAAGGGTGACGATTACGATGCGGACTTCAACTTACGCTTCATGTTCATCCCTATCATCCAAAACCCATTTGCAAGCTATTGACTCAGAAGACTAAGTGCCATCACTGGTCATCCGGATTTCCCGCACCAAAATTAAAAGCAAAGCGCCCGTCAATGATGGGCGCTGGCTTGGCGGATACTGGACAACGGTCTGCAGGAAGGCTGCCGCCTTGCGTTCACCCTGGAACAGCAGTTAGGTGTTGTTGGTCAGTCCGTCGTAGTACTGGTTCGAGACCATATCTGGCAGCCCATAAAGGTCGATGCGCAGGTCGAGCAGTTTTGGCACCTGCAGGCAGGTAAACGGTGAACCACCCCAGGTTTCCTTACTTGATGGCAGCTTCAGCTCGACTCGTGAGTTGGCCATCTCAATCACTACGTTTCAGCGACACACAACTTTCAGCCGAGCCGATAGAGCTGGAGTGTAAATACTTACCCGGCAACCGCAATTGATCGGGCACTACCTTTGGGTTTGACGCGGTAGCGGTTAGCGCACGCTGTCAGAATTTTCCGACGAAGCGAAAAAACATTCACTAGACTTGCTCAATGCTGGCGCAGACACGGCGGCAGATGAACCAAAGCAAGGTTGAAGATTCGCAGCTTGAACTCAAACCATTGAATCCCTGACTCACACGAGCCAGGCAAACAGGGAAATGTTCAAGGATATCCTATGCCTCAGATGTCACAGCTGCGTTGGTTATTGAGTCTGTTGCCGCTTTGGGCTCAGGCACCGGCCCCTTTGCAGTCGTGGTACAGCGCGGCCTCGCGCCAAGCGATCGAACAGTTTGGCGGCGCCGTCACCGAAGAGGGCGGTAAAGACTTTGTCGCACCGAACGAGCGCATTGCAGTGTTCGACAATGACGGCAACCTGTGGAGCGAACAGCCGATGTATTTCGAGGTGCTGTTTGCCCTTGATGACGTCAAGCGACTGGCCCCGAAACATCCGGAGTGGAAGACCCAGCAACCGTTCAAGGCTGTGCTCAATGGCAACCAGAAAGATCTAGCTGACAGTGACATGGACGGTCTGCTGAAAATCGTCGCGGCCACTCATTCAGGCATAAGCACCGAGGCCTTCATTGACCAGCCCCGGCGCTGGCTGACTACGGCCAAGCATCCCAAGTCTGGTAATCCCTACACCGAGATGGTCTTCCAGCCGATGCTGGAGTTGATGGACTACCTGCGGGCCAATGGCTTCAAGACTTACTTTGTCTCCGGTGGTGAAGTCGCGTTCATGCGCGCGTTCGCCGAGGAGGTCGGCGGTATTCCACCGGAGCAGGGGTGGATATGGCCCGCGAATGGCGCCGGATCTATCCCTTCGACAGAATCGAGGACGAGTAAACGAAAATCCGCAGGCGCACAGGGAACCTTCCAAATGGGGACCTCTGATGCACGTAGTCGTGGCCGATGCCAGTAAACGTGAGACGGAGAAAGTGCCCCTATGAAACTCAATAGACGATGGATAACAACAATGACCCTTGCCGCGAGCGTGGCGGCGGTGATGAGTGGCGCGCAGGCCGCTGAAAAACCCAACATCCTGGTGATCTTTGGTGATGACATTGGGCAGACCAATATCAGTGCCTATGGCAAGGGTGTGGTGGGCTATCAAACCCCCAACATCGACCGGATTGCCAAGGAAGGCATGATGTTCACCGATTACTATGCCGAGAACAGCTGCACGGCAGGTCGCTCCTCCTTCATCACCGGGCAGACACCGTTGCGTACCGGTCTGTCCAAGGTCGGCATGCCGGGGGTACCGGTTGGCTTGCAGGCGCGTGACATCACCATCGCCCAGGCCCTCAAGGCTGAAGGCTACGCCACCGGCCAGTTCGGCAAGAACCACCTGGGTGACCGAGATGAGTACCTGCCAACCAATCACGGTTTCGATGAGTTCTTCGGCAACCTTTATCATCTCAACGCCGAAGAAGAGCCCGAACGCGAACTGTGGCCTAAGGATGACCCGGACTTTGTCAAAGCGGCGTCTCCGCGCGGTGTGATCAAGTCCAGTGCCGACGGCAAGATCGAGGACACCGGCGCGCTGACCAAAAAGCGCATGGAAACCATCGACGACGAGACCACTCAGGCGGCGATCAACTTTATGGAGAAGCAGGTCAAGGCGGAGAAGCCGTTCTTCGTCTGGATGAATACCACCCGCATGCACGCTTTCACGCACGTGCGTGAATCGATGAAGGGACATAGCGGCATGCCCGGCAACGAGTATGCCGACGGCATGCTTGAGCATGACGGTGACGTCGGCAAACTGCTCAAATCGCTTGACGATATGAAGATTACCGACAACACCATCGTCGTCTACACCACCGACAACGGACCGAACCAGTGGTCGTGGCCGGACTCGGCAACCACACCGTTCCGCAACGAGAAGAACTCCAACTGGGAAGGTGCCTATCGGGTACCGGCAATGATTCGCTGGCCCGGCAAGGTCAAACCCGATGTGATTTCCACCCAGATGTTTTCAGGCCTAGACTGGTTCCCGACGCTGCTGGCAGCGGTAGGCGACACCGACATTAAGGAGCGTTTGCTCAAGGGCGCCGATGTTGGCGGCAAAAACTTCAAGGTGCACCTGGATGGGTTCAACCAGCTGGATTACTTGACGGGCAAAGCCGACAGGAGCGCACGCAACGAGTTCTATTACTTTAACGACGATGGTGAGCTGGTCTCCATGCGTTTCGGTGACTGGAAACTGGTGTTCTGTGAGCAGCGCGCCCCCGGTGGCTTTGCCGTGTGGAGCGAACCGTTCACCTGCCTGCGGGTGCCGAAAATGTTCAACCTGCGCATGGATCCGTACGAGCGGGCAGACGTGGTATCAGACCAGTACTATGACTGGATGACCAAGAACGACTACTTGGTCTTCCAGGGTACCCGCAAAGCGGCAACCTTCCTGCAGACCTTTGTTGAGTATCCGCCAAGCCAGCGTCCGGCGAGCTTCAGCATTGACCAGGTTCGCGCTGACGTAGACAAGAAGATTGAAGAGAAGATGAAGAAGTAAGGCAATGCCAGCGCCCGTCCCAGACGGGCGCTTCTTTATGTGCGCCCGGCAAACGGTCATTGTTGTAGCTCTGCTGACCTGCACTTTGCACTTATGTTCATGAGAAGGCGAAACGGCACTTTGATGGCTGCCATAGGGAATTAAGCGGTTGGGGGTTCCAATCGAAGCGAACCCATGGTGGATATGGAAGGGATTGTCCAGTCGCACTATGAAATTACAATCTTTACACCTGTCTTGCTCTCAATCCATTGGGCTCGAACCTACAGGTCTGGTTTTCGACAAAATCTCCTGTATTCATCGGACTGAGTAAAAGGAATTTTTCTCCTATAGCCAAGCTTTTGTGGTCGCTGATACCAGCCCATAGATTGATTCGGACCTAACAGGCTAAGCGCCTGAGAATCCCATTTCTCGAATAACCGGTTGAATATTTTTTAAGCCTTCGTTTGAAGCTGTCCACATTTCATGGAATGTGGACAGCTTCAATTTTGCACATCCACGCTAGTCAAGCCTGTCGCGACCGGCAGCACTGTATTGCATTGTGAGATAGAGTGAAATCACGCGCAAAGACGTGGATGACTGTGAAACGCAAAGTATTTGGTTTTTTTGTCATCCTAGCGGTGCAGGCCGCCAATCTCGACATAAGTTCGAAAGTAAAAAGCCCGCACTGGGCGGGCAGCTTTTCCGCACGGGTCGCTGGTCCTTCAGCTGATCTAAACTCTAGCAGATCGATGTCGTTTTTCCAGAAATGAACACCTCAGCGCTGGGAGTGAGGGAGTCTTCCAGACGCAATTTAAATCGAAGGCAAAGAAAGCCCGCACAGGGAGCGCGGGCCTAAGGTACCACAAGGAGTAGAAGTATGAATCGCCCCTGGTTTCGTAGACACCTCCAAGCCTCATAATGAGGCCCAAATAGGAGGTGCCATGAGTCGTCAGCGTTACCCCGAAGAGTTCAAGATCGAAGCGGTCAAGCAAGTGACCGAGAAAGGCAAACCCGTCGCCGATGTCGCCCAGCGCCTGGGCATGTCCGTGCACAGCCTTTACGCTTGGATCAAGCTCTACAGCAAGCCCCAAGAGCAGCGTCAGCAAGACGACGATCAGCAGGCTGAGCTGCGTAAGCTGCGCGCTGAACTCAAGCGCGTGACGGAAGAGCGAGACATCTTAAAGAAGGCCGCCGCGTACTTTGCCAAGGAGTGCGGCTGAAGTACGCCTTCATCAAGAAGCACTCGACGGATTATCCAGTGCGGCGCCTTTGCCAAACCCTCAAGGTGCATCCCAGCGGCTACTACGCTTGGCTGGCCGAGCCTCAATCTGCCCGAGGCAAAGAAGATCAACGCCTGCTTGGCTTGATCAAGCATGCCTGGTTAGAAAGCGGAGGCGTATACGGCTACCGCAAAATTCACGATGACCTGCGAGAGCTAGGAGAGACATGTGGGCGGAATCGAGTCGGTCGTTTGATGCAAGCAGAGGGACTGCGTTCGCAAACTGGCTATCGGCGGCGGCCAGGGTTTTACGGTGGAAAACCAACAGTGGCCTCGCCCAACCACCTCGCGCGGCAGTTCAAGGTCAGTGAGCCGAATAAGGTCTGGGTGACCGATATCACCTACATCCGTACCTATGAAGGTTGGCTGTACCTGGCGGTTGTGCTGGATCTGTTCTCTCGCCAAGTCATCGGTTGGTCAATGAAGCCCAGGATGTGCAGCGACCTAGCCATCGACGCCATGCTGATGGCCGTGTGGCGACGCAAGCCACAGCAGCAAGTGATGATCCACTCAGACCAAGGTAGCCAGTTCAGTAGCTCGGATTGGCAAAGTTTCTTGAAGGCCAACAACGTGATTAGCAGCATGAGTCGCCGAGGAAACTGCCACGACAACGCCGTGGCCGAGAGCTTTTTCCAGCTTTTGAAGCGGGAGCGAATCCGGCGCAAGATCTACGCAACGCGTGACGAAGCCCGAAGTGATATTTTCGATTACATCGAGATGTTCTATAACCCTAAACGCCGACACAGCAGTGCTATGCAGCTGTCGCCAGTAGAGTATGAGAAACGCTATTTTCTGAGCTTGGAGAGTGTCTAGGAAATCAGGGGCGATTCAGTACTATGCCATCAAGAGTGTGAAAGAGGTGTGAAAGAATGCCGCCGCCCAAAAAAATTAGCCAACTGAGACTGGCTTGCACATACATACCACCATGAAAAGGCGGGTCAAGTTTTATTGATTATTGCAATTGCCAAGGCCAGTTCTCCATTGGGTATTAGAGGCGGACTGTAGTTGATGCAATAGTACCTATATCGCGGCTCTGGCTTGCTGGACTGCGCTCATAGGTGTTTGATCTGCTGCGCCCCAAGATGGTCTGAATCTGATCTTGGTGGCTTCAATCAAACCACGCAGTGGAGCTAAATACGTATATCGTCGAACTTGGAGTGAAGCAGATTGCACCCTGGTCGAGCGTTTCGCTGATCTCGGGTTATACGAGCAACGTCCTGAGTCTTAACTTGTGCCATGGCTCGAGATTGTGTGGCTAGCAGTAAATTGTCTAGCTCACAATTTAGCGGAGATTTCGTAGGTGCAATAAGATTCCTTGTTCTTCAATTCGCAGACTACTTCTGCATCATATTTTTTAAGGTAGCTCGGTTTCAGACGTTTTTTCTCCTTGTTGTCATAAATATCGAAGCCACCTGAAACGGTTTCTGCATAGAAGCGGTTGCCAATGCGAAATGACTCTTTCTCAATCGGAACAGCCGGAACAACAACGAACCTTGAAAGCATTTTGTGAGCCTCCCCAAGCGGGACTAAATCTCAGTATTAGTCGAGAAAAGCGTATAGGGTACGCAAATTTTCCTTTGGAGCGACAAATGGTTAATTGCCATTTCGATAGCGTCATGCGTGTACGTGGGTAATGCATCATTTGCTCAAGAACGCCTCGGCATTCACACACAACCCTGCCAGAATGAATTTCGTTACCGAGAGCCGGCATAGGCAGTTAGACACACGCGCGATTGGCGCCAATTTGTCACCACCTGCTGTGCGAGCTGGAAAACTGGCAAACGCAAGGCAAGGCAAGATATGAAAACACTGGAGCTGCAGGTGAAGAGGTTTGTAGCTGTTCACGCCGGAGTGATTCGAGCTGTTCAGTTAGCTGGCGGAATGAGCGCACTTGAGCGATTCTGGAACGAATACAAAGAAGTGGGTAACGCAGTACAAGCACTCGACGCTGCTCCGAAGAGAGCTGATGTTCTGGACATTACATAGCCTTTGTGCACGCATTAATGCAACATGGAAACGGCCCTCAGAGTAGGCAATAAAGCGCTGTCGCGTCTTCGGATAGCCTATCTAGATAGGTGATAATGTCGCGAAGATACCATTGGTAGGGGCCATCGCCAGTTTGTGATCAACGAGGAACTATAGCTCATCAAGTTTTCAAGAGTGCATAACTCTGCAAAGGATCGAAAATCACTCCTTGATTCATTTTTTCACACTCGGCGGCTGCTTCCTTCTGTGTCGGGTAGCTCGGTTTAAGCCTTTGTTTTTCCTGGTTATCGTAGATGTCGTAAGCATTCTGAATAGCATCGGAACAAAGCCGCTCGTTCCTGTGAAGCGCGTTCGGGGTATCTGGGAGAGCGGGAACGATAACGTATCTTAGTAACATTTACTGATACCTCCCTGGCCGGAGCTTTAACTATTAGCTATCAATTTTGATGGCTTCAAGAAAGCTTAAAAGGAAGGCGACCGATGGCACGAGCACCTATTTTTTGACGTCATAATCCGCCCCTGGAGTATTGGGGCGAGAGATAGTTACAGCCAAGTAAAATAGCCCGTCTGAATAATGCCTTTCGCTAGAAGTCATTTTGATGGGCTAAATAACGCTCCACGCTTGGTCAAAAGTATGTTCTGAGCTGACTTCAGAAGATACCCGGAAGGGTCTCGCACTCCGCTGTAGGTGAAGGTTCCGGAAACCATATTCAGTTCCTTTAGGCCCCTCAACCCCTCAAGAACAAGGTGTTGGTCTCCTGCAAGCGATGCGGAGTCGCATGGATTGTCGACCGAAAGCTGAGCGATAATTGATCGTAGTAGCAATGCATTTTCTTCAACGTTCATGACTTGCCAACCCGCTGCGGCCGTAGTGCCCTTACTTGCGCTTAGCCTGAGCCTGCTGCTTTGTTGAAGAAGTTTAGCCATTCTCTGCGCAATGAGATGGCCGAAAAACAAAAATCCCGTTATGGCAGACGGGATTTTTGCTGACGGGGGCTGGTCCTTCAGCTACTCACAGTGTAGACACGAATGAAGAGGCCACCAACCAGGTCGAGAAAATCAGCTTGAAAATTGGCAACCATTCGTTGGCCTGCCCACGTCCTTCCCCTGGCTCGACGGTATTACTTGAACGTGACCGGTTCGCCGTTGACGGCCCAGTTCACGCCGAAGCGGTCAGTCAGCATGCCAAAGGTCTTGGCCCAGAAAGCAGGGGCCAGTGGCATCGTCACCTGGCCACCTTGCGACAGAGCGTGGAAGGTACTGTGGGCCTTGTCGATCGTGTCGTACTGGCGTGCGAGCATCACGCCTTTGATCCCTTCGTATGGCAGTCCGGGTGGGGTATCGCCGGCAAACAGCATCGCGCCACCGGGCAGCACCAGGCAGCCATGCATGATGCTGTCTCCTCCGGGAGCGTAGCCACTACTACAGCCTTCGTCGGAGTTAGCGGAAGCAGGCATGTCGGCGTAGCTCATCATGGTTTCGATCTTGGCACCGAGCGCCAATTCGTAAAATGCAAAGGCCTCGCGAGTATTGCCGTTGAAGCTGAGATAGGGATTTAGGGTGGTGCTCATGGTGGGCTCCTGTTGCCAACGTGGATGAACTCGATGTGTCGACATCATCTAGACGAACGGTTTCGACGCTTTTCGACAGCCGCAACAAAAAAATTCCCCAACCCCAACCTACGCTTAACGAAGCGTTCATCAGGCACGTCGATGGACCTTCAGGGGTCGTGTCTACCACTATTGTGCAGATTGCATCACGATCCTTCACAGTTTGCCCAAGGTGTCGTCCTGAGATCTAAGGTGCCGAAGGCAAACGGCTCTGGAATGTGCCGTCGATTGGTTCAAAGACACCACTTTTCGGATCACGAACCAACAGGCGACCGGAAGCTACGCCAAAGAATGCTCCATGCAATTCTAACTCCCCTTGCTCCACGTGACTTTTCACCCAAGGGAATGTCATCAGGTTCTTTAGGCTGAGTTCGACGGATGCGAATTCGAGCTTGCGTAAATATTCGTCGCGATCATGCCGCTCTTTATCCCCGAGGCTTTCAGCCGCCGGAGCAATCTGCGACATCCAGCGTCCGATGAAGTCGCCTGGCGATAATGGCTCCTGCTCGTCGGCGAAAGCCCGGATGCCGCCACAATGCGCATGACCAAGTACGACAATATGCTTTACGCCCAAGGCTTGCACGCCAAACTCCAGCGCAGCACTTGTACCGTGCTGCGTGTCGCCATGCGGCTCGTAAGGTGGAACAATGTTGGCAACGTTACGAGCAACTAGCAATTCGCCGGGCGCAGCGTCGAATATGACTTCCGGCGACACCCTCGAGTCTACACATCCAATCACCATAATCTCTGGATGTTGGCCTTTCTCGGCCAAGAGCTTATATCGCTCATGCTCGTTGATGAAACGCTTTTCCTGGAAAGCACGGAAGCCGTCGATCAATTTCTTTGGAAACATCAAGTTGCTCCTTTCTCGCCACGATCAGAAGGTTACGCAAGGCCTCATGGAGCCTCGTATTCTAGCGATCCTCACGGGTGTGCCGCAGGCAAATGGTGGAGTCCGTTATCCCATTGCGCATCTCGTAGAACCCGACCAGCATCTGTCACGGCTAGCATACGAAAATGGCCGTGCTCGAATTCAGCGCGATTTTCGGCTCAGATTAGCCGCCATAGACGCATATCTTGCATTTAATCCTTGGAAAACTGCGAAATTGCACTCAACTTTCCCAATCTTTGCATTCGACCTGACCACGGATTGCATCCGATTTGACCAACACGCTTCGTAATTATGACCGGCAAAGAACGACCCGAAGCCGACGGTCAGGGGCGGGTTGATTCTTTGTACGCAATGGGTCCCCATCACACACTCAATCTTCGAGACTCTCGGTACGGCTGACAGCTATCTGCCGCCCGCGCTCCAGGTCGACGCTAGCCAGGATCAGCAGGCCGACGACGAAATAGCTGCCAGTAATCAGCATCGCCAGACGGTGATCGCCTGCGGACAGCCAACTGGTCAGGCCGTAAGTCATGGGGCCGAGGATTGCCGAGAGTTTGACCGCCAGCCCCCAGAGGCCGAAGAACTCCGCAAGCCGTGTCGGCGGCGCAAGCAGACCAACTATCGCACGTCCGGCCGATTGGCTGGCGCCCATGCACAAACCGGCGAGGTTGGCTGCCAGCCAGAACAGCTCGGGGCCGCGCGCGACCCAGACCAGACCGACCATGCCGAGCCAGCCCAGCAGGGTCAGCGCCAGTGTGGCGCGATGGCCGAGGCGGTCCTGCAACCAACCGAACAGCACTGCACCGATGGAGGCCGTGATATTCACCACTAAGATCAGCAGCAGCGTGTCTTGGGTACTGAAGCCCATGACCTTATTGGCATAGATGGCAGCCAGGGTGATCACTGCCGAGATACCGGCCTGGTAGCAGACAGTGCAAGCAAGGAAGCGCAGTAGGTCGCGATAGCGTTCGGCTTCGCGCAGCGTCTGCGCGAAGCGCGTTAGCACCGCTTGCGCGATAGCCGTGTCGCCGCACACGGGCTGCGGCTGGCTGCGTTCGCGCAGGAGCAGGAAGGTCGGCAGGCTGGCGACGGCGAACAAGGACGCGGTGATCAGCATGCACACCGGCACGAACTGCGCTGCAGTTTGGCCCTGCGTCTGGGCCCAACTGACGAAGGCCAGGCAGGCGCCCAGGCTGACCAGGCCGCCGATGTAGCCGAATCCCCAGCCCCAGCCGGACACCTTGCCTATGGCATCCGCACGGGCGAGTTCGGGCAGGAAGGCGGCGATCAGGTTTTCGCCGCTGCCGAAGCAGAAATTGGATAGCACGATGAAAAGGATCGCGACACCGAGTTCCCCCGGTCCTGCCAGCGCGAGCCCGGACGTAAAGACGACGCAACCGATCGTACTGAACAGCAGAAGGCGTTTCTTACAGGCGAAGGCGTCGGCATAGGCGCCAACCAGCGGCGCGGTCAGGATGATCAGGGCATAAGAGAGGGCAATGGCGCTGGTCCAGGCCAGGGTACCCCAGGCTTCGCCCTGGGCTACCACCGCGACGAAGTAGGCGTTGAACACAGCCGTGATTACCACCGTCGTGTAGCCGGAATTGGCGAAGTCGAACATCGCCCAGGCCCAGATTTCTCGGCGTGTCACTCCGGGGGCAAGGCTGGCTGGCATGGCGATCTCTCTACTGGCCTGTGGCGGAAAGCCCCCTCGCTACAGGTGCAATGTTGTCTCAAAGTCCTTAGCTGACTGGTATTGAGCCTAGCCCTGGCCCACCGATCCTGCGAGCGTATAATGGCAACTGGCAAGGATTTACACGCAGAGTTTCCTGTCATGAGGGGCCGCCGATGTCTCGTCCGCCTCCAGAACCCTCCGCCGTTCCCCCTTACGATGGGAGCGCGGAAAAATTGCTCGAAATTGTCCAGCGCACAGTAGTCGAGTTGCACCCGCGAGCGGCAGAAGGTTTGCAAGTCACATTGCACAGCCTGCTGGACCGGGACCTGGGCGTAGACAGCCTGGCTCGAGTCGAACTCTGGTCGCGTATCGAGCACGAATTCGGTGTGCACCTACCGGAAAACCTGTTCGCCTCGGCAGAAACCCCCGCCGACGTACTGTACGTGCTGCACGGCAGACATGGCGCCGAGGTCATACGTCCGTTGCCCTCCAGCGACGCCATCGAGGCCCAGACAACAACAGCGCAGACGCCGGACGCAGCGCAAACCTTGATCGAAGTACTGAACTGGCATGTACGCCAGCAGCCGCAGCGTCTCCATGTGCGCCTGCTGGGCGAAAATGACCAGCAGGACGATATCAGCTATGGCACCTTGCACCAGGGCGCCCTGGCCGTTGCCGCCGGGCTGCAACGCTGTGGCTTGCTCGCCGGTCAGACCGTCGCCCTGATGCTGCCCACCGGCCGTGATTTTCTCCATGGCTTTTTCGGCATCCTGTTGGCCGGTGGTGTGCCGGTGCCCATCTATCCACCGCTACGCCTGTCGCAGATAGAGGATCATCTGCAGCGTCAGGCCGGCATCCTGCGAAACGCCGAAGCCAAAGTGCTGATTACCGTGACGCAAGCGAAACTGCTTGCCCGGCTGCTCCAGTCACAGGTCCCGAGCCTGACTCACATCGCCAGTGTGGCCGATCTGACAGCTGAGGGCGGCGAGTGTGTCACACCGCCACGGCAAGCGAATGACATCGCATTCCTGCAGTACACCTCGGGCAGCACGGGCCAGCCCAAGGGCGTGATGGTCAGCCACGCCAATCTGCTGGCCAACCTGCGCACCATGGGTGGGGTGCTGAAGGTGGGGCCGCAGGACGTATTCGTCAGCTGGCTGCCGATGTACCACGACATGGGCCTGATCGGCGCCTGGCTGGGCAGCCTGTATTACGGCTACAGCCTGGTGCTGATGTCGCCGCTGGCTTTCCTTGCGCGACCGGCGCGTTGGTTATGGGCAATCGACCGCTTGCACGGTACGTTGTCGGCGGCGCCCAACTTCGCCTACGAACTGTGCCTGAGCAAAACTCCCGACAAAGACCTCCAGGGTCTGGACCTGAGCCGTTGGCGCGTAGCCTTCAACGGTGCCGAGCCGGTCAGCCCGGATACCTTGCAGCGATTCACCGACCGCTTTACTCGCTACGGCTTTGCACCTACGGCGATGGCCCCCGTCTACGGGTTGGCCGAGGCCACGTTGGGTGTGGCCTTTCCGCCCTTGGGCCGAGGGCCATTGATCGACCGGGTGCAGCGCGAGGCGTTCCAGCTCCACGGCATAGCACGGCCTGCGGCAGCGGATGCCAGCGCAGTGCTGCGCTTTGTCTCCAGCGGCCGACCGCTGCCGGGCCACCAGATTCGCATCGTCGACACCAGTGGGGTCGAACTCCCCGAGCGCAACGAAGGTCACCTGCAGTTTCGCGGGCCTTCCACCACCGATGGCTACTATCGAAACCCTGAAGAGACTGGCCGGGTGCTGCGTGCTGGCTGGTTCGACTCGCTCGATTTCGCCTACATGGCCGGCGGTGAGGTCTACCTAACCGGTCGCGCCAAGGATCTGGTCATCCGTGCCGGGCGCAACATCTATCCCTACGATGTCGAAGCGGCGGTCGGCAATATGCCCGGTTTGCGCAAAGGTTGCATTGCGGTGTTCGGCAGTCCTGACCCCGCCACCGGCACCGAGCGCCTGGTGGTGTTGGCGGAGAGCTACGAAAAGGACGCTGCCGCGCGGCAACACCTGCAGCAGGAGGTCAACCGCATTGTGGTCGACCTCACCGGTGTGTCGCCCGATGATATCGTTCTGGCGCCACCGCATAGCGTACTGAAGACCTCCAGCGGCAAGATTCGCCGTGCGGCCAGTCGCGAACTGTATGAGCGCGGCGAGGTGGGGCGGCCACACCTCGCCGTGTGGCGCCAGCTTCTGCGCCTGGTGATGCAGGCCGTACGCCGACATATCGGCCGGCGCTGGCAGACCTGCCGCACGGCGCTGTATGCCGCTTATATCTGGCTGCTGTTCTGGCTGGTCACCCCCCTGACCTGGTTGGGTGTCGCGATCCTGCCGCGCCAGAGTTGGTGCCGCCGCTTTACCCGCATGGCCGCACGGCTGTTCGTGTGGTTGACGGGGGTGCCGTTCAGCGTCAAGGGACTGGAGCACCTGCCTGAGTCTGGGGTGAGCGTGTTGGCCGTAAACCATGCCAGCTACCTCGACGGCGTCATACTCTGCGCGGCCCTGCCGCCGCGATTCAGTTTCGTTGCCAAGCGCGAACTGGATGGGCAGTGGATCGCCGGCCGGTTCCTGCGCAAGCTCGGTGCCCGCTTCGTCGAACGCTTCGATCTCCAGCGTAGCGCCGCAGACACCGAGTCCCTGGCCGAGGCGCTACAGACTGGCCAGTCCCTGGTGTTCTTCCCCGAGGGAACCTTTACCCGTGAGCCAGGCCTGCGAACGTTCCATATGGGTGCCTTCGTGCTCGCCGCGCGTGCCGGCGTGCCGCTGTTGCCGGTCGCAATCTGCGGTACGCGCAGGGTGCTGCGCGATGGTCAGTGGTTCCCACGACACGGTGCACTCCACGTCAACGTCTGCTTCCCGCTATTGGCGCAAGGGCCGGACTGGATGGCGGCAATCAAGCTGCGGAATGCGACGATAGCGGTGCTGCTAGAGCATCTGGATGAGTCGGAACGCGCCCAGCGCGCAGGTTAGGTAACTACTTTGCTGTCGTCCTCTTCCCGGAGCCGTTTATAGCGAGGCACACATCAAAAACTAAGCTGGATCGGATCAATCATCGCCATTACTCTTGACCTCCTTTTTGTACTCATCTCGCTTGGCATCGATCTTGACCTTGCAACCACGCTCAGAGAGGGGCTTCTGCTCAACACGGTTTCCTGTGTTCCAAGGCTGATGGCTGTATCTAGCAATAGTGTTCATGGCTCGTCCTCCATGTTGAGGGAGGACAAGGGTAGATCATCACAACGGCTGATGGCGCTACCCGACCCTAAGCGGACGTTTGCTTGTCCTTGCTTTCAGCCATTAGGCAGCATCAGCGAAAAGAGCGTCATTTTTTCGGATGGTGGCCCCCTTCATTGAACTGCCCCATCCGCCAACGTAAGCGCCAGTGAATGATCTCGACATGAGCACGGATCCCGGCCTTGGCATATGGGTCGTTGGCTTCAAATGCTATCGCCTCTGACCGACTCTCTGTATCGATCAGTGATGCACCACCAATTATGATTTCACCTGCCTCATCCAATATCGCGCCAGATGAAAGCAACCTCTCGCCATAGGATGCTAGGTAAGCCCGATGCGCATGGCGGACTCGCTCGCGTGCATCCTCCATCGCCTCATGATCGAGTGCAATGATCAAGTAGGGCATTCCGTGCTCCTCCGTACAGTTTGTTTAGATAGTCAACAAGCTCGACATAACTAGACTCTTCCCCTCTCATCGCACCGGCCCCCCCCAAAAAAACCAAAGTGAAGCGTCGTGCGCGCGCCGAGGTTGGGGCTCGCCTTGCTACGCGGCCAGCCAGCGAGAATTTCTCCTCCGTGGCCACGCACTGATAAAACGGTTCGATGGTGTCGGTGCCCGTCACGCGTCCTACTTGATTGCCAATGCGGATCCAGTCGCCCTTGTAGGTGCTAGTAATAGTCGCTTGGTCGGCAAAGTAACTAAATACTGTCCCGGTAGCCTGTGCGTGCATCTCTAGGGTAGTTCCCTAGTAAAGGTGCTCGATGATGAACGCGGTTGTGCGTTCAGCCGAGCAGCAATCCAGACGGTTCTGGGAGCGCCGTGAGAATAGTAGCGACAGAGTACATCATGGAGTGAAGAGGCATTTTTAGGACGAAGTGTCGCTGTCTTGTTGCTTGAGCCGTAGTGAGATACCTCGCTCGCTCGTCTCAATGACCAAGACATCTCCTACCTTCCAACCTAGTTGCTCCAGTAGTTCGGATGGAAGGTCAACGATGACATCGCCGGTGCCATCACCTGGGTCTTGGCATGTAACTTTCCAACTGTCATGTATGGTCATGGCGTTGCTCTCACGTTCAATACTTAGCCTTCATCAAGTCGCTTATCCCTGCTTCAGGAAAAATATGGTGCTCGAATTGCAGTTTTGGCGCGACCGATGCTTCTACCACAGGTAGCTGGAGCTGCAATATGGGGGGAGCAAAGAGGTCGACTGTCTGGACATCTGTCTGCAATTAGGGCTGAATCCCGGCAGGAAATGCCTGACTTCCCAAGGGGGCACCCTCTACGCTCTTGCCGTAATACCCTTGGTCCGAGCCATGAAATTTCTTGGCCGTGTTGCTCAGGTCACCGTCGAAACGGGGATCCTGCGGGCGCTCACGGCTGTTCATGAAGGCCGCCACATCCCACGCCTGCTGAACAGTAAGTTGCAAACCTTTACCCAGTGGCATGTTCTCGAAGATGAAGGTAGCTGCGGTATTGACTCGGTGCATTCCTGCGCCCCAATTGTAGGACTGCGGGCCCCAGAGTGCAGGGAGCACTGGTACGCCGGCCATTTCTCGTCCTTGGCCTTGGTCGCCATGGCATACCGCGCAGTGTTGTCTGTAGACCTGTTGACCACGTGACGGCGAAGCGACCTGGGGCGGCTCGGCCAGAGTAGCGAAAGCCCGCCCCGGCATGTGCTCGCGCCCAGCCATCTTGACGCGTCCTGCCAGAGGCCCGGGCAGGCTGAAGGTTTCATCTTTGCCGCCCAGTTGCAGCTGCTGATCGTTGAGTTCGGGTACTGGTTTGTCCTGCATGCCGAACATATCCAGTAAACCGCCCATCAGGAGCCAATAAGCATAGGCGGACATGGCCACCAACTCGGGGGAGTCAATGGCGGGTGCTTTCCCATTCATCGAGTAGTTGAAGCAACCCTGAATGCGCTCAGCAAAGTTGTTCACTCGGTTATCTTTTTTACGAAATGCGGGGTAGGCCAGGTAGGCAGCCCACATTGGCGCGGCATAGGCTTTGGTACCTGCATCCAGGTGACAGTTGGTGCAGTTGAGGGTGTTGCCGACGTAGCGGCCTTTGAGTTGCTGGGTATTAACGAACAATTCATAACCCTTGCGCACTTTGTCACCAAAAGCCCCGCTGGGAATGCGGGACATACCTCGCGGAGTGAAGTAGTGCATGTCTGCCGCTTTGGGCTGGGCGGCAATCTCTTCTTGCATGTCCGGATATGCCGCAAGGGCCAGATTTGGTAGTGCACACCAAAGCAACATCGTCTTCCAGCAACGGTCGAATATCATGCTTGGTTCCTCACCGAATTGCCGCCAGGTAACCAGCCAGCGCCTGAATCTCTTTTGTGTTCAATCTTTTGGCGATAATGCCCATCATGTTATCGGGATCACCTTTCCGTTCGCCCTTCTGCCAAGCCACCAACTGCGAACTCAGGTAGTCCGCCTGTTGACCGGCCAGCCGCGGGAAGGGGCCGCCCCCCACTGCCGCTGGACCGTGGCAGCTGTAACAAGCTGGAAGGTCACGTGATGAGTCGCCTTGGTAATAGAGCTGTTCGGCGGGCGAAGTAGCCAGACGATCGCCTCGCAGTTGCAATTGCGGCTGTTTTCCTTGGCTGGCGAAATAGGTCGCGACCGGCTTGCGCAGTTGTGGATCGGTATAGGCTTGCGCCATCGGCGTCATCAACACGTTGTGGCGTTGCCCGGAAATGAAGTGGTCGATCTGAGTGTCGATATATGATTCAGATAGCCCGGCAAGCATCGGTCCCTGGGCTGTACCCTCGCCACGTTCGCCATGGCAGGCGACACAGGGTTGCGCTTCCCTTGGTATTTCTTGCGCACAAACGGCACCTGAATGCCCAGCAATCAGCGCTACCAGCGCTGCGGCCTTTCTCACGAAACCCATGAACCACCCCCAGGTCATCAGCTTGGGCAAGGATGCCATCAGCATAGGCGAGGATTGGAGTGTGGACCGCTGCGTCAGGCGTTTCACGAAGACTGCTGCTAGTAACAGTGAGGTGCTTGAGATCTCGACAACAGCAGTGCGTACAACTCAGAACAGGTAATACGCCGTCCCCTTCACGGCGGATAACGCTAGACTTGGAACAGCCTGCTAAAAGGCCACAAGGCTCGGCCAATGGGGCTTATCAGAGGCTAAAGTAGGGTTGCTATGGGAATTGCGAAAAGTAGGTAAAACAACCACAGACCACCTTCGGGTGGTCTTTTAGCATTCGCGGGTAATACTTCTCTGTACAGGCGGGCATGCTGCTGGTGGCGCGACCCGCAGGGAGGTGCGAGGTGAATAAGCTATCAATTGTGGGTGCCGGAATAGTGGGTGAGGCGGCGGCGCAGATCATTGCCCGGGAAGAGTTCTGTCGTGAGTTGATGTTGATTGATGTTCAGGGTGAGCTGGCACAGGGCAAGGCGCTGGACCTCTGGCAGGCGGCCGTTGAGTCAGGTTCTGATACCAGGGTGTACGGCGGCGCCAATGCCGAATTGCTGCAGGATTCTGACCTGGTGGTGATTACTGCGGGTGTGCCGCGTAAGCCTGGTCAGTCGCGTCAGGATGTACTGAGTATCAATCTGCCAATTCTCGATAGCATCATGCGGGATATCAATCGGCATGCTCCGGCGGCGACGGTGTTGGTGGTGTCGAACCCGGTTGACGTGCTCACCTACCGGGCTTGCAGTCTCAGTGGGCTGGGACGCAAAAGGGTGTTCGGGCAGGCGGGGGTTCTGGATACCGCGCGCATGAAATGTTTCATTGCCGAGGAGACAGGGTTTTCTGCTCGGGATATCACCGCGCTGGTGCTGGGAGGGCATGGCGATAGCATGGTGCCGCTGATGCGCTACTGTGCGGTTGGTTCGGTGCCGCTGGCGCACTTCCTGTCCGATCAACAGATAGAGCGGATTGTGCGGCGCACACGGCAGGGTGGCGGCGAGATTCTGGGTTTGAAGAAGGTCGGGAGCGCCTGCGATGCGCCGGGCGTGGCCATTGCAGAGATGGTCGATGCTATCGCCAAAGGGAGAAACCGCATTTTGCCGACGGTCGCGATTCTCGAAGGCGAGTACGGGCGAACAGGCATAGCCATGGGCGTCCCCTGCGTGCTGGGAGAGCTGGGGGTTGCTCGGGTGATCGAGTTGCCGCTGGATGCGCAGGAGCAGGGTAAGCGCTCCATAAACCCCACCAAACTCAATATGGGTGGCGCGCTCAGCTAGGCGATGCGGGTGAGCAGTTCCAC